>NZ_JBVVOT010000010.1:0-224369 GCF_055807455.1 Bradyrhizobium sp. Kon58
ATGTCCCCAATGCGGCGCATGGCCTATGGCGGCGACCATCCAAAAGTCCGCTTCCGCGCAACGCGAAATCCAGTTCACGTGTCCGAGGTGCCAAGCGGAGGAGGCTGGCCGGCTCCATCGGCCAAGGTCCCCGTTGCGCGCCTGATACCACGAGGCCGAAGCACTGGAGACGCTATCACGTCGCTCCGAGGTGGCAGGTTCTCGCCCGGCGGGGAGACCAGGCTGATCAGGCTAGATCCCAATGGTCCCCACGAGGAGGCGAGTAGCTGGCGCTTTCAATAAACGGCATCAGGCGTCTGGAACGTAAATGACGTTCCGGCTTTTTGCTCCGTGATAGTCGGAGGGAAGTGCGATGAAAGCGATGAGCGCTCTCGCCTTGGCACTTGTCGTCTCGACAGCGACGGTCTCGGCGCAGCCGGTGCGATGGACCAAATACACCATTCCCCAGACCGGCACCTCGATGGATTTCCCATCTTCGATCTTCACGGAAGAAGCTGGCCGACCCGACGGCTACGGGCAACGGTTCCGAACCGCCGACGGGCGTGCCGACATCACGATCCAGGCCGCGCCTAACGTCGAGAACGATTCACCTGCGGCCTTTCTCGCGAAAAAGCACCCGCCTTCACGCATTCAGTACAAGCGAGTGACACCACGGTTCTTTGCGGTCTCCAGCTACAAGGGCGACAAGGTCTGGTACAACCGCTGCAACTTCTCGGGGCGGCTGATCCATTGCGTGTTGATCGACTATCCCGCCGAGGAAGAGCACGCCTGGGACAACATCGTCACTCGAATGAGTCTGTCGCTCAGCGGAAGGTAGTCGCCTTGCGGGTCTCTTCGCAGCACTTCTCCGCGCGTCCCTTCACAGGGTGCTCAGGTCTTCCGGCAGGTCGCCGAACTTGCGGATCACCGTTGCGTCTCCGAATTCGCCCGTAGCCGGATCCCCGCTGCGGCTGAAGGCCACCGCTCCGACGACGCCGTTCTTTCGCGAAAGCGCCTCGGCTTTCATCACGGCGGCGTTGGGATTGAAGCACTCCACGGCCTCGCCGGCAGCGACACCGTCATCCGAAGGGAGGAACGGCAGAGCCACATAGTAGGTGACCGCGGGCATGTCAGTCGTACCAATCCTTTCGGTCGCGCGGTACGTCGAACCGGCCGCGCGAGTAGCCGGCAGAAATCGAAGCCCGCAGCTCTTCGATCTGCGCCTCGAGGAAGCCATTCGCGATGATGAGTGCCTTGAGAGCTTCCCGAGCGTCGCCCCCACAGGCCGCAATCGCCTGGTCGGCGGCGTCCTCCAAGTCGAAGCCGGCCGGTCCGGATGCCATGGGTTGGGTCATCGGCGCATGTTCTCATTTTGTTCGTAAGAGTCAAGACTGCCCGCCACGTCCGCAGGGCGCTTGACGGGAGTGTCCTCAATTTGGCGGTGGACGCCTGCGGGCAGAGTCGGAACTGTGTCGCGCCGTTCGTCTTGAGTCCAAGTCCCCGTACCTGGAGCGTTGCGTAATCATGGCCCCCCGCGCGAACTGGAAAGGCTTCCTTCGGCTGTCTCTCGTCACCTGTCCGGTCGCGCTCTACCCGGCGACGTCGGAGAGCGAGAAGATCTCCTTCAATCAGCTGAACCGGCAGACCGGCCATCGTATCAAGTACCTGAAGGTCGACGCCGACACCGGCGACGAGGTGCCCAACGAGGACATCGTCAAGGGCTACCAGCTCGAGAAGGACCAGTTCATCGAGGTCTCCAAGGAGGAGCTCGAGGAGATCGCGCTGGAATCCACGCGTACCATCGAGATCGACGAGTTCGTCGACAAGACCGACATCGATCCGCGCTACCTGATCCGCCCCTACTACATCCGTCCGGACGGAAAAGTCGGCCACGACGCCTTCGCGGTCATCCGCGAGACCATCCGCGAGATGAACAAGGTCGCTATCGGGCGGGTGGTGCTGACCAACCGCGAACACATCATCGCGCTCGAGCCGATGGACAAGGGTCTCGTCGGCACGCTGCTGCGCTACCCGTACGAAGTCCGCAGCGAACAGGAGTATTTCGACGAGATCCAGGATGTGAAGGTCACGAAGGACATGCTCGATCTCGCCAGGCACATCGTGAACCAGAAAGCGGGCAGCTTCGAGCCGGAGAAGTTCGAGGACCATTATGAAAGCGCTCTGATCGAGCTCATCAACCAGAAGCGTGCCGGCAAGCCGATCGTGCCCAAGGATCGGCCGAAAGGCGAGAACGTCGTTGATCTGATGGACGCGCTACGCAAGAGCGTCGGCGGCGCAGCAGCCAAGACCGAGGCTCCGAAAAAGCCTGCCAAGAAGACGAAGAAAGCTGCGGCGGCTCAGAAGGAGATGCTGATGCCGATCGCCGGTAAGAAGCCGGCTAAGGAAGCGGCGGCGAAGAAGTCGGCATCAGGGGCGCGGCGCAAGTCGGCCTGATCTAACGTGAAGTATCCGGTGACGCCCGACGGTCGCTACTTCGTCGTCCGTGGCAGGTTGTGGCGCATGGCCAACCGTGGCCTCGGTGAAGCGGAGCGGACCGGTCTCGTCGGCCATCTGATGAAGGCCCGTCGCGCGGTCGCCAACGCCAAGCAGAACGCAGGCCCCGAGGCGGAGGCCGCCGCGCATAAGGCAGTGGACAAGGCAAAACGCGAGCTCGGTGAGAGAGGCCCCGTCTGGTGGGAAGACGGCGCACCGGATCTCAACCGGCACATGGCCAAAAACACGACCTACGCCGAATGGTACGCGAAGATCGGTCGCTCAAGCTCGGGAGGATCCTGAATTGACCAAAGCTGCAATTTTCGATGTGGACGGGACGCTCTTGGATTCGGTCGATCTCCACGCCCTCTCCTGGCACGAAGCGATGGTCAAATTCGGCCACGATGTCAGCTTCGAGCAGGCGAGAGGCCAGATTGGCAAGGGCGGCGACAAGCTGATTCCGCACTTCCTGTCCGAAGAAGCCCAGCGGGACCACGGCAACGAAATGGAGGAATGGCGCAGCCACCGCTTCAAGTCCCAGTATCTGCCGCTGGTTCGCCCATTCTCGGCGGTCCCCGATCTGTTGCGGCGCGTCAGGGATGCCGGCGTGCGGATTGCCGTCGCCTCCTCCGCCAAGAAGGATGAATTGGCCAAGTATCTCGACATCGCGGGCATCGGCGACCTGGTCGACGTGACGACCTCGTCGGACGATGTCCAGGAATCGAAGCCGGCGCCCGACATCTTCGAAGCGGTCCTAAAGAAGCTTGGGGTCGAGGGCCACGATGCTGTGGCGATCGGTGACACCCCCTACGATGCGGAAGCGGCGAGGAAAGCGGAAATCGATATCGTCGGCGTGCTGTGCGGCGGCTTCACCGAGAGTTCGCTGAGGCAGGCTGGATGTGTCCAGGTATACCCCGGCCCGGCCGCCCTGCTTGCCTGCTTCGGGGATTCGCTCCTCGCAAGATGAGTACGATGTGGAGGGTTTGATCAACGCGAGCCTTGAGGCGGCGGTTGCTCTTACTGTACCAGGCGCCTTTTCGCGTACCCTCGGACCGGCTACAATACGCTAGGCGCAGCGGGGAAAGGGTGTTGTTCGACGGGTTGTACAAATGCGAGTATCGCGCTGGCCCCGTGCTGAACCGTAGCGTCATGCATGTGCGCGGTGGCCGCATGCCGGGGGGAAACTCGGCTTTCGCGCACGTAGGAAGCTACGAAGAGATCGATGGCGTGATCGTCGGTCGCGTAGCCGGACAGCGCCATGCCATGAATCCCGAGGTGCGGCAGCTCTATGGTGCGGACGATGACGAGCTGATCCTGCGCGGCCGTGCGGTTGGCGATTCCTATCACTTCGACGCCTCTCCGGTCCGGCTCCCTGATCAAGTGATGCATTCCGTGATGACCAGCTTGGATGAGGAGTCATTGCCGCCGCCAGGAAAGGTCGGCGACGGCGGCATCCCAAATGGCCTTTACGGGCTGCGCATCCGCGCGCTCGATGGGATTGACGGCGGACTGACCGGTGTGATGCTGCTGGAGGACGGCCGCATGCTGGGCGGAGACGCCTTCTTCTACTATCTCGGCTCTTACTCCTCTGCAGATAACCGCTGGCGCGGTGAAATCGTCAACCAGGAACACACGGCGGCTCGCGACGCGATCTTCGGCGGGTACGAAGTGGGCATTGGCTTTTCGGGCAGCTGCGACGCCAACGGCGCGATTTGGGAGGCGACGGCGCTCGCCGGAAAACGAAGTTTCCGGCTGGCGGCCGAGATGAAGCTCCTGCACAGGATCTGATCGAGACTTCAGTTGATGCTCGGGTGAGGCCACTGCAGCCTGAGATCAACAAAGTCAGCAACCCAGCAGAGCTTGAGTACGGATTGCTTTGGCCAAGCACAGGGTGGCTCCGAGCAGCTGCGCATAGGAACGGCCGCGGCACCCTGGGGTTGGTGCTGGTTAATTGAAAATGCGCCGATGCATTTGGACCGACGAGCGGACAGCCGGAGAACGATCTCCGCAGGATCGGTCTTGACCTCGGTTCTGGCCTGTTGGGCGGGATTGCTGATCCTCCACGCGCCCAATTGTGACGAGTTCGAGCACATCTCGCCTGGCGGCGCTCCATGATTATACAGACGGTCGAGATCATCGCAGGAATTGTCCTGGTCGTCCTCGCCCTTCGCGATGTATTCGATACGGTGGTGGTGCCCGGTGAGAGCCGAGGCGCGCTCCGCGTGGCGCGACGGCTGCTCGCCATCATGCTCCCGATTTGGAAGTGGGCCCGCCGCGGCAAGAGCGGGGTCTCCACCAGCTTTGCGCCGGCGATCCTCATGGGCTCCTTCCTGATCTGGATGGTGCTTCTGTGGCTGGGCTTCGGCCTGATCGCGCATGCGCTGGGCGATTGGTTCGCGCCGCCAGCCGATTTCCAGGAGGCACTGTTCATCGTCGGAAGCGCGTTGTGTACGGTGGGACTGAGCGGCATCGAGGCCCACGGTCCGGCCCGCTGGGCCCTCGTCTTAGCCGGCCTTTCGGGCCTTTCGGTCCTGACGATGGCCGTCACATACCTGCTCCAGGTGCAAGAAGGCATTTCCCGCCGCGATGCCGGAATACTTAAACTTACGACGGCTGCGGGTCAGCCGCCCTCGGCTCTCGGACTGCTGGAGCGTTATGCTGACCTCGACTCTCCGGAGGAGATCAGGCGCGTGCTTTACAGGGGACGGGATTGGTGCGCCACCGTCCTGCAGAGCCATGCTTCCCATCCATCGCTGATCTACTTCCGATCCGTCGGCGTGGGCTCGGGCTGGCCTGCAACGCTCGGAGCCATGATGGACCTCGCACTGATGTTCGAACTGCTGATCGAGGACCGCGAGAGCCGAGCGCCGGCGGTCCTGCTCCGAAGCGAAGGATTGCGCCTCATCGACGATCTGAATGGACTGATCGGCCTTGAGGCAGAATCTGACGACACCAGTGCTGCGGCAGTTCCGCGGGTGTGCGCCCGCTTGACGGCGGCTGGCTACAAGGTGCGTTCGTCGGTTGACGCAGCGGAGTTCGCGGAGCAGCGGCGAAAGCACGCTGGCCGGGTACGCGCTGCTGCTGAGCATCTTGGCACCACGGCGGCGCCCCTGATCCCTTGATCATCGACAGCGGCGTCGCGCCGTGGGTTGTTGGTGCGCTTCAGTCGGGCGGGCATTCAGGGCAGGTATCGCCGACCGAATCCAGCACTCCGCGGACCTCGGCGACAGCCTGGTCTGGAGACAAGCCGTCTGGAGGCTCCTGCCTCGCGATGTCCAACGCGCGCTCCCGGGCGTGAGGGTCGGCCCGCTCCTTTGCCCAGCCATGCTCCTCGCATTCGTGAACGGCGCCCGCCTCCTGCAGCACGCCGAGCGCCCATCCGCGCAGTGTTCTGATCGCCGGCCGTCTTTCCTTCGTCATCAGCATTCAGATCAACTCCCGCCGGACGAATCCTTTCGCCTGCCTTCTCGTTCCGGGCGGTTAGCACGCAGCAGGGATTCGCAATCGGCAGGGCTGAGGTTTGTCTCCGTGTTCCGCGGCCCTGTGCACAATGCCAACTTCCGGTGCCGGCATGAGGCGCGGCCCGGTGCCCTGCAGGCTGCTCGGCATTGCTATCCCGACCGTGGAAGGTGTAATTGCACTCGCAGGTACCTCCGAAGTGGCAGGAGGGGTGCATGGGTAATTGGCTCGTTCTACCCAAAGGGACAAGCTTGGCGAGGCGATCCCGGGCAGGCCGTGCTGCGCAGTACGTTCGAATGTCGAGGGAGCTCCAGCGCTACTCGATCGCGAACCAGATGGCGGCCATCGCCGCCTATGCCGAGGCGAACACGCTCACGATTGTGCGTACCTATCGCGACGAGGGCCGCAGCGGGCTTCGGATCAAGGGGCGTCCTGGTCTCATCGAGCTGATCGAAGATGTTCAGTCGGGCCAAGCCGACTTCGACCACATCCTCGTTTACGACGTCAGTCGCTGGGGCCGGTTCCAGGATGTCGACGAGAGTGCCTACTACGAATTCCTGTGCAAGCGTGGCGGCGTACAGGTCGAGTATTGCGCGGAGATCTTCAAGAACGACCGCACCTTTGTTTCCGGGATCGCGAAAAACCTGAAGCGCGGCATGGCCGCCGAGCGGAGCCGGGAGCTCTCCGTCAAGGTGCACGCCGGACACTGCCGGGTCGCGAGCCTTGGATATCGCGTTGGCGCTCCTGTCGGGTATGGCCTGCGACGCTTGATGGTCGACGAAAGCGAGCATCCGAAGGCCCTTCTCGAAAAGGGACAATTCAAGGCTCTGCAATCGGATCGCGTTCGGCTGCAGCACGGCTCGGCGGAAGAGGCCGCAGTGATCCGGGAAATTTTCGATCGGTTCGTCAACTGCCGGAAATCCTACAGCGACATCAGTCGCCAACTGAACGACGCGGGCATCGCCAATCACAACGGTCGGCCCTGGACCGACGGCATGATACCCACCATTCTCGGGAACGAGAACTACATCGGCAAGACCGTCTACAATCGCACCTCAAGACGCTTGGGGCAGAAGCTGGTCAGAATCCGGACAACGCTTGGGTCAGGGGCTTTGCGGCGATCGAGCCTATCGTGGACCAAGGCATCTTCGCTCGCGCCCAGAAGCTGCTGGCCGAGCGCCGCGTAGAGATTCCGGAAGAAGAGATGCTGTTGCGCCTTCGTCTCACGCTCCGCCGGCGCGGTAAGCTTAACTCGCACATCATCAATACGACTCTGGGTCTCAATCACGTCTCCTCGTTCGTGAAGCACTTCGGTTCGCTGCGGAAGGCCTATGCGCTGATCGGATACGTGTCGCCGCGCGACTGCGACTGGATCGATACCCGGACTTTTGGGCCGCCGAACAATCGAGGCATGCCACAGAACTCGCGGAGGCGCTGCGAACGGACCTCGGCCTCCAGGTCGATCTTGTTCCGGACGGTATCGGGCTTGATGTGGGAGGCGTGCGCGTCGTTTCGTTTCTCGGCACGACGACTGGCGCATCGTGGAAAGGATCACGCTGCGCAATGGAAAGCCTACCGAAGGAAGATCTCATCCGGCCTGCTCGCCGTGATGCGGTTGGATGCGGCGAATCGGGCGATTGAGGACTACGTGCTGTTGCCTGCCCCGCTGAGTTCGGGACGCTACGTCTGGCTCTCATCTGATTCCCTTCGTCGGCGTCGGCGCGCGCTTTACGAGGAAAAGGAGGCATTGTTCTGTGCCATCAAGACAATGCTGGCAAAAACCAACCGTGCCGCCCCAACCAGCTCAGCACCGTCGAAAGAGCGATCGAAATCAGGCCGGCCCAAAGCCAAGGGCTTCGGCGGGCGGCGCTTACGGTGCGGAGATACAAAACCGCTCCAATGAACGTGCCGTAGTTCCTTCGGAAGTCACCATTCAGTTTCGCAATCCTGGACAATTCCGAGAACGTCTCGACGTCATTTGCCATCGGGCTGGCTCCTTCCGCTTGCTAGGACCAGCGCCTTATGAACCACTGTTTTGCCCGACGGAGCAAGTGATATTTCGTATTATCAGAATAGCAATCGCAGTGGAACTTAGCCGGAAGCTTTAGAATTGTCAGCCCGCAGTCCAGGCACCTGCTTGGTTATGAATTGCTACGCTGCTTCGCGGTACCCCTCTTCGCTCCGCTTCTTGTTGATGAGGTTCAACAACTGCGCGGTGGCCCGCGCATCGCATAAGGCTCGATGATGATTGTCGAGCGAGATGCCATATATCTCGCAAAGCTTCCCAAGTCCGTAGGACTTGTGTCCCGGATAGCGCCGCCGCATTCCGGCGCACGTGCAGAGCTTCGGGAATCTGAAGCGCCGCGCGATCCTATCGAATTCGTAGGCCATGAAACCATAGTCGAAGCTGACATTATGGGCGACGAAAATGCCGTCCCCCATAAACTCCATGAATCGGTCCGCTACCTCCGCGAACAAAGGTGCGTCCCGAACCATTTCGTTCGTGATGCCGGTCAGCTGAACGATCTTTGCGGGAATGGAACGCTGGGGATTGATGAGAGAATGCCACTCGTCGACGACACAGTGATTGCGAACCTTCACCGCGCCGATCTCGGTGATGCGATCGCCATTCGACCAGGAGCCGGTCGTCTCGATATCGACCACCACGTAGTCCTGCTGGGGGTCGAAACGATAATCCACCCGACCGATCTCGGCGATGATGCCGGCGGCGCCGAGCTGGCGGAGACGGGTCAGCTGGTTGCGGCGGATCACGTCCCCCTCGGCCTTGACCTCCATGAAGGACGCTTTGCCGTCCTGCACCAGCATCAGGTCGGGGAAACCGTCCCGCATGCCGCGGAAATCGTCGCACATGCTGCGGACGATGCTGGCTATAGCACTTGGATCGAATCCTTCGAGGAGCGCGCGGAGCGCCTCCACTTCCACATGATCCCAGCTGAAGATCCCATTCGGGCGGCCCCATTTAGCTGCGACGGTGCGGAGGATCAACGGAAGAGAAGCTCCGGATGCGATAGCGACTAGTTTCTCGTCGATCGGCACGGCGAAGAGCCGACGGAAGCTGCGGTCCTTCAGGCAATGGGGTAGCCAGTCGAACCCGCTGGGCATTCGGGTGCTCTCGAAGAGCTCGTCCCAGAAGAGAAGGCCGAACAGCGTGTGCCACAGCACATTCTCGGTGAAGAAAACCTTGGTGCCCTCACGCCGGAGAACGCCGGCGACGCCTGCTTCTGGATTGCCGCGATGCGTATCGTCGACGGTGATCGTTCGCCCGGACCGCAGCAGTTCGGTGTAGACACCTGTGCGCCTCCCTCCGAACTTGCGAGCGTAAAAGTCAGTTGCGAAAACGTGCTCCCCGTCGCTGGCGGGATCATCGATCATCCGCTGCAGCAGGTCTTCGGCTCCGGTGCGATCCCCCGTATTGTAAAGCAGGCGGACCAGGCGGTCGTTGCAGTCCGGCGAGCACCCCGCGCGGTAGAGCTGACGGGCAAGATCGCTCTCGCCCGCTTTCTCGAAGAAAAGTCCGGTCTGATGAGCCGCTCGGCTGCGCAGCTCGTTGGCGTACTGTGTCCCGCAGGCAGGCCCGGACAGCACGTCGATGGCGGCGCGCCTGTGGACAGGCTCTGATCCTTCCTCAAGGGTGTCGAGAATTTGACTGTAGTGGAACGAGGCAAGCGCCTCCTCGGCATCGGTGAAGCGGGCGCTGAACGCGGTCTCGCGGTTGGTGTGGAGGATGCCCAGGTCCCGCAGCGCGAAGTTCTTGAGGTTCACCTCGGTCTTGCCGAAGTAGAGATAGAGCAGGAATTCGATTGGCCGCGTGCCGTCGAGAGCGATGAATTTCCGGGCGCCGCAGTGCTGCGCGGCCGTCGAGAAGGGGATCTGTTCGATATAATAGTCGATGAATTTGGCTTTGGCCCAAGACTTGCGGACGTCTTTACCCCCAGCCGCCTGTGCTCCGGTGAAGAGGACATCTTTGCGAAGACACGCGACGAACCCGGCATAGTCGACTTCGCCGAGCACCCGGGCATGACCAACCATCATCAGATCCGACGTGGCCTGCTCGATATCGTCGATCTCGGGGTAGTCGAACAGGGACCGATTGAATATCGCACCACGCCGGTTGATCATGCGGATCAACAGGCATCGGGCATCTCTCGAAAGGCCCTCGAAGCGCGCTATGAAAGCGTGATGTTCCACGCCAAGAACGGGTTGGTACGTTCGCTGCACGAACCCGAGCATTTCGGCGAAATGGTCGAGATAATAGTAAACAGGCAGTTGCGGCAGTTTGGCCAAGCGGACCTTCGCGGCTGGAATCGTTTGTTCTATTTTTGTTCGAATGCTGTGAGTGAAGTCAAGTGCCTCGGGCTCCAGCTGCCTACTCGCCGATCACTCGGTGTCCGCGAAGTCAGGAAGGCGAAGCCGGGGTATCTTCCTTCAGACCCCGTGCCACGATCCGGAGCGCTCCGTCCGGAAGAGGCCGCTGCAGCTTCAGCGCCTCGTCCTGAGGCGCGGTCATCCAGGTCTCGACCTCTTCCGGCGTCGTGAGGATCACCGGCATGGCCTTCGGGTGGATGGCGCCGACGTCCGCGTTCGGCTCCGTCGTAAGGAATGCGTAGAGGTCGTTGGTGGTCTCGCCGTCCTTGACCTTCCGGACAGACGTCCAGTTGGTCCAGATGCCGGCGAAGCAGAGAAGCGGGCGGGTCTCGTCGAGCGCGAACCAGATGTCGCCGCCTTCCGCCTTGTTGAACTCGCTGAAGCTGTTGAATGGCACCACGCAGCGGTGCTCCGGACCCAGCCATCTCGTCCAGTGCTTGGACTTCACGTTGCGGATGTTGGTGGTGCCGCCGTCCGGCTCCATCCTGAGCAATTCCTTGAAATTGACGGTCTTGCCTTTGGCCTGCAGCTTCTCGGCGCGCTTCTTAGTGGCGTCCATTAGCGCTTTCGACGACGACGGCATGCCCCAGCGTGCGGTCGCGAGCTCCCGGCCATCAACGCCATTGCGGACGATCGGGGCCTTATAGTCGGGAAAGACGCCCGGCATCGGCGCCAGATTGCCGAGGTACCGGTTGACGACCCGGAACAGCGCGCTGATGGCGGCCTGGTTGGTGGTGATAGAGTACAGATTGCACACGGGTGGTCAGGTCTCCGGATCTGGATGGCGAGCCCGCTGCGCCAGCTGCAGCAGCGTAGCCGGCGGCCGGCGCCCGGCCTTAGCACACTTGCTGCAGCGGAGACGGCCGGCCAGGTCGTGGACGAACGTGGTGGGCGGATGGCGAAGCGCGGCCATGTCGACGTCCCGCTTGGCCCTGCAGCGCGAGCACTCGATCTCTATCCATGAGTAGCCCCCGTTCAGGGACTGGTCGATCGTGGGAGACGGGTCGATCGGGCCGCCGTCCGCCCACATCCGCTCGTTCCAGCTTTCGCAGAGCAGTTTGTCCGCGGTCCGGATCAGCGCCTCCCCCTTGGCCCGGGCCTCGTCGGACTGCCCGGCTAGAATCGTCGTCATCGCGCGCGCCCGGCCGAGTTCCTTGGCGAGCGCCTTACGGTCGCCTCCGGACAAGGGGGTCGGATGGTGCTTGGGGGCCATGGCCGCGCCGCCGGACTAGGTGCCACCGAACGACGGCCAACAGCCGTCTTCCTCATGCCTACCGGTCCGCTGCGTGCACGTCTTGTCGAGCAAGCGCTGGCCCACCTGCCCCCAGGTTGCCTCCGGACCGTACAGGCGAGTGGCGTCGGCCTTCTGAATCTCGACGGTCCGGCTGCAGCGCCGGCAGCCCACCCTCAGTAAATGCTGGGGAATCTTGCACAGCTGCAGCAGGCGTCCGGACGCGCCGGGGCTTGGACGGTCGCCCTCGGGACGCGGGTCATCCAGTAAGGCTTGCCAGTATTCGGGCGGCAAGTCGTCGTCCGGAGCCAATCCACGCCTGGATGGGGCGTTTCTGCCGACGGCGGTGGCCATCTGCTCCATCTGCTTGCGGCTCGGCATGCGCCAGCTGGCGGGGCGGTCGGTCATGCAGTATTAGAACATAATAAGAACAAAAGAGTCGAGGTCTCGGAGGCTCGGAGGCACGAAAAAAAGCCAACGGGGTGGGCATGACTGATGCCACGACAGAGCGAACGGGCCCGCGAGTAGATCTTGTAGGGACCGGCGGCTCGGCGGCTCGCGGCCGTCAGTAGTCTTCTGTCCCGGTGACCGGATGTTCCCCTAGGAGGTACTCGGCCACGCCGGCATGGATGCCTTGGTAGACGAGCGTGTCGGGATGATCCGCGGGGATCATTCCGAGCTCCAGCTTCGAGCCACCGCGTCGGCACGGTCATAACGTCGTCACCGCCCTCGAAGCGGGAAGGACCGCAACCGGACCAGTAAGTGGGTGTTCGCGTCTCGCGTGACGAGCATCGGCGACGTCGCCGTATCGGGGTCGGCTCTCGCGAACCATTTGCGCAGCATGCGCGGTCTGCGCGAGGGCAACCATCGCGACGTGCTGAGAGGTATCCCGCCGTTCTCCATGCACATCATCCGCTCGACCCTTGGCGACTACATTCTCGACCATACTTCCCTACCGCCGGGCACCGCGTCGCTGGTGATCGGGCACGAGATCGCAGGCGACCGCAGGGATGACCTCGACCGCGTCGGCCAGACCGGCAAAATCTGGTACTTCCAGGCGCAGCGGATTCCCGAGAAGACAGCGGCGATGAAGGCGTGGAGCGAAGCGCTTCTGAAGGCATACTTTGCCGCTGGCGGGATATATCCCGACTGAGGCGGCCTTCAGGCATGACGGTATTTGGTGACGATCTTTTCGTCCCAAAGCATTTAGGCGGACGTTGAGCACGTCCTCTGGCTCGACCGGCACCTGGCAAGCAGTATTGGCCTGCTACAACGTGACGCGCGAACGAACCGACCTTCAATGCAATTGGATCGACTTGCCTTGCCGGAATGACGACCGCCATATGGGCCGCTCGTCTCCGATGATCTTAGCCAGTCGAGACCTGCTAGGCGCGGAACAAATCGTTATCGAGAGCATCCTGGAGGTCGGCGATGATGCCCCTCACCTGCTTGCGCGAATACAGACGTGAAAGATCATCGCTCTTGGGCAACATGATGCGGACGCCTTTGGCGGTGATTGAGATTTGACAATGCGTTTCCTGCTTACGTTTTGCCATGCTGCCTCTCGATTTCGTTGGTTTCGCGGGTGCTCGACGCCTCGTGACCGCTCGCACCCGATCTGCGCAAGCCATGCTCGCCGGTAGTCTTTGCACGTCGGATTGACGTGGGCGAATCGATTCCGCGTTCGACGGCCTCGAAAGCGTGGAAAACCGAAATCGGGAAGCTAACTTTTCCTGGCGGCAATCAAGACGTTTTTCTTAAATATGATGCGACTATTAGTTGCATGTGTGGCTGCCCCTGCCGACAAGTACGCTACGTCGCCGGTCCGTCGTGACTTGGGTCCGGAGGACGAGATACGAGCGCACGGCGCATCTCGCACGCCCGGCGAAAGTGGAAAAGGAGCCTCATTGCCTTCTAGCGATCGGAAGCGTGGAGGCGGCGCATCGATTGCCGCGGTGGGGCGGGGCCGCTCTTGTTGTACCCATGAATCATGACGCGCGCGGTTAAACCGGAGAACCTTTTGCGAGCGTCTTCAGCCATTCACGAAGCGCGACTCCATTCATCATTTCGAGGCGATAGGGAACGAACGGAGCGATAAACGGATCTTGCAAGATCCGTGGCGGGAAATCACTCGTCGTGATGATGATCCCTTTGGACGCATCTCGTTCTCCGGCCAAGACGCCCAGCAATGCCCGGACATCGTCATACGCGACGAGGTGACCGGGCTTGTAAGCCTTCACTGAATTTAGAATTTTGACGCTGCCTATGCCCTTGCGTATGGCGATCACGTCCCTGCCGTGGTCGCCTGACCGCGGCGTTAGTATCACCTCGTCGAAGCCGGCCTCATCGTAGGCCGCCGCGACGATCTCTTCCCATCTGTCCGGGGGGATGTCGAATATCTTCCGGCTGTCCCTTCCGATCTCCTCTAACACATGTGCAAAAGCCACCGATGCAGCCTTGATCAGCACGCCTTCGGGCACCCTCCGCTCCGGCGTGGCAATACCGGACAATGCGATGTTTATGCCCTCGCTGGGACGAAAGAGCTCTTCGACGTCTTCAGCAGCCTCCAAGGCAAACGCAAGATTTCCGACGGCTTCCGCTTCTTGATCAAGGCGGTTCTGCACTTCGAGGTACTGAAGCTCGTCCGTTTTGAGTATGGAGGGATCGCTCGACTTCAGAATTCGCAGCAACCACAAATTAGCGCTCGCCGCCACGTTATTGGCCGTGCTCCAAATGCCGCCCATTCGAGACTCCCCTGCCCGACGACTCGTGTTCTCGCCCACCCTTTTACACGTCTTCTGTACTCGCTTTCTCGGTCGGCCGTCTGGCCGTCGGCACCGGACTATCGAGGCCGAAACTCCGCTCAAAATATAATCTACTGTCCATCGACTCGCGTCACCGTCATCCTTTCGCTGTCGTCGGCGTTTCTGTTCCGCGCCGCGCGCCTCCTCGAAAGCTGAGCCTTTGGGCCTACCAACGCGGGGACAGCGCCCCACACGACCCTGCGACTCGCATCGCGAATCGGCACGGAGGTGAACGGCCTTAGAGTCAATGGAAGAAATGGTGTTTTATGCAGCAAAAATTGAAGCCTGAAGGGCTTCCGAGCTCTTGCAGCCGCGAGTATGCGGCTCCATCTCAACTACTCGTTTAATTCGGTTCTTTAGGATTCAAAAGGAATCGGCGGCGCTTCCGAACGCTTTCGGGGTTTTTGATCCTGCAACAAGTTTGGCGAAGTCGGCCGATCTTTGTGATCGGCGTCGTCACTACGTTGAGCCTTGCGGCGAACGAAGCATGAATCAATTGGGGAGGTTTGACTATCTTTATTGCGGACGACGACAAAGCAGGACCTGCATCCGACGCAAGACCTTATCGGGTGCTGAGCTTGGACGGCGGCGGCATGCGGGGCATCTACACTGCCGCGTTCTTGGACCGCCTTGTCACTCAATTCGCGCGTATCCGCGGCAAAGAAAGCCTCGACCTCGGCAAGGGTTTTGATCTGATCACCGGCACCAGTACGGGCGCCATCGTGGGCTGCGCACTAGCGGTCGGCCGCCCGATGGGCGACATCGTCGGGATGTACCGCGAGCACGGTCGCGAAATCTTCCCTCATCGGATCAAGGGTACTGCAAGCGCGGTCTGGCGCATGTTCGTTGGCGGCCGCTATGTCCGCAAGGGCGATGCGGTTCTGCGGAAAGCTCTAACCGACGTTCTTGAAGAAACGACCATACTAGACGTCTTCGAGAAGCGCGGTATTTCGTTGTCGATTCCTGCCATCCTCATGAGCAGCCATCGCTCCTGGGTCTTCAAGAAGACCCCGAAAAGCGGCGTGCGCGATGACAAGTATAAGCTGGTCGACGTCTGCATGGCCTCGAGCGCCGCACCGATTTTCAGATCGTTGGCCGCGATCGACGACCCAAACAACGACCATGGCGTCGAACAGGTGTTCGCCGACGGCGGTCTTTGGGCGAACAATCCGATCATGGTCGGGCTGACCGACGCCCTTGCGTGCGCTCCTTCGAAGGCGCCTATCCAGATCTTCTCGCTGGGCACCTGCTCCCGACCGGAGGGCGAACTCATCGCCGCCAGCAAGGTGCATCGTTCGATACTCGGCTGGAAGATGGGTGCCGAGGCCGCCGCCCTGAGCATCACAGCCCAGGAGTTCGCCTTTGACAATATGGCGCGCTTCATCGGCAACAAGCTGACCGAGTTGGGGCGCCCCGTCACCAGGCTGCGCTTCCCCAACAAGGACGTGCCGGCCGAGATGATGAAATACCTGGCGCTCGACGATGCCCGGCCTGAAGCCGTCAAGCGGCTGATCCAACAGGCGAGCAACGATGCGGACGTCGCCAAGAGCGCCTGCGACGATCCGAACAACACCGATGGGCGGATGGTGAGAGCGCTGATGATGAGCCTGCCCGAGATGCCGAAAGCGGGCGTGAAGATGGAGACGATGTCGTGAAGGATTGCAACGAACAGATGAAGGGCTTCGAGCGTTCGGAGGTCCGGATGTCCGAGGACGACCGTGCCGACATTTACAGCAAAGCGAAGACCAACCGAGATAGGCTCAAGAATGGGCTGGCGCGCAACGAGAGTCCGAAATCGATAGGATCCCGGACCCAAGGCAGTTACGCGATGCGCACGATGATCCAGCACGACCGGGGCGACTACGACGTCGACGACGGCGTTTATTTCAGTCGTGACAGCCTCAAGAACGACAAGGACGAAGATAAGTCGCCCGCAGATGCCCGAAAGATGGTTAGCGATGCGCTGCAGGACGACCGCTTCGCGGATCAACCCGAGGCCCGCAATAACTGCGTCAGGGTCTACTACAAGACCAACGGCTATCACGTCGATGTGCCGGTCTATCGCGAAAACCGCACCAAAAACCCGTTCACCGGCGAAGATGACAAGTCCTACGAGATTGCCGCCGGCGACCAGTGGCGCACGTCGGACCCTCTTGCAAACACCAAGTGGTTCAAGGAGGAGAACAAGAGCAGGTCGTCTGACGCGACCGCCAACGGCAACGACGGACAATTCGTGCGCGTCGTCCGCCTGGCCAAAGGGTTCGCCCGTAGCCGCTACGGCTGGTCGGACAAGATAGCGAGCGGGTTCGCCATCTCAAAGCTCGTCGCCGATCACTTCAGCGAGGTGCAGGGGCGTGACGATCACGTCCTCAGACAGACGTTGAGGTCCATCAGCCTCGTGCTTGCCTTGAATTCTGCCGTTCGACATCCCGTGCTGAACGAGAACATCGCGGAGTCCGGAGACGAGAAGACCAAATTCTTCAAAGAGAAGATCGACGAGAACCTCAAGCATCTCGACGTGCTCGACAAGCTCGACTGCTCGCACGAGGAGGCGATGAAGGCGTGGGACAGATTCTTCAACACCGACTGGTTCTCTAAACAGCCGGATCCCGCAAAGAAATCGCAAGTCGAGAAGGCTAGTGGTCCCGCAGTGATCAAGCAGGGCGAGAGCCGTTACGCCTGGGGAGCATTGTAACGCGTGAGCCTGCCGCTTGAAGCCGCTCCGGCGGCGCCGCCCGCCCCGCCGAAGCTCGACGACTGGTTCGCCGGGCTCGGCGACGACTTTCTCGGCCGCGTACCCGCAGGTTCGCTGCGCACCGGCATGGTAGATGGTTGGCGGCTAAGATGGCGTGGGCAAGAACTCGAGCTACAAGTCGACGCCGATTTTCCTTTTAGCGCCGCGCGCGTCTATCTCGGCGGCTACACGCGAGGACAGGCTCAGCCGCATATCGAGAAGGACGGCAAGCTCTGCCTCGGCGGCAAGCCGGTACCGGGCGACGGCGTCGCTACTATCAAGCGGGCTTTGTCGGAAGCTTTCCGCCTCCTCGCAGAAAACGAAACCCGGCAGCACGACGAGGATTTTCGAGAAGATTTCGGCCTCTATTGGTTGAATTGGTCCAGCAAGACCGATCTGATAGCCGAAGTATTGCCCGGCCCCGAAGGCACTACGCGCAGTAGACTGGTTCGCGCTCTGCAAACGAAGAATCAGGTATTCATACTGCCTACCAAAGCGGACGCAATTAGATTCTGGACGAATCGCACGGGCAACGCCCCCAAGTGGCCGAAGACAGCGGCACTCGTCCCGATCGACCCGCTTCCCGCCCCCGACCGCTACCCTGACACGGCGGCCGAGCTCTGGGCGCTAGTGGCGGCCCGTTCTCAAGATGGCACCGACCTTCTTGCCCGTCTGGTGAACAGCGATCCAAAGGAGGCTTTCGTCGTGCTGGCGGGGCGGCCTGCTTCGGGCCGCGAACACTACGCCGCCTTACGCCTTCGCCGGCCGCTCGATCGATCGGGCCTGCCGGTAACGAAGCGCGTTCTGCGACAAGGGTTGGAGAGCGCGGAAGATCCCTCGCAGGCGTTGTTCGCGCGCTTCCGAATCGAGCGCCTGGCGACCGACCGGCTGGACGCTGCATCCTCTCGAATGCCTGAAGGCGTGCAGCGGCAGATGGCGGCCGTCAAAGTCATCATCCTCGGCTGCGGCGCACTCGGATCGGGCGTCGCCCGCATGCTCGCACAGGCCGGGGTCGAGCATCTGACTCTTGTCGATCCCGACAGTCTGGGGTGGGAGAACATTCGCCGGCACGAACTCGGCGCAAGCTTCGTCGGTCATGGCAAGGCGAAATCTCTCGCCGCCGCCATCCGCGCGGCGCTACCGATGATAGGCTTCGTGCAAGGCTACCAAAAGACGTTCGCGGCGTTCGCTCGCGCGTATCCTGAAGTTGTGCAGGAAGCGGATCTGATCATCAGCTGTACGGGCGATTGGACCGCCGACGCATCGGTCGAATATGCGCTCGCCCGCCCCGGGTGCAAAGCCTCCGCTGTCTACGGTTGGATGGAGGCCCATGCGCTCGCCTCACACGCTCTCCTCTTGGGAAGACAGGGCGCACGGTTGGCCGAGGGCCTCGACGACCACGGAAATCCCCGTTTGCCCGTCGTGGTGGGTGGAAAGCCCTCGCCGCCGGAGTGCGGCGGTGCGTCGACGACGTTTGGCGCGGTCGAGCTCGCGCATGCTCAGGCTCTCGTCGCCCGGCTCGCGGTGGACGCACTTCGCGGTCTCGAAGAATCTCCAGCATGGCATTCCTGGATCGCCGACTCCGTCTCGTTCGAAGAGGCGGAGGCCTCCGTTGCCTCCGGTTGGATAGCAGCGCGCGGGCAGCCAGGCGAGATGGGCGGCCTTTTCGTCGGCGATTGGCCGTTTCCGTGAGTAGCCCCGGTCTGACTTTCGAGGTCGGGCGGCTCTCGGTTCGCATCGCCTCCGACGCAATTGCGACATTCGACGCACACCGCCAGACGCGTTTTTACCACAAAGAGGCTGGCGGGCAACTTTTCGCACGCGTGCGAGGTGACGACTGGGAGATCGTCGCTGCAACCGGCCCTCGGTCACGGGACCGCCGCTCACGTTTTTCATTTCGACCCCACCGCCCCTCCGAACAGGAGGAGATATTCCAGCACCATACCTTAGGTCTCGATTACGTAGGCGATTGGCACACGCATCCCGAAGACGCGCCGAGGCCATCTCCCGATGACCTTTGGAGCATCAGAGAATTGGTCAAGCAATCGAGCCACCACCTCCCGGGATTTCTGCTGGTCATTGTTGGACGGCGTCAATTCCCGAACGGGCTGTGGGCTTCCTTCCATTCCGTCCGTGGCACCCGGGTCGACGCAACCCGCAAGGTGCTCTTGGCGGAACACTAAGGAGACTAGACAGGGCCGCGATCGGACGTTCGGCCTCAATTCAGCGACTGATGCCGTTGCGTTAACGGGCAGACAGTGGAGTCTCGAGGACTTTACATGCGGCAAAACACAACGTTCTCGTCCGAAGCGCAGTCTGCCTCCGCTCGGCCTTAATCGTTTGGTTCGCCGCAAATTTCGCGCTTCGAGTCGAGTTACGCATCAAACTCAGCATGTAGTGATCTGAAAAGTTAGCTTCCAGAAGACGCTCTCCCAGCTTGCGTCGACCATTCGCGCAATCCGAGCTCGACTCCAGCGGGACATCGCAACTTGGCCCGCCGGGCCGTGTAAAGGGGGCGAGGCTGACGATCGATGATTACGCGTCCAACGAACGCGGGCTCAAGCTGAATCGCGGCCCGTTTTAGGTGGACTTGCTGCCTCCGCATGCGAACCCCAAGCAAATTGACGCTGGACGAAACCGCACCTTTTTGCCGCCGGTATGGAAGCACCACTGTTGCTCGAACAGTCTTCCTGTACGCCAACCATAAAACGCGATTTAGCATTCTTTTTACCATTCGGCACTACAACAGAAATGTGCGTTACGTGTGTTTTGCGGGCTTTGTGCCCTATAAGGAGGTTCCGATGAGTCCCAACGAACCATCGTGGAAGATGCTGACGGCCCTCTTGGCAGTGATCACCCTGTCGACAACCCTGTTCTACGCGGGGTTTGCACCTGCGATCGCAGTTATGCCCTGTTTCCTCCTCGATATGCTGATGCGGGGACGACTCCAATGGTGACACCAGCCGAGCTGAACCGTCGGCATATCGAAAAGCGAGTTCGTCGACGGTTCGTGCCGGCCGAAATCATGCGCGCTCCCCGGATCCTCGTTGTCGACGACAAGGCCGAAGACGCAGCGCGTGTGGCAACCGCGTTGAAGGATCCGATGTCACGCATCGGAGAGCTCGCGTGTGAAATAATTGAAGTGAAGGACGTGGCGAGCGCTCGCGAACATCTCGAGCGGGACGACGTCGACATCTATATCTTGGATCTCAGCATCGCAGAAAGATACGGGGAAATCTCGCGCAGTGAAATCGGCAAGGCCTTTGTCGAATCGGTGGTCGACAACACGAACGCGGGCATCATCGTCTGCTCGGGCCTCCCGATCGATGAGGAAGCGCGTCCGCTGATCGAATACGGCGCGGACGACTACGTGGAGAAGTCCCACGGCTTCTCCACGATCGCGCCGCGCACGATGTCGGTTTGGCGAAGAGTCCACACCGAACGACGGTCGAAGCAATCCCACTCCGGCAGGAAATTTCTGATCGGTGATTGGATGTTCACCATCGGCGATCGCACGATCACGAATCTTTCCGGTACAAAGAAAAGACTATCGATCACCGAGCATATTCTGTTGCGCCATCTGTGTGTCGTTGAAGATCATGCGATCGACGGTGAAGCCTTCAACATCGAAGTTCTCCGTCGGGAAAAGGACGACAAGCACGTCCGAATGGACGTTTTCATTCCCCGACTTAGGGAGAAACTTGACGACAGCCTGGATCTGACCCCGCAGGGGCGAACCGGGGTCTATCGGCTCTTAGGGGTCCAAGAAGTAAGCGCGTTCTAGACACGGCGGCGGCGTCTAGTCGGCCTGAAAATATCGACACACCCTCATAGTCTCGGAAGGGACCATCGGCCAGATAAAAATGACATCCCTATCGAGAACGACGGTTCGCGGTCAGCTTCGGCCGCCGGCTAAGTCTGGAGGCCCTCAAGCACGAGGGACATCCGCAACAGGCACTAGCGCGTAGGTCAATGCGACACGACCGGGCTGCCGTTTCCAAGCAGATGGGTCATTATGATCGAATACTCGGAAGCCGACTGTTGGTTCTGGCCAGTCACAAGCTTTCCGTCCACTACGACGCGAAGCCCCCAAGGTTCGACGTGATCAAATTTTATCCCTGCCTTTTCCATTATGGGCTGCGGGAAGTTTGGAATGAAGTCTTTGCCGTAAAGGTCTTCGACCTCGCTATCCTCCACTCGTGAAAAGCCTGTCGCATGCTTTCCCGAAACCCGCTTCGGGTTATTCGCCAACGCGATCGATCCGTGGCATATGGCACCGATCACCTTATTTGCCGACCAGAAGTGCTCAAGAATCTTCCCGAGGTCGTCGTTCGGGTAAAGATCGACGGCAGCGCCGCCGCCGCCCACGATATGGATCGCATCGTATACGGTGGGGTCCACATCCTTCAGCGCGAATGTCTTGTCTAGCTTGGCCACAAGCCCGGGATCGGACAAGAACCCCTTCGAAACGATGTCGCCCTTCTCCCACGAGTTCTCCGAGTAGGGATTGCTGGTGGGATCGGGAGCGATCTTGCCGCCTTTCGGACTGGCGATATCGATTTCGGCTCCCCGCTCGGATAGATGCCAGTAAGGGTGAGTCAGTTCGGCGAGCCAGAAACCAATTTCAGCGCTACTCGCCACGATCAGTACCTTCATCGACTTGCTCCGGATCATGTCAAACTATCGGTTAAAACGAAACTTTTGATCGGTCTATTCGAGCGAACCGCTCACGCCGCCAATAGATGTGCTATGGCCGCTATTTCCTACACGCCGGTTGATTTATTCGGCCCTGCATCGATCCCTTGCGCGACAACGTCGCAACTACACTGTCGCTGCGGCTGCAGGCCTTGTCCGCAAAAGGAGAAAGCCGCTGGTCTTGGATTCGATCAGCGGAAGGCGATCAAGCTCATTTCGGAGCATATTGCATGTCTCCGTTTCCGAAGGACCAATTTTCCGGCGAAACGTCCACGAGGCTGATCCATACGTCTTGTTTCCGGACTCCGGTTTTCGCGTGTATACCGTCAGCTACTTTCCTGTAGAAGGCCTTCTTGACTTCGGTCGCACGCCCCGCGTTCCACGTCACCTGAATGAAAATGATGCCCTTGGTGTAATCGATCCCTAGATAGCCTTCCTGGGGGAAGACAAGTTCATCCGGAGAATGGAGCGACACGATCTGGAACTTGTCGTGCTCAGGCACTTTGGCGACGGATATCATCGCGTCGTACACCACATCTCCGACCGTCTTCCGCAGTTCGGCCGAAGACGTGCTGCTGATATCTATTCTTACAAGCGGCATTCCTGAACTCTCTATTCCAACCGAGAGGCTGAACAGGTCGCGCAGTGCGAGATACTGAGCGCTCCGGCCCGCCCAAGGACCATTCAAACCTAGCCTACAAACCGTGGGACGCAGGCGCAAATTGACGTCCGCCCGCAATGCACAAAGCTTTCGATCTGCGCAATCGTCACCCGTCGATCGTTGTGGCGAACTTAGATTCGACAGAGCTTCACAGTCAAGGTCACTTCAATATTTACATCAATAAAGTCACGGACTCGTCATCGCACGTGTAACGCGGAACGATCAGCGCTAGATACTGATCAGGACGCCTTCCTCTCTACAATGCGATTCTAAAAGGCCACCTCAGGAGCGCCGCTAATGAATGACTCAGATTCTTCTCTCGGCGGCGCCGGTTTTAAAGTGATTGTGTGCTCAACGGACATCAGGAAGCCCGCGGACCGCACGTGGACGGCAATCGGATCCTATGCTGACGCGGGCCGCTTCCTTCACGTTCCAAGCAAGTTGGTGACCGGGGATGGCGACATCGGTAGTGTCCGGCTAGTTGGCGATTCAATTCTCGAAGTAATGGTCGGGCGCAGCCTCCACAGCTACTCCTATGCGCAGACCCGCGGTCCCATGGCGTCGGTCACGTATCATGGCTGCGTCTCCGTGATATCAAGAGCCCCAACGATGTCGACGCTCGTTTACACTCTAGTCTACGATCAAGCCACCATGAACGAGGAGAAGCGCGTCAGCGAAGCAGCGCGTATTCAGGCTCGATTTGATGGAGCGGTGGCAGAAATGAAGCGTTTTGCGGAAGAAAGTGCCTAATAGGGGCGATGTCTTCGGGACCACGATCAGCGCTCGACCATCGTGAAGGCAGCGAGAGATGCCGCTACGCAGGCAGATGCGGCGATTACAAGCGCCATATGGAACGATCGCACGAAGCCTGCGCCTTCCGAAGCCATGACTCCCGCAAGCAACGAGGTCGCAATCAGACCTCCGGTTCGGGCAACCGCACTGTTGAACCCGGAAGCCGAACCCGCGTGCCGTACGTCAACTGAGTTCAGGACGGCTGTCGTGAGCGGTGCAGCGGCACACCCAAGTCCGAGCGCGAGAACGATAACGGCAGGAAAGACATCGCTCCAGAGGCTCGCATCCGGCCCGATGCGAAGGGCAAGCATGAAGCCTGAGCCGACTACGAGCGGACCGATACCGAGTACGATACGAGAACTCGTTCGCGCTGAGATGCCCCCCATGAACGGGGAGACGATCGAGAGCGTGAGCGGGAGAGGAAGCATCGCAGCACCCGCCGCCGCGGACGAGAAGTTGGCGCTTTGCATCAGAGTGTAGGGTAACAACACCAGAACCGCTCCGAGAGCTCCGTACAGCAGCATCGTAAGCAGCGTGAGCCCGATGAACGATCTTGAGGTAAGGAGGCTAAGGGGCAACATCGCCCGATCGCCCCGCTTTCTCTCCACGAAAAGAAATGAAGTCAGCGCTGCGAGAGCAAGAACGAGCACCAAGAACGCTTCCGGCGTCCAAGCGCCATTGCCCGAATATTTTGTCAGCGACCATGCCAAGCCGGCGAGACCCGTTGTGGCCAAAGACCCGCCCAGTAAGTCGAGCTTCGGTTCCTTCCTCTCGACGTCCGGTGGTACGTAGCGCCAGGCAAGCAGCAGAGAAGCCACGGCCAACGGGATATTGATCAGGAATACAAGGCGCCAGCTTCCGTAATCGATTAGGGTCCCTCCCGCGACCGGGCCTATTGCGCCTGAGACCGCGCCGGCGGACGCCCAAATGCCGATGGCTCTCGCCTTCGCGTTTCCCGGATACGTTTGGCCTAAAACGGCAAGACTGTTAGGCATCAGGAATGCGGCGCCGATCCCTTGCGCAAATCTACCGATCAGCAGGATCGAGAGGTTGGGGGCGCATCCACAAACAAGAGACGCAACCGCGAACAATGAAACTCCCACCATCAGCAAGCGCCGCCTGCCAAATCGATCCCCGGCCGCGCCTCCAAGCAACAGGAGCGCACTCAAAGGGATGAGATACGAGGTGACCACCCATGGCAGAGTTCCTGCCTCAGCGGCGAGGCTGCGACCTATCGTCGGGAGCCCGACATTGACGACGGAGCCATCGATCAAGGCCATACTGGATGCTAACACGGTTGCGGCCAGCACAAGGTATTGAGTTCCCGCTGCCGCGGCGGGCCCCACGGATTGCTGGATGGCGGTTTCGCAGGGGAGCTGAATGCCGACTGCCATCAACCTGTCCTTTGTTGCCGTTCGCCGGAAGCAACTTCGTCACTTCATTTAACGAAGCTACTCGCATCTTCGAAGATCGCCAACCTCGAACTGGAGTTGGGACATGAGCCACGACGCCTCGCGCAAATGACTGCGGCATTCCTCCTGGCTTTCGAAACAGCCCGTCGAGACAAACGGCGCGACGCCACGTGGTGCCCATCCAAGTAATCGGCCGGCGGTGAACGCGACCGAAGAATTGCGGCTGAGTTGCAATCTGAGTGGCTCCAGCGGCGAAGATTAGGTCCGGATGCTAAGTCTCTGGCGCCGGCCCGGTCACGGATCGCTTTTCGGTATCAAACTTGACCCCGAACTTGCACTCGAAGATCGAACGTATCTTTTCAATCACGAGTCGACGGCGAGGATCAGGCCTTTCGGCGAAGTCTCTTTCGATCGTGACGACCGTCTTGCGGCTCACATCAGCGAGCAGCGCAAGCTCGGCCTGTCCGATGCCTGCCAACTTCCTGGCTTTCCGCAACATGTCCGGCGAGGGAAGCGGTCTTATTTCGCCTTTAGGCACTGGTTCATCCGAAATGGCCGCGTCAGTTCATTTGCTGCGGCCTTCGCGACGGTGTCCAGTTCAAGGATTCGTTTTCCGTGTGTTTTTCGCGCCGTTCGCCATCTTCCCATATCGAGTCCTTATCGACTGGGGCCGCGTGCAAGATTTGAATCCTACAGCTCGCCGGAGGTTTCATTTGCGCTTGGACGGCGGCCGCTGACTTCATACTGAATAACGTGTAACCAAAGACATATTTTTGACGTATTTTGGCATCTTGATCTTGTCTCCCTCATTCGACTGCTCGCAGGGAGCGACGCATGAAGCTGCAATTGGAGACACGACGCCGCCTCGCGCGATGCGCTTCAGCCACTTTCCTGTCCGGGAAGGGCAAACGGGCGAACTTATTGATTTCGTTCGGCCGCTTGGACCAGCCCATGGATCTTGGCGCCTCTTTGTTGCGGCCAACCATCGGCTCCCCGAGGCTGCTGTTCTCTTGGCTGGTAGAGCAGAACAACCTCCGAGTTCTGACGTTCGCTGCGAAAGTTGCTGACAGGCCCAACATTCTTGATGGCAACGACTCGCAGATTCTGCGCTCCGAACCTGCGCTTGGGGCGTTCTGATGGCCACAATCCACCTTCTCTCCGACAACGGCAGCCTTGCAAAGGCACTCAGCCCATCTGCACCGTCCCATACGACGGTATCGCCCGATCGGATTTCGCGCTCCGTGTCCACGTGCGCCCCCATCGGCAGCAAATTTGGGCTCGACATTGAGGCGCCGCCGGCCGCCTTTGCAGCCCGCCGCGATGCTCGGCAACATCACCGCCGACAGATTCGAGCCCCTTCGCCCATCCAGCCCGAACGACGGCAGCGATACGTCCTTCGGAGCGGCGAGCGCTCCATATATCCCATCAACAAACCACGAGAGTTCTCGCGACCGCTCGCGCTTCCTCTCGACATCAGCGATGTCGATCCAGACCGGCCGCGCTCTTTGAGCGGCGTCTGCCCTGCCATTGGCCAGGATTAGTCGCGCTCCGCTGCTTCTCGAAATCACCGATTGAAGCGATCGCCAGCCGAACGCTGTATGCGAAACGCGCCTCCGCGCGCGAACGATGGAGTTTTGCGAATGAAATGGAAGGAAAACGCCGGCCCGGGCGCGTCTGACTGGAATCGCGCGCTTACGTACTGGCGCAAGCTGCCATGCGAAGCGTTCGAGCCCGAGATGCAGGACGAAGTGCTCTCTTGTGTCGCGCAGATCGCATCGACTTTCGACGATTGGCGGGCGGCTATCGATGGCGATGCCGCCGCCGCGGTCGGCCTCGCACTCAAGCTCAAGACGCCGGGAGTGATTACAGCCTCCGTCGATTTGACGATGACGCTGCTATTGCGCAGCGCCTTCGAGGACGCCGGCGCCGCGATGGTGTTGTCGACCAAGCTTCAGCAGATGCCCTTGCCGCCGATCGACCGAGCAAGGCTCTCTGCATCTTGGCGGCTACACAACATCTATCTGGCGTGGTGTGCGCGTCGAAAAGCATCAGCCGATCGATCACGTCAGAGGCGTTGATCATGCGGCTTCGAATCCAGATCATGAGCGATCTCCACATACACCGCCCAGGAGCGGAGGAATTTCCGCCGCTTGCCGCCGGAGTGGACATAGTTCTTATCGGAGGGGACACAATCGAAGGTCTCGTAAACGCGATCCGATCGATGCGTGAGGCTTATCCGGACACAGAAATCGTCACGGTCGCAGGGAATCACGAATTTTATCGCGGGGTTTACTTCGACCAATTGGCCGAGGGCCGCGAGTGCGCCCGCGAATTGGGAGTCCATCTCGTCGAGGACACGGTCATATCGTTCGGGTCCCTCCGTGTCCTCGGAGCGACTCTTTGGACAGACTATGCCTTGCATGGAGAACATTTTCGCGACACCGCCATGCGGACGGCCCGCGACCAAATGCTCGACCATCGGCGTATCAAATGGCAATCCAACCCATGGCGGCGCTTTCGTCCTGCGGAGGCCCGTACCCTGCACGATCGGTCCCGAGCTTTCATCGAAGCTGAACTCACCCGGCCTCACGTCGGAACAACCATCGTACTTACCCATCATGCGCCGCTTATTGAGGCCATCGCTCCGTCTTTGCAGGCGCAGATGCTCTCCGCCGCGTACTCGTCGAATCTGGGCGAGATCATAGACCGCTTCCAACCCTCTTATTGGATCTGGGGCCATACCCATTATCCGGTCGACGGCGTTCGTGGGTTTACACGCTTGATATCAAATCCTCGAGGCTATGCTGACGAGGATATTGCCTTCGATCCCGCTTTTACCATCGAGGTCGACGCGTGACGAACGGTTCCGAGGAAGCTCCGACCTCGAGGCTGCCCGACTCGCCCCCTCCTCCGCCGGATGCGGCGAAGATCGTTGCGGCGCGCTCTCCACCAAACGCATCCGTTCGGACAGTTGGTCCTAGTCGGCGGCCGCGGCCAAGTGCGTCCGAGCGACCGGCAACAGATCCACTCCACTGGCGGACGCGAGGCGCGCGAAGCTTCGACGATCTCGATCTCAAGATATTGGTCGTGCTGTTGGATCTCTATTCTCTGACCAGGCGCGACTGGATCGGCGCGCTTTCTGGAGTCACCGCCGACGCGATCGATCACCTCTCTCGACGTCGCTTCCCTTCTTCAGGCTCTTCGCCGGCACGGCCGGAACGATCTCGCCAACTCCTGGCGGGACGTCAGGCTGGGTCCAGAACGGATAGCTCTGCGACGACACAAGACGAAAGCCCGGTATCACCGCCGCATGGCACGCGGTCCCAGCGGCCCGAAATGTGGAAACGGGGGCCGTAAGGCTCCCGTGCCATGTGACGGCTGAGCGAATCAGTCTCCAGATGTAACCAAACGCAAACTGAAATGGGATCTTCCATGAACTTCAAAGCCTCGTGACGCCCATGATGCGACCCTTCAATGCCCTAACTGCAATCATCCTATCCGGCTGACGGAATCCCTGGCCGCGCCCCTGATCGAGGAGACACGGAAACGGTTCCAGAAGCAGCTCGCGGAGAAGGATGACGAAGTGACGCAGAAGCTCGATCTGCTGCGCCGCGAGCGCGACGACTTCGCCAAAGCCCGCCAGGAGGTCGATGAGCAGGTTCGCATGCGGTTGGAGAGCGAGCGATCCTCGATCGTCTCGGCCGAAGCGAAGAAGGCCCGCGAGTCGGCTGCGGCCGAGCTGCAGGCCAAGGAAGCCGAGACAGTCGAGCTTCGCCGTACGCTGCAGATCAACGACGCCAAACTCGCTGAGGCGCAGCGCGATCAAGCCGAGCTTCTTCGCAAGCAGCGCGAGTTGGACGAGGCCAAGCGCGAACTCGAACTGACGATCGAAGACGTCGAGTCCAAGGGTCCGTGGGAGAGCTGCGGACGAAGGCCAAGCAGGAGGCGGACGAGGCGGCCCGCTTGCAGCTGCTCGAGCGGGAGCAGACCATCGACTCCATGGCGCGGACCATCGAGGATCTCAAGCGCAAAGCCGAACAAGGTCCCCAGCAGTCGCAAGGCGAGGCGTTGGAGCTCCACCTCCAAAACCTCCTCGCGACGCGCTTCCCGGCCGATCTGATCGAGGCAATCGGCAAGGGCGAAGCGGGGGCAGATCTCGTGCAGCACGTAAACGGAGCCATCGCCCAGCCAGCGGGCTCCATTATGTGGGAAACGAAGCGCACGAAGGCCTGGAGCGACGGCTGGCTGGCGAAGCTTCGGGAAGATCAGAGGCGTTCGGGCGCCGATGTGGCGTTGATCGTATCCCAGGCACTTCCAAAACCGTCGAACACTTCGACTTCATCGACGGCGTATGGGTTACACATCCCCGCTGCGCGCTACCCGTCGCTATCGCTCTAAGACAGTCAATTCTCGAGGTCAGCGGATCACGGTTGGTCCAGCAGGGCCAGAAGACCAAGGTCGAGGAGATCTACCAGTACCTGACAGTCACGAGATTCCGCCAGTGGGTGGAAGCTGTGGTCGAGAAGTACTACGACATGCGCGAAGACCTGGACAAGGAACGCAAGTTCGTCAGCCGCCAGTGGGCTAAGCGCGAAATGCAGATCGTGTCCGTAGTCGAGTCGACTGTCGGTTTGGTGGGCGACCTGCAGGCCGTCGCGGGAAAGGCGATGCCGGGAATTGCATTGCTCGAAGGTTTCCGACATGGAGGCGCATGACGTGCCCTCCGAACTCCTCGGGGCGGCCAGACCGTGGGCGAAGCCCGTGAACGAAGTTAGTAAGGCCTGCCCTTTTCGTGCACCATGGAACGGAGCCGGGCGCGCGAGATCATCCATCTTGCTAGTGACAGCACTGGTCGCCGGGCCGCGGAGACGGGTTAAGACGGCACATGCAGGCAGCAGTAATGGGCGTATCCGCATACGACCTGGCTGCAACCAATAAGAGCTCCATATCCGCCAGCTCTTCCGTGGCGCCGCGTACTTGCAGGCACTCGACCAAACCTTGCATCGCCCAGATGTTGTTGGGGTGCTGCGCGCACCTCTGGACGCCGGGGTTCAAGCCGAGATCCTCGCGAAAGCACGCCTCTGCTTCAGTGTGGTGCCCTTGCCCCGCCAGCAGGGCTCCAAGCGCGTGCCGGGGAGGATGCATCCATGCCCAAGGCTCGACGTATTCAAGGCGATCGTCTCGGAACACGGCCTCTCTCAACGACGCGAACGCCGAGTCGTAGTCCGCCTTGTGATACGCAAGCTCTCCGTCCAGCATCTTCTCGGCTACCGAAAGAATGCTCAACGCGGTATTGTTGAACACCTTCCGACTGGGAAGGATGCGAGAAATGCTTTCGCGGAATAAGCCGCGTTCTGTTTCTGCTTCGTCGAACTCACGTAGAGTCGCGTGCGCGACACCCTTCGCGTAGTGAAGCATGGCGGTAGTGACTGGATAGAACTCGAAATCATTAGGAATGGGCTCGTTGATGATCTCTTTCCATTTTCCGAAGCGCACCAGTACATGAACGCGCATCGAATTATAGCCCTCCAGGCTCGTCGTGAACTTGGGCCGGTCTGGGATCGAAAGAACGTCTTTCGTCGCCATGCTGCAGAGCTTGTTGGCCGCTCCGATCGCATCGTTGTATCGCCCCAAGAACATGCAGGCATGCATCATCAAGAGAAGATCGTGAGCGCATGCCGTCGTGTACGGTGTCGTGAATCCAGCGTACGCCAGAAATTTGTCGTTTGCCGCAATTGCCGTTTCGCTGACAAGTTTCGCGGATTGATAATCGCCGATAAGCATATGAACATGGGCCGGCATATGATTCAGATGCCCGCCATCGGGACATAAGGAGACAAGTTCTGCGGCGGAAGGCACTCCCCTCTCCGGCTCGTTTGACATCTCCAGAATGTGAATATGAAGATGTAGCAGCGCCGGATGCGGGCGCTGCCTAGTAGTTCGCCCGAGCTCGATCGCGCGTTCGCAAACGGAAAGCGCCTCGACGACATCCGAGTTCCTCGCAGGCCGTCCCGTTTTCACGTCCCAAAGCCGCCGTGGCGTCCTCGTGATGAGTGCCTCGACGAAGAGAGCGGCGACGTCTGGATCGTCAGGATGCTCATGATGAACTCTACGCAGCTCGGCCGCGTAATCGTCGTCCCAACGGTCGAATTCATCGGGTGGCACTGCATGCGGCTTCTGGATGCGGCGTGCTTGAGCCTCGATCAACCGATTTTCGACCTCGGACGCGCTGTGTGATAATTCGCGCGCCAACTCGATGTTTTCAAAGGCGGTCGCGGTAGCAATGGCCGCTTCACGCTCACCGAGATCCCGCCATGTCAAGTTGTAGAATGGACCGCTGCTGTAAGCAATGCCCCAATACGCCATCGCGCAGCGGGAATCGAATTCGAGAGCTTTCTTGAAGCACTTTGCGCCCTCGGCCCTATTGAAGGCGTAACACCAGTTGAGGCCTTTATCGAAGCAGTGTTGCGCTTCGACGGATGAATTGGAAACCGGCCTGGAATAAGCGCCGAGATCGAAACGCTCCATCAGTTCTGCTCCTCGACATGGCGACCCGCCGCCGAACCTCGTCCAAATCGTCCGCTTTGACGACGAAACATCGCAGTTGAAGGCGCTAATCGTCCTTCCACCGCGATACGAGGCCGATGTCGATGTCATAGAGATCCAACACACGTCCGATCGTTTGATCGATCATTTCTTCGATATCCGCGGGTTTCGTGTAAAGCGCCGGGACCGGCGGATAGATGATTGCCCCCAGCTCAGATAGCGTCGTCATGGTTCTCAGATGTCCCGTATGGAGCGGAGCCTCACGAACGAGCAGCGTCAATCGACGGCGTTCCTTCAGCACGACGTCTGCCGCTCGCGACAGAAGCGAGGACGTTACTCCCGTGGCGATTTCGGACATCGTTCGGACTGAACATGGCGCGATGATCATGCCGGCTGTACGGAACGACCCCGATGAAATGGGCGCGGCGACATCATCGAACTTGTACCAGCGGTCGGCAAGATCCCGGACGTCCGAAACCTTCACGGGCCCCTCGTGCGCCATGGCTATCTCCGCCGCGCGCGAAACCACGAGGTGGGTTTCGATGGGGGTCTGTCTCAGCGATTTCAGAAGCCGGACGCCGTAAGCGATACCGGACGCCCCGGTTATTCCGATTATCAATCGCGTCTTGCCGGACATGACTACTCCTTGCCTTCTGCAAATGCTCTGGACGCGCTGGCCTGTCAACCGGCGCCGCGCGGAATCCTAGCCGCGGCAAGTTTTCTGATGCCCGATTCCGGAAACGATTATTGGCGTGATCGACCGGCAGAGTATTCAGGTGGGGGATGCCCTTCGATCCGAGAGCGTCGAGCATCGACGCCGACCGTCTATGGACCGACCTGATGGCGCTCGCAGCCATCACCGAACCCGATCGTCCCTGGACCCGCCGCTCGTTCACGGCTCGCTTTGTCGAGGGGCGGACTTGGCTCGGCAACCTCTTCACCGAGGCGGGCCTATCCATCCGGATCGACGCCGGTGGTAATCTTATCGGCCGCTTGGACGGACGTCTCCCGCTCCCGCCCATTTTGCTCGGCTCCCATTCGGACACTGTTCCTTCGGGCGGCCGGTTCGACGGAGCGGCGGGCGTCATTGCGGCCACGGAGGTCGCGCGGACGATAGTCGAATCCGGGGAGCGCCTCGACCATCCGCTTGAGATCGTCGACTTCCTGGCCGAAGAGCCAAGCGAGTATGGCATCTCATGCGTCGGCAGCCGCGCCATGGTAGGAGCTCTCAGCGACGAGATGTTGTCGCGGACGAACGGGAGCGGAGGGCGCCTATTTGACGCCATCGCGCGGATGGGCGGCAAGCCTACGGTTCTGGAGCGCACTGCGCCACCGAAGATCGCGGCCTACCTGGAGCTCCACATCGAGCAAGGTCGGGTGCTCGAGAACGGCGGCATCGAGCTCGGTATCGTTAGCGGCATCGTCGGTATCGCGCGCATCGAACTGGTCTTTCTCGGTTCCGCCGACCACGCCGGCGGCACCCCGATGAAATTGAGGAGGGACGCGGCGGTCGCTGCCGCTGAGATTGTTTCCTGGGTCGCAAGGCAAGCCGCACTACGGGCGGATTGCAATCGGGGCCACTTCGTGGCTACCGCAGGAATCATCGAAATCTCGCCAAACGCTGCAAACGTGGTCCCTGGAACAGCTCGGTTGGTCCTGGACATACGGGCCGAGGACAGCAGCCAGATCGACGACTTTATCCTGCAGCTCGATCGGTACAGTTTAGACGCGGCAGAGCGGTCCGGCTTGAAACGCGATCGCTTCGCCATCGTTTCGAAGACCGATCCGACCCGGTGCGATCCCCATCTGAGGGACGTCTTGGCTCGTAGCGCGTCCAAGCTTGGCTACAGCACGGTCGAATTGGCGTCAGGCGCAGGCCACGATGCCGCCTTCATGGCGAGGGTCGGCCGATCCGCCATGCTCTTCATCCCGTGCCTCGAGGGCAAAAGTCACAGCCCTGATGAATGGGCGGATCCGGACGCGCTGGCCATGGGTACCGCCACGCTCTACGAGGCCGTAAGATCGTTGGACATCGCAGATAGAACCTACTGAATCACCATAAGAGTGTAGATAGATGACCGATCAAAGCATGCGTGCGTTCATGTCGCAGCTCGAAGTTGCGGGGGCGCTTCATCGCGTAAAGCGGCAAGCCGATCCCAAATTCGAGATCGGGGCGGTCCTTGCCCTTAGGGATCGGGGACCAGCCATTCTCTTCGAGCGGACCGGTTCTTTGCCTGTCGTCGGAAATCTTCTCGTCTCGCGACATCGCTTCGCTCTCGGACTGAACGTCGAGCCGAGCAAGCTCGACGACCTCTGCATTCGCGCGCTCACCAATCCCATCAAGCCCGTGATGAGCACCGTCGCTCCGGTGCAGGAGGTCGTTCAGTCCGGCGATATCGATCTGACTTCCCTGCCCGTTCCAACCTGGTTCGAGCGCGAGAAGGCACCGTATATTACCGCCGGCGTGATCATCGCCAAAGATCCGGAAACCGGCCGCCGCAACGTATCGATCGCGCGGCTCCGTCTCGAAGGAGACGGTAAGGTGATGGCCGGCATCGCAAAGAACCACCATCTCAATCTTCTGGCAGAGAAGGCCAAGGCCCTTGGACGGCGGCTGCCAATAGCCGTCGCGATCGGAAACCATCCAGCAGTACTTCTAGGCTCGCAGTTATACCTCGGACTTGGCGACGACGAATTCGACAATATCGGCGGCATGCTTGGCGAACCTCTCAAACTGATCAAGTGCAAGACGGTCGACCTTGAAGTTCCGGCAGAAGCGGAAATCGTTCTTGAAGGCGAACTCGACCCGGAGGAGCAGATCGATGAAGGACCCGTATCCGAATTCCACGGCTTCTACGTGAGCTATGGCGCTGGGATGGGCGGTCGCATCAACTGCATCACGCGGAGGAAAGACGCGATCTTCCACGCCATCCTGCCGGGATACGCGAGCGAGCATTGCTTGCTCGGCGGAATAGCGATCGGCGCGACGCTGCGACAGGCTCTGCAGCGCATGATTCCGGCCGTTCGCCGGGTTCTCATTACCGAAGGCGGAATGGGTCGCCTGCATGCCGTCATTTCCATGAACAAGCCAAGATTGGGTGAGGGCAAACGGGCCGCCATGCTCGCAATGGGGCAGGTCAATCTGTTGAAGCTCATCACGGTAGTGGACGACGATATCGATATCGAAAATCCACGCGAGGTCGAGTGGGCCCTTGCCGCGCGATTTCGCGGACACGAGGATCTGATGATTGTCGAGGGAGTTAAGGCCGATCGCTGCGATCCGGTCCATGAAGATCTCACGGTGACCAAGATCGCTATGATCGCGACGACCCGGCCGGGCGACGGCGAGCCGCTCGGTCGATCGGAGTTTGTCAGGGCGCCGAAAGAGATATTGGCTCGCGTCGCGGCAGACATCGACCAATACTGAGCGATCCCGGACGTCCGGGATCGCCTTACTGTATCGATCGATCGCCGGTCAGGCGGCTACGGACTCATCGCTTAACCGCGAGGGCCTAAGAGCTGGCGGTCGTACGAAGGCGCCCGTGCCCGGCTCCGCTGATACGGCCTTGCCGTCGAATATGAGCTTGCCCCGTAGATACGTCGCGACGGGCCGGTAGGGCAATTCGATACCTGCGTATGGACTCCAGGTAACGAAGTTGTGGCCGGAATCCTCTGGGTTGTAGCGATGGGGCGCGTGCGCCATCACGACGACGTCGGCGTCCCGTCCCCTCTCGAGCGCGCCCTTTCGGTGTCCGAACCTGAAGAGCCTGGCGGGATTAGCCGCGAGAAGTCGCGCTGCGATCGTGATGTCCAGGCGACGCTCGATCAGACCTTTGATGAGCAACGCATAGAGGACCTCCAGACCGGGCACGCCGGACGAATTCTTGAGCATGACGGGATCGACCTTCCGGTTCTCTGACCAGCTAACATGGTCGGTCGAGACCACCGTGACGTGACCAGCCGCGAGATGCCGCCAGAGGGCTTCGACCTCCGCCCGCGGCCTGATCGGGGGATTGATCTTTGCTTTCCCTCCAAGGCGCGCAACGTCGTTCTCCTCGTCAAGCGTGAGATAATGGATGCAAGCCTCCACGGTGGTGTCGAAGCCTTGTTGACGATAGGCCTCGCAAAGATCGTAGCCTCGCCCCACCGAGCAGTGGACGATATGCGTCGAACATCCCGATTGCGCACCGAGCTCGTAGACCTCGGCCATAGCAAGTGTTTCCGTGACAGGTGGCCTCGACAACGCGTGCGCCCGGTAGTCCGTAATCCCACTTGCTTCGACGCTCGCGATCGCCGCTCTCACCATCTCGTCGTTTTCGTTGTGCACGCCCGCAGCCAGACCGAACCGGCCGATTTCCGAGAAACAGGCATAGAGGTCTTGCGGCGGGATGCGAGGGAACCGCTTGGAATCCGTGTTGAACGTCGAGAATTTGAAAGCCGAAACACCCGCCTCGACCATACCAGCGACATGTTTGGGACCATCTGCCGGATCTATCGTTCCATAGAGCGCGAAGTCGACGCGCGACTGCTCTCCCGCTTCCTTGATCTTTTGTCGGACACGATCGCCGGTGCACACCAGAAAGCCCGCGTCGTAAGGCATATCCACGACGGTCGTCACGCCGCCGGCCGCCGCCGCGCGGGTTGACCAGACGAAATCCTCCTGCCCGAGCTGAGACTTCGAGTGAACCTGAGCGTCGATCGCTCCCGGGAGGATGTAGGACTTGCCAAAATCCTGACGCTCGCGCGCAGCCGGCGGCTCACCGCTGCCTATCAGTTCGACCGCCTCGCCCCGGATTGCAACATAGCCGTTTTCTATCACCCTATCGGTTCGCACTACCTGCCCGGTAAGAACGAGATCGAAGTCGCTCATGAACACACCTTTCTTGATACGTCGGATCTATTGCGTCGCTGTCACGCGTTTCAGGATTGTTTGCCGATGCCCCAGAAGGAGTTGATCGGCTGGCGTGTGACGCCCGTCAGCTTTTTGCTGTAGGCAATAGGTGGGTAGGAGTAGCAAATCGGAATATACGGCAGCGTCTTGAAGGCCTCGACCTGGATCTCGTGAGCGACCTTCAACTTCTCTTCGGCATTAGTCATCAGGAACCACTGATTACGCAGCTCTTCGAGCCTTGGATTCGTCGGCCAACCGAACCACGACTGCTCGCCCGCTCCGCGAAGCAGCGAATTGACCGAGGGATTGCGAAGATCGACGCCGCCATATGTGCTGTTGAAGGCGCTCCACCCTCCCTTGTCTACCGGGCCCTTGTTGACGCGGCGCTGGATCATGCCGGCGAAATCGGTCGTCACGAATTCGACGTTGAAACCCATGCGCCTGAGAAGATCGTCGGAGACTTGCGCGATGGCAGCCAGCGCCGGGGGTTCGCTTGCGCCGATGAATACGACTTTCTCGCCTGCATAGCCCGCGGCCTTCAGAGCAGCCTTAGCCTTTTCGATGTTCTTTTCCTTCAGGACGGCCGCGCCAGCGTCACTCGCATATGGCGAGGTGCAGGTATAGAAACTCGGACAGGCCCCGCCATTTTCGGGAAGGCCGGCCGTCGCAGCCGCCAGATATTCGCTTTGATCGACGGCCATCGCAACAGCTTGCCGGATTGCCGGATTGTTGAACGGTAGTTGGAGGTGGTTCATGACGAACGTGTAGTTCGTGGCGCTCGTATTTCTCGGTCCTACGACGAGATTTTGATTGTCCTTCATGAGCGGCACGAGATCGACTGGCAAACCGTCCCAGTAATCCTGTTCGCCCGATTGCATTGCAGCGGCTGCCGTCGCGGCATCGCCGATGAACGACCATTCGACCCGGTCCACGGCCGCAGCGTGGTTTCCCGCAAGTCCGCTAAAGGGCTCCGATCGCGGGATATAATCGGTGAATTTCGCGAAGGACGCCTTGTGCCCGGGCACCCATTCGCTCGTCAGGAACTTGAACGGACCGCTGCCGATTGCCTCGGGTATCTGCTTGAAGGGATCCGTCTTCGCGATGCTCTCGGGCATGATGATGCAGCTTGCCGGGCTCAGTTTGCCCAGGGCATCGAGCAGCAGGGGAAAAGGCGACTTCAACCGCATTCTGAAAGTGCGATCGTCGATTACGTCCATCGAATCCGTCACGCCGGCGACCATCTGGCCGGCGACGTCTCTCGTCCACCACCGCCGAATCGAGGCAAGGCAATCGGCGGATCTTACCGGCTCGCCATTGTGGAATTTGAGGCCCTCTCGGAGCTTGAAAACATAAGTCTTGTCTCCGTCTTCGACGGTCCATCCTTCGGCCATTTGCGGCTTCGGCACGAAATCGGCATCTGCGCCCACGATCGTGTCGAACACCATAAAGCCGAAGTCCTGCGTTGCCGCGGCCGTCGTCCAAATGGGATCGACGCTTCCGAGGTTCTGGCTCTTGATGATCTTGAGCGTCGATGTCTTTCCTTGCGCGAAAGCGGGCAACGGAAGCGTGCTTAGGGCCATTCCCTTCAGGAAATCTCGTCTACGCATGTTTAGCCCTCCAGTTTTGCCCTTCGGCAGATGCTTCAATCCTGCGGATCCCAAGCGGGAGCCCAAGCTGGGGAAAAATAGCGTTTCTCCGGGCCGACGCCGGCCAGCTCGGCCATTTCGTTTGCCGACAGCTCGAAGTCGAACAAGTCGAATTGTGATTCTATCTGCCCAGGCTCGCCGGTATCCGGAATGGGCACCGGCAGGACGCCTCGTTGGATGTGCCAGCGCAGCACGATTTGGGTCGCGGTTCTGCCGAGGCGATCGGACAGGGCACGGACGGCGGCATGATCGAGATCTTCCCGCCCCATCGGAGAGTAGGCAATCGGACGCACGCCACGCGCGATGCACGCGGAAACGAGGATCCGCTGCGGCAACGAAGGATGGACTTCGATCTGATTGGCGAAAATTTCCATCCCGGCTCTTTCGGCGGCTTCAATAGCTTCACCGAGCATCGGAGTCGGGAAGTTTGCCGTCCCGAAGTGAGAGATGACGCCGGATACTTGAAGCTCGCGCATCGCCGATAGGGTTTCGGCGATGGGCACCTCGGCATTCGGCCAATGAATAAGCAGAAGGTCGATCCGGTCCAAGCCCAGCACGTCGAGACTTCGTCGAGCCGATGCCAGCACGAGCTCCGGTCGAAGATCGTCGCGTTCCACCTTCGTGGTCACGAACATTTCCTGGCGATCGAGCCCCGAAAGGGCGATCGCCCGACCCACGGCGTCTTCGTTTCCGTAGCTCGGCGACGTGTCCACGTACCGGTACCCGACCTCGATGGCATTAAGGACAACGCCCACGCATCTTTCCCCCGTCAGAAGCCTGGTGCCGAGCCCAACCGCGGGCAACGATGGTCCGTGATGCGGTTGTAAGCCGGCTCCAAGAGACGAAGCGAGACGGCCACTCATGCGCCACCGAACGTTCCGCGAAAGACCAGCTCCGACAGTGGCTTTCTTTCACTTGGGATCTCGCGAGCCTTGAGGTGATCAGGCAACGAGGCGCTATCGCCCAATCTGCCGATCGCCGCCACCGCGTTGATGGCGAAATCGTCGGGCACACCGAGTTCGTGCGCAAGCTTCTCCCCATTGAACCCGGCCATGCCGTGAGTGTACCAATCGGACAAGCTGGCTTGGAGCGCGAAACTCATCCAAGCCGCACCCGTATCGAAGCTGTGCGTCGGCGACGGAAACTCCTTACCGTCGAATTGCAAGGTCTTTTTGGAAACGAATGCGATGAGCGCGGCCGCATGTGCCGACCACGATCGGTTCGTGTTCGAGAGGGTATCCAGAAATGGCTGCCATTTTGGCTCCCCTCGTCTGACGTAGACGAACCGCCAGGGCTGTGCGTTCATGGACGACGGCGCCCATCTTGCCGCCTCCAAGAACGACATGATCGTCTCGTCGTCGATCTCGCTCGGTGAGAACGCTCTGGGAGACCAGCGGTCGACGAACATCGGGGCCACATCGTGTTCGATCTTTCGAGGCGAAAGCGACTTGTACTGTCCTTCGTGATATACGAGCGGCGGAACCACGGAGACATCTCCGCTCGTCACGTGGCCGATGAAGATCGTGTGCGTCCCGACATCGACCTCGTAATAGGTGGAGCATTCGAGGTGCGCAGCCGCTCCGACGAGGATCGGATTGCCATTCCGACCAATTCTGTGCTCGACCGCCGAAAAGGGATTGTCCTGTTTCGACGCGAACAGATTGCTGATCTCTTGCTGATCCTGAGCAAGAATATTGACCGTGAACTGCTTCTCCGTTGATATGATCGGATGACTGCGAGTTGAGCGATTCACGACGATGAGAATCGTGGCTGGATCCGCACTGACGCTGCACACTGCCGTGGCAGTCATCCCGTGAAGCCGCCCCTCGCTGCTGGTGGATATGACGGCGACGCTGGAAGCGATGTTACGCATCAACGACTTGAATAACTCGCCGTTCATGAGCGTCGGACTTTCGTATTTGTTCACGGATCACTCCATTCGAAGCATCGGTGTCAAGCGGACGCCGGGTCGGCTATCCGCGATCGATACATGACGCACGAGAGGGCCATTCCCGTCGCCGCCGCTAGTGCGGCCGCCGTCCACGCTATGGTCGACCATCCCCATTCGGTCCGCATGAAGCTGCCGGCCAGAAGAGAACCTGCCGCCGTGGTCCCGAACACGAGGAAGTCGTTGAGCCCCTGTACCCGGGGGCGCTCGATCGGTTCGCAGCAGCCGGCGACCATGCTGGTTGCTCCGACGAAGCCGAAATTCCAACCGATGCCGAGCAGCACGAGGCAGATCCAGAATGCGAATATGCTTGTGCTTAGCAGAGCCACCACGCCGCTGAGGACGATCAATGACAGACCCGCCAGGGCAACCGACGTTTCGCCAAAGCGCGTGATCAGAACGCCCGTAATCAGGCTCGGCGCGAACATCGACAGAACGTGCCACTGAATTCCAAGGGCCGCCTCTCCTACCGTATATCCGCATCCGGTCATCGCAATAGGAGCGGCCGTCATGAGGAAGCCCATCGTGCCGTAGGACACCATACCCGTCACGACGGCAGGCAGAAACTTGGGGCCTCGGGCTATCTCCATTAGTGGTCGCCCTCCGGAGGCGGTCTTCGCGACTGCCGGGGGAACGTTGAGGGGCACGATCGCCACCAACGAAAGAGCGGCGAAGGCCGATTGGGTGAGAAAGCTGCCCGCGAACGTGAAGCCCGGCAGCAGGTCTCTGGTCCAGATCACGGCCTGCGGTCCGGTGACGGCTGCTACCAAGCCGCCGGTCATGACGAGGGAGATCGCGCTTGCTCTACGCGAGGCGGGTACCGAATCGACCGCCGCGAATCGATAGGTCTGCACGCAAGCGCCGTTTAGTCCGGCCATCACCGTGCCGATGCAGAAGGCGGCGAACGAGCCCACGACGATTCCATAGGCGGCAGTGATGCCGGCGAAGATCGCGAGGAATGCCCCTAGCAGGTAGACCGGCCTGCGGCCGAACCGCCCTATCGCGCGCGACACTGGTATCGTCGCGAGCGCTAAGCCGATCGTATAAAGACTCACCGGCAACGTGGTGAGTGCCTTGTACGGAGCGAGCACCTGGCCGACGAGACCGCCCAGCGATATCACGATGGGCGGCCCGGCGGCTCCGAACGCTTGCGCGCAAGTCAATGCCAGGACATTGCGTTGAAGGACGAGGGATCTGGTCATGGGCGTCTCCCGAACCGAGCCTCTTTGAGCTCAAAACGCCATCACGTTGTCCCTCAGAAGCTGGTGACTATATTCCTTCCGCGTCAGACCTCGCTTCTGCAGCACAGGAACGAGCTCGTCGACAACGCTGTTGACGTAGCGCGGCGTGATCGGGCCCGTGACGAGGAAGCCGTCTCCGCCGATCTCTTCCATCGCCTCCTTCATCTGCGATGCAATCTCGTCTGCCGTGCCGATGAGTTCCCAGCCGGGAGGCCGCATCCCGATGTCGCGCAGCGTGGCCGTGGGGCCGGCGTCCTTGAACATGCGCAGCATCGTCTGCATGCCGTTCGTCTTGATCTCGGGAAGGGGCATATCGAGATCGAATTTCGAAAAGTCGATGCCGGAGAGGAACGAAAGCGAAGCCAGATGAGCCTCGAAGCGCGCCTGGCGCATTTTCAGCAGGTTCTCCTTGATCTCCTCGACGCCCTTCTTGTCTCTGCCGACGAAAACGCCTGCGATGAACATCGTCTTGATCTTGTCGGGATCCCGACCCAGCGACTTCGCATAAGCGCGTACCTCGGCGCGATACTCCTTCATCTCCGCGATGGATTCGCCGCCGGCGAGAACGACTTCGGCATTGCGGCCGCTGAACTTCCGCCCGCGCGGCGATCCTCCGGGAGCGACGTAGAGAGGTTTCGTCTGGGGCGAACGCGGCACGTTCAGCGGCCCGCGCGATTTGTAGTACTTTCCTTCGAAATTGATCGCCCTCACCTTCGCCGGATCGATGAACGTCTTGTTTTCGATATCCATGCGCACGGCATCGGCGTCCCAAGCTTCCCAGAGCTTCTCGGTGAGGTCGATATATTCATCGGCCATATCGTACCGCAGGTCGTGCTCGAACTGCTTGTCGTAGCCGAAGTTCTGCGCCGCGGCATCGCTGGTGGCGGTCACGATGTTCCAGCCGATGCGCCCTTTCGAGTAATGATCGAGCGTCGCCATCTGCCGTGCGAGGATCCATGGCGGATAGAATGTCGTGGTCATGGTCAACGCGACACCCAATCTCTTGGTCGCCGCGAGTATGTAAGGTGTGAGGACCGCAGGGTCGAGCTTCGGCGTCATCGTCGCGTTCTTGAGGTAGAAGTCCATGGAGCCCTTGTAAGCGTAAGGGACTGCGCTGGTGTCCTCCAGGATTAAGAAATCGAAGCATGCGCGCTCGAGAGCCTTCGCTGCGTCTTGGTAGATGTCGGGCTGCGTCCAATCGTAGCTCGCGGCATAGTTCGGGGAATTCCACCCCTGAACGGTGATGCCGGGACCCAAGAACCAACCCAGATGAAACATGCTCATGACGACTCCTGCATTCGGATATGAACCGAGTAAATCTCCAATGCAGCGAACCACGAACGCCGGACCGCCGATAATTCAATCTAACGAAACCGCCGATAATAAACGCCGTACCGAGCTCGACGGCTTCGCGCGAACGATCATCACCGAACGAGCTCGGCGATCCAATTCGATGTCTCGCTCGATTCCGGGAAGGAGTCGTGCCGAACGATCAGGCGATGAGCTTCGGCGTGGCGATCTCCCTGTCCCTCAAATCCCCCTCCACGGCGCCCCGCTCGCCTGCGGAGGAAAATGCGCTTCTCAACTCCTCGATGAACTCTTGCGTCGCCGGATCCGGTATCTCGTTCCTCATCCTCACAAGGCATATGCTACGCACGATACGAGGCGTACTTATGGTGTGAATGGAAAGGCGTCTGCGGTCGGTGCTCTTATGGATTGCGCCTGTCGGGAGGATCGTCGCATACCGTCCGATCTTCACCAGACTGATGGCTGCCGCCATGGAATCCACTTCGATTCTCGGGCTAAGATCCAGGCCGGCTCTCTGCAATGGCTGCGCGATGATCGACCGCAGGCCATGTCGGCTTGACGGCAAAACCAACGGCAATCTCGACGCGGTCTCCAGTGTGACCGGCCCCGGCGGCAACAACTCGGTCGATCGTTCGACGACGACCGCCATATCGTCCTCGGCGATGAGGTCGAAGGACATCTCGGGATTGTCGACCACGCGATCCGTCAAAGCGAAGTCTATCCGCCCGGACGACAGCCATTGGAGTAGCTTGCCCGAATAGGCCTCCAAAACCTGAACGATTGTCTCCGGATAGCGTTCGGACCAGCATTTGAGGGCGTTGGCGAAATACTCCGCGGTCTCGCTTTCGGCATCCAGAGCCGGAATAAGGCCGAGCCGCAACCGTCGCGGTCTTCCGCCGATCGCGTCGGCGCGTAGCGCTCGGACCGCGTCCTCGAATTCCGCCATGAGCGGCGCAACTAGGCCATAAAGAACATCCGCTCTGGCGTTCGGATCGAGGCCACGGTGCGAGCGTTCGAACAGTTGAGCGTCCAACAACTCCTCGAGACCATGCAACTGCACGGTAAGAGCAGGCTGCACCACGCATAGGCGCTGCGCTGCGCGGCGCATATTGCCTTCTTCGTAGAGCGCGAGAAACGAGCGGCACAACTTCAGTGAAATGCGCTCCGGTTCGGTATCGTCTTCGGGCAATGGCGTCCCAGACGCCACCGAAGTGGAGAGCAATTCTTCGTAGTGCTGGCGCATCGCGGCCGCGAGGGCGTTGCTGTGTTCGCCAGAGATCGAGATGGTCGGATCGAAGTCGCTCTTCTCAAGCAGAGCACATTCGAAGTATTCGGCGACGAGCGCCGGATTCAGCTGCGCCGCGGGAATTAGAAAGTTGAAATTTCGGCTCAGGCTGCCCTTCGCCAGGATTTCGGGAGCTTCCTGGCTGAGGCAATTGATTCGCGCTTGGGTTTTTTCCGCGATCGAAAGTAGCAGAGCGAGCTGGCTGTCGGGAAGCTCCGGGACCGCAAAGGAATTGTTCATCAGTTCCGACAGGGGGACATCCCGCGTATGCCACCCTTTGTTCGGTCCCGTGCGCACGAGTACCCATCTGTCGGGGATGACGTGTGCATCGTTAGCCGCTGCCGGACAGGGCCGCTTGCCCCCGAAACCGACCATAAGACCCGTCTTGTCGCATCGATCGGGACCGCAATACTTCGTCGAGATCCAAATGGGGTTCTCGTACTTCAAAGCGGACCGTGCGACCTGGCCGATTGCCTTGTCGAACATTGCCCCGGCATATCCTTGCGGCAGAAGCACTTCGATCCGCTCTGAGGCAGCCACTTCGCCGGTACGAAAGTGAGCCAGACAGTGAGCCGCGTGTTCCATGAAGGGGCGCAACAGCCGGTAGGCTTGCCGCCCGGCCGGCGTAACGGCCAGGCCACCTTGAAGCCGCACGACGAGATGCTGGTTGAGCTCGTCGCTCAGCGACTTGATATGAGCGCTCAACGAAGAGCGCCCCAATCCGAGGCGCTTCAGCGCGGAAGCAACGCTTCCTTCTTCCACTAGCGCGACAAAGGTCTCGATCTGGCTCAAATTGATGCCAGAAGTCCTGTCACGTAGTTCTGCAATAGCCATACGAATGCTCTCACCGGAACTGGCGCTTCAGTTTAGCAAGATGCATGCCAGCTCGATCAAGCCAGCCCTAGGGCATATACTACTCGGAGATGTCCAGATGACAGGCAACCATCCTGCGTTGGCTTCCGACCGAACGCAGCTTGGGTTCTTCCAGCCGACAACGGTCGAACGCCTTCGGGCACCTGGTATGGAAACGACACCCCGACGGAGGATTGATCGGGCTGGGCACATCCCCGGTCAGGACGATGCGCTTCGAAGTTTCCTTTCCCGTCTTCGGCACGGAGGAGATGAGCGCTCGAGTATAGGGATGCAACGGACGTTCGAGAATGAGATCTCGATCGCCGATCTCCACCATGACACCCAGGTACATGACCGCGATCCGATGAGTCAGGTGACCTACGATCGCCAGGTCGTGGCTGATGAACAGCAACGAGAGTTTGAGCTTGTCCTGCAAGTTGGCGAGCAGATTGATGATCTGCGCCTTGACCGAGACGTCGAGGGCCGATACCGCCTCGTCGCAGACGATGAGGCTAGGCTCCGGTGCGAGCGCACGGGCGATGCAGATCCGCTGGCGTTGGCCCCCCGAAAATTCATGAGCAAAGCGATGCGCGGCGTCGCGCGGCAGGCCGACGGCGTCGAGCAGTTCGCCGACGCGAGCGTCGAGCGCCTTGCGTCCTTTGATGATGCCGAAATTTACGAGCGGCTCCGCCAGAATGTCGCGAACGCGCATGCGCGGGCTTAGGCTGGCCATCGGGTCCTGGAAGATGACCTGAAAATGCCGGCGGATCTTTCTGAGCTGCGGCTTGGCGAGACCGTCGACCCGCCAGCCGTCGAACCACACCGCTCCGGCACTCGGCGGCGTAAGGCCGAGCACTGTTCTTCCCAGCGTGGACTTGCCGCACCCGCTCTCTCCGACGATCGAAAGAGTTTCCCCGCGGGCGACGGAGAAGGAGACGTCGTCCACGGCCCGCACGACTTCTCGGGTCCCGAATCCCGTGCGAGGCCTAGGAAAGTGCTTCTTCAGGGAAATGACCTCGAGAAGTGCGGGCTCGCTCATGGAAATAACTTCCCGCATTTATGGTGACACGCCGCTACGTGGCCCGGAGCGACCGGCTCCAGCTCGGGCTCGATATCGAAACATATCGATGAAGAACGGCTACATCTGGCGGCGAAGGAACACCCCACTCGGATCTGGCTGGGCGAAGGCACCTGGCCCGGGATCTCGGTCAGCGGACCATCGCTCCTGCTGCGATCCAGGCTCGGGATCGCCGTCAAGAGTCCCACAGTGTACGGATGTACGGGCCGTGCGAAGATGTCTTCGGTCTTCCCTTCCTCCACTTTGGTACCCGCGTACATGATCACGACGCGATCAGCCAGTTCGGACACAACGCCGAGATCATGGGTAATGATGACGATGGACGAGCCCGTACGGGCCTTGAGCTCGCGCATAAGATCCAGGATCTGGGCCTGCACCGTGACATCAAGAGCCGTGGTCGGCTCATCGGCAATCAAGAGCTCCGGATCGCACGCCATCGCCATGGCGATCATTACGCGTTGCCGCATCCCTCCGGATAGTTGGTGTGGGTATTCCCGCATCCGACGCTCCGGATCGGCAATGCCAACCTGAATCAGCAACTTCAAGGCACGGCGCTTCGCCTCGGAGCTCGATATATCCTGATGAAGAAGGATCGCCTCCGCGATCTGGTTTCCTATCTTCATAAGCGGATTGAGAGAGCTCATCGGCTCCTGGAAGATCATCCCAATCGCGTTGCCTCGAACCGACCTCATCTGGGTTTCGGGCGCGTCCAGAAGCTCCGTTCCCTTGAATTTGACGCTTCCGGAAATATTGGTGGTTTCGGCGTTGTGCAACCGCATGAGCGATAAGGCCGTCACGCTTTTTCCCGAACCGGATTCCCCGACTATCGCCAGTGTTTCCGCGCTTCCGACGACGAAGGACACGCCGCGGACGGCGCGAACGCTCCCCGCCGCCGAGGCAAATGAGACCTCCAAGTTCCGTACTTCGAGGACCGTCGTCACGATCGCTCCGCCATTCTAGGGTCAAGCGCGTCCCGCAGTCCGTCGCCCAGAAGGTTCACACCCAATACGGTCAATCCCAGGAAAGAGGCCGGGATGAAGACGAGGAATGGCTTGACCTGCCAGAGAGCCTTTCCGTCGGCCATGATATTGCCCCATGAGGGAATCGTCGGCGGCGTACCTGCACCTATGAAGGATAGGCTCGCCTCAATGATAATCGCGGCCGATGCGACGAATGTGGCTTGTACCGTCAAAGGAGATATCACCGCCGGGACCAGGTGCCGGATGATGATCTTTGGCTTCGTCGAGCCCGCAGCGACGGCGGCCTCCACGAAGGGCATTTCACGGAGCGCCAGCATAACGCCACGTATCACTCTGGCCACACGAGGAATTTCGACGACCGTTATTGCTATGATCACGGTACCGATCGACCCACGTGTGGCAGCCATGAGAGCGATAGCCAGCAGGATCGACGGGATCGACATGAAACCGTCCATGATACGCATTACGGCGGAGTCCGCCCATCTTCCGGAAGCCGAGATCATTCCGACGATCGTCCCGCCGAGGCAGGAAAGGAACGCGCACGATATGCTGACGCTAACGGAGATTCTCGCGCCGTACGCGACGCGGGAATAAAGATCACGTCCAAGCGCATCGGTCCCGAACCAGAACTCCGCCGACGGTGGCCGAAGCCGCTTCGTCACCGAGATCGCGCGAGGATCAACCGTACCAAGGAATGGGGCGAAGACCGCGATCAGGACGACCACCACCAGGATCGACGCTCCAGCGACGATCTGCGGATGGCGCTTGACGAACTTCAGCACTTTCCGTTCTGCCGCCGGACGGGCCGACAGCTGGATGGTCCGCAGCGATGTAACCATGCAGGGGGGCGACGCTTGATGGTTCAATATCTGATCCTCGGATCTACGACCGTGTAAGCGAGATCGGTGATGAGATTGATCGCCACGTAGCTGGCGCTGAATAGCAAAACCACACCCTGAATCACGGGATAGTCGCGATGTAGGATCGCATCGAGCGTAAGCCGGCCGATGCCTGGAATGGAAAATACGCTCTCGGTTATCACCGAGCCACCCATAAGCGTTGCGATGCCGATGCTGACGACCGTCACGATAGGCACACAAGCGTTTCGTAAGGCATGTTTGTACAAGATCACGCGCGGACCGGCGCCCTTCGCAATGGCCGTCCTGACGTAGTCCTGCGTCAGCACGTCGAGCATCGACGCCCGCGTGGTACGAGCCAAGACGGCCGCATAGGAAACGCCAAGCGTTACGGAGGGGAGGATCAGATGGGAAATATACGAACCGAAACCTTCGCTGAGAGGGACGTAGCCTTGCGCGGGCAGCCAACCTAACGACGTCGAGAACGAAAATGCGAGGAGGTACCCTACAACAAAAACCGGCAGCGAAAAGGCAAGCACGGTCAGCGCTGTGATGACCCTGTCGATGGCCTGCCCTCTTCGCCATGCGGCGACGACTCCGACAGGAACGGCGATCGCCACCGAAATGATCAAGCTAAGCATGAGCAACGAGAACGTCGGTCCTATTCGTTGCCCTATCATGTGCACGACGGGCTGGTTCGCGAAGATTGAGGTGCCGAGGTCGCCGTTCATTAGTTGCCAGATCCAATAGCCGAACCGGAGATAGAACGGCTGATCCAGCCCCATAGCGATGCGAATGCGCTCGACTTCCTCCGGTGTCGCCTGGTCTCCGGCGATCATGGCGGCCGGGTCGCCAGGGGTGACGTAGAGTAGACCGAATACGATGAAAGCTACGATCAACATGACCGGTGGTAACATCAGTATGCGGCGGAACATGTAGTAGACCATATCGCCTCCGAACCGCGTACCGTGCTCGTGGTCAAGCGGGCTCGTCGTTCTCCGACGGGACGTCGTTCGACCCGCTTCACAGACTAGTCCGACAAATCGAGGCCGGCCAATAGTGCTTCGCGTCGTCGGCGATAGATTCCGCGGTCGACAGGGCGCGAAGCGAAATGGTTAGTCAGATTGATTAAAGCGCCGCCAGCGAATGCAACGAAATTGTTCGTCCGTGGATCGTCCAGCACCGCGCCATTACCAGGAACCGCCGCCGTCCGGGCCGGATCGCCGAGAAGTCATCCAGGTTCAGCATAACCTGCGAGACGGGCCTCGACGTCCCACTGCAACGTCAGCTCGTAGTCGCTTTCGCTGACCGGGACGAATCCCGCGAGACGGAGACTGTCTCTCAACGACGCGCATTCGGTCGCGGAAGCGAAGCTTGCCAGGGCGGCCTGCAGCTTCTCGACGACCGCATCTGGACAACTTGTTGCCGCCACCAAGAGCGGCGCAGGCGCGGGATCGGTGGTCGCGATGATCCTGATTTGCGAACGGAGCTTGTCGTCGTGACGCAGCATCAGTTCGAGCGCGTAGCTATCGAGCGGCCCGACGTCGATATCGTCTGCTAGGAGAGCATCGATGACGCGACGTGGCGTCGTCAGCGGGCCAACACTCTTTCGAAATAACCTGGCTCCGCGCTGGCGGTAGTAAGGCAGAAGGTGATGGCGCAAGGCATTGTACCCGGAATGCGAGTCGGGAACGGTGTATCCAAGTCGGCCTCCGAAGGTATCTTCAAGAGTGGTGTAAGCGCTATCCGAACGGACGAGCAGCCTTGTCATGTACACCGGCCCTTCGGCTCCAGCCGGGATTGGTGCCGCAACAGGCCGTGGTCGCCGCCGCGACAGCATGAAGGGAAATCCGCACATGAAAGCGCAGGCAAGATCCGTACGGGACCAAAGGTCCCCGAGGGGAAGCGGAAATTTGTGATCGATGACCTCGAGATCTACGCCGCTCTCGTTTGCGAGCCAGCGGAACAGCTCCTTCCACGCGGCTGCGGCCTCAGAATTGACTGAGTACATTCGAGCATTTGCGACGAACGACATGAAGTCCCCCTACCCTTATCGAACGCAGATTTTGGTCTGCTTCGGTATGACCCGTCGCTTCAAGGAGAAGGGCCACCACGAAAGCCGAACGTCGGACGACCGCTCTGATCAAATAACCCGTCGCTCGTGGCGAGGATCGTGCATGCAAGATCAGCGCCGCATCATACTCGCCCGTGACGTTCCGCTTCGAAGAGGCGTTGCACCGAACGCTGCCGAACGGCGCCGCCGGCAGTGACGCATCACACTTGGCCGAATAGGCGCTGGTAAACCTATCGCCCGACGGAGACTTCACCGAGAAGCAACGTCACCGCCAACAAACCCGGAAATATACTCAATGCCACGCTGATTTTGAAAACGAGGACGGCCGCCATGCTGCACTCCCCCCGGATATTTGCAAATCACCTGAATCTTACCCCTTGCACCTTCCGCTTCAAGCCAAAGAATTGAAACCCACAGCTGTGCTCATTCCGTCAGAGCACTTGATCGCGCGGATACCCCAGCGCCACCGTCGTTTCTTCCATAGCGATGACATCCATCTCCAACAATTTGAGCAACAATTTCATACCCTTCTCCTGCTCCCACGACCGCACTCGAACGGTCAGGCAACTAAGCTGCTCCAAAAAGCGTGATCAAGTCTTATAACTTCATATTTTGAAGCTACCTTGACCCGAACTCGGATTTGCTTCAAGGAGAGGTCGAACTTGGCGGGTCGCCTGACTTCTACTGAGGTGCGACGCGAGGATCTCGATGGGTCGCTTACGCGTCAACCGCCGGGATCCCAGCTGCGCGATTGCGTCTGCGCTCGTCGGCAAATGATGCCACGAGACGTTGATCGTCAATTTTGACCCACGCCGACGATGCGGCAGCTTTGCGCAGAAACAAGACACAAATGCAGGACGACCTAAAATGATTATTGGGCTCTCGACTTCGACATTCACTGCTCTTCACGTGCTCATAAGCCTCATCGGCATTGGCGCCGGGCTAGTGGTTCTTGCCGCCATGACGGCAGGCAAATGGACACCGAATTGGAATGCGATCTTTCTCGTCACGACTATCACGACCAGCGTGACCGGGTTCATGTTCCACTCGGAGGCCTTCGGGCCGCCGCACGTCGTTGGAACGATTTCGTTGATCGTTCTCGCGGTGGCGCTGGTGGCTCTTTACGCACAGGAGCTTGCCGGCTGGTGGCGCCTGATCTACGTGGTGACGGCAACTACGGCACTCTACCTGAACTTCTTCGTCGGCGTCGTTCAAGCGTTTCAGAAACTCCCAGCTCTGCATGCGTTGGCTCCCACCCAATCGGAAGCCCCGTTTCTGATCGCACAGATCATTGTCATGCTCGCATTCATCGTCATGGGATTTTTCGGCGCGAAGCGCTTTCGCCCATTGTGATGTGGACAAGGATCTGACTGCTTCCAGGCTCTCTGACGGAACTCCTTCGAATGTCTAAAGCAACCGTGGTGGCCCCTAAACAAGGAAATCTACCGCGAGCTGCCGATGCGAAGTCCGATCCTCGCCTGCACGATCTGGCCGACAATTACTAGGAGAGAAAAGATGGCAGCATACGTCATTGCCGAACACATCGTCACCGATGAGGTCAAATTCGAGGAATATCGAACCAAGGTCGGACCGTTGATCGCGAAGCACGGAGGCCGCAATCTTACGAAGGGTGGAAGCCAGAAGATGCCCGAGGGCGGGCACTGGAAACCCGAGCGCGTTATCATCATCGAGTTTCCCGACATGGACGCGCTGAACGCTTGGTACACTTCGGCAGAGTACCAACCGCTTATCGCCCTCCGCAAACAGTGCACGAGCGATCGCGACATGTTGTTTACGCTCGAAGGCGTTTAGTTTGAACGAGGCACGATTCGCCCAGACCGCTGCCAGGCACAAACCGTGATGGTATCAGCCGGTAGGGGGGCAAGACCCCAACGGGGCCGCGGCACGACCACGTCTGCCGGTTGGCCCGCCGGTAGCCTTCCGTGATATCCAATCCCCGGCCCGCGACGCGCGGTCGCCCATATTGGCGACAAATTGCGACTCGACCAAAGATGGCTTGCCAGGACCGCTACAATGCGGGAGAGTGGTGCATCCCTTTCTCGATTTCGCGAAATCCTATTTTGGAGTTGTCGCTTGAACGAGGTTTTTTACGCAACTTTGGCTCACCGGGTTCGCAACGTTGCGCGGGTGACCGCCAACCCATTCGTCAAGAAACGCCTGATCGACGTCGCCGAAGGCTACCAGTTTAAGGCCGACGACCCGTTTTTCAAAGCTGACAGGCCATACGTCGTCATAGACGATATGAGCGACTTTCCCTGCAACGACAATTGATTGGATTGCGGCCGAGCTTTGGGCCGTTTCGTTTCTGACTGCGACGGTCACGCAAGCAGGAGGGCGTTGGGCTCTTAATGAACCAGATGGCTACGATGAGCGGATCTCCCAAAGATGCAGATGCCAGCAGCGCCATTTATCGTGGCGCCTGGTATTCGCTCGCGAGGGCCCCCGAGGCGGGATACTGGCAATATACGATTAGCTTTGAAGGTCGAGCCATAATTGGGCGCATAGAGGCGCGCCTCTAGCTCTTGGCTTCTGCGCCATATCAAGTTGCGAATTGATCGCGAACTACAGGGCACAACTGCACGCAGCTAAATGCCGATCCCTTAGCGGACTATTGGAGCCTGCCCCCTCGACTAAACGATGGACTCTAACCCATGAAGAGTACGCCAGCAAAAGTCATTCTCGTTCATGGAACTTGGGGCCGGGGGTTCAATCCGGAAAGCAAATCACTTCGAACACAGACTGCTCCCGCTGAACCTCGTTGGTTCGAGATGGGCTCGAAATTCTACTCGGCCTTAGCTTCCGCTCTAACAGGCTTAGTGACAGCGGCAGACCTGAATGCATTTCCCTGGTCAGGGGCCAATTCAATCGAAGAACGGCGAAGCGCTGCCGCGCGCTTGGCAAAGATTCTCGATGACAGCGTCGCTGGAGCGCCGGAGGCACCACATTTCATCATCGCTCACAGTCACGGCGGAAACCTGGCGCTAGATGCGCGGGAGGCGATGTTAGGGAGTCGGCTCAACGTGCACATTCTGACCATGGCCACGCCGTTTCTCTCCATTTACCGCGCGGTCCCTCGGATCATCGACAGGCTTTTTGTAATTTGTCTTTCACTCGGTGCCGCAACATTTGCAGGCTATCTCTTGATAGCATGGACGTTTGCGAACAACTCTTTCTTGTACGTCCCTTTGTCGCTCTCCGTCTTGTCGATAATTTTTGGCATCATCACTTCCTGTGTCTGGGCATATCGACGTCTTCTTGTCACTCAGCAACTCGATCACCGCGCTCAAGCTCTAGAGTTTGCGCGGCGTATAAACAATCGAACTTTGCTTGTGAGCACGATCATATTCGCTACCGGCTGGCTTCTCCTTGGACGGAATCCGGCAGGATTTCTTGGCGGTCAAGAATTTCACAACGCGAATTTTGCGCTATTCTCCGCAATGCTTCTGGGAGGCGTGGCGCTTGTACTTCCGGTAATTATTCCGTCTTTGCTCGCCTTCTTCCTTTCCCTATGGATCGCAGGAGAGATTCTTCACGGCCCGCAATACGAATTGCCAAAGACTTCCCGAGTCATCACCAATCTCAAAATCCTGAGAAGTGAGCGCGACGAAGCTACCCTGGTATTACTATTTGGAAAACTCGCGAGCTTTCTGACGCACGTCGCCGCCTCTATCGCGATGGTCATACCGATTCTCGCCGCTTCGATTGCTGTATTTTTCACCTACGTTGCAATTAAGTATTCTCTATCTGCGGTACATTCCTATTCCGAGTGCATGGTGAGCCTCACCGCAGATTGCGTTAATCAGCAGTTGTATGCCTTAGTCGTTTCTGTTTCGATGAACGATTTTGTCGCTAGAATCACTCGCTACGTCGCGTATGGCCTCGGAGTAAGCGCCTTCCTCGTTTTGCTCGCAACCTTGAGCAAGTCATTGTTTGGCAGAGAGCTGCTTTATCGATCGTTGAATGCGGTCGTTGACGTTTCCGATACGCCAGGCGGTTCCGGCTCCTACAAAGTCGATTGGTGCGCTCCCTCTAGAGAAAGCGTGTCTAACCTTCGGCATTCGCTTTATAACAATCCCGACGCACTGAAAGCGATCGTAGCCTACATCCAACGTGTCTGCACCGCTGAGCCTCCTCTCGACGATGCGGCAGGCGGCGTGCTTCCTTTCGTGGCCCCGAACAACGAAGTTCGGCGGAAAGCTGCGGCATTCGTGGCCGTAGGGTGCATCTATGCGGTCACCGCCGCGGTCGCTTACGCTCCATCCAGCGCTCGCTCCATCCGTTGCTCATTAGCCTCCTATTTCGAAGCCTCCGCTGCACCAGGCGAATTCACTGTCCTCGTGGCGGGATTCGACGGCGACCATGACGGCGTGGGCGACCGCTTCGCCAAGGCGATTGCCCAACGATACGGTTTTTCAGTCATCCGGACGTGCTTGCGGGTGACCAAAACCCCTACCTCGGCAACGCAAGAACGTTTGTTCGGCGACGGGTCTGCAGAATGGCTGTTGGCGAGGTACAACTCTGACTTGATTTTGTGGGGTGAAGTAACGGGGAAATCGCGGGTCGAGTTGCACGTCTGGCAACCCGGCTCCTTTAGGGATCAGAACAATCAAACCGAGCTTGAGCCAGCCGATATTCCCACATTTGTTGCAACGCGGCTCCAGAGCGATCTAGTCCATGCAATCGAGTATTCGGCGAAAAAAACATCTTCGTCCGATCCGCCAGCCGTTCTTGGGAGGTATGCCGATCAAGTGGACGCATTCGCTCAAAGCATTGATCGAAATTCTGATGGGTTAGGCACTTCTGCTGGATCACGGGGTCCGCTGCACGACTTCTATCGCCTGAGGGATACGATTGAGATACACGTAGCTGCGGGCAGATTGATGAAAACAGCGGCTACGGCTCTCAAGGATGGACAGCGCGCAAAAGCGGCTATCGCTCATTTTGAACGTGCATCCGCGATGTACGACGGCGCGGGAAACAATAAGCGCGTCTTATCGAACGACTGGAGGCGAGACGAGAACGCCGCGTTGCTGTTGGACGCCCGACTAAACAAGAACCAAGTTTCGGCAAAGCTGGTGGCATCAAGGTACTTGGCCGACTACGAGGAAGCTCGCAAAGAACCCAATTATTCAAACTATCAACTAGCTGAGTATGCCCAGAGAGCCGCTTCAGCGGCTTCTGACGTATCTGCGATCACCCGCGATCGGGATTCGGCTAGTGCATCCATTCGCCTCTCGTGCGTGAGCTTATTGCTGCTCCGTTATTGGCAGGACGATGAGAAAGAGATCCGGAAGCAAAACCTTGAGCTTGCGCGGCAAGGACGGATGGGAGCCGTTCTTCGGAACGTTCCACCTCTTGATCAAACCGAGGCATACAAAAGTCTCGTCCGCCTCGGGAAAGATCCCTCCTCTATCATCGCGCGTGGCAGAAAAATGAAGGTCAGGGACTGCGATTCGTTCTAGCACACGAAAGTGCAACCATCTGGACGGACGAGTGAAGCTACAGGGCGCTTGATCCATGGACAGAATCAAGTGTGCCGACAAGAGCAGGCCATCCCGCAATGGTGATTCTGTGTTCCTGCTCACGGTCAGGGCGCCAGAACGGAGGGCAAGCATGGCCTTCAGGCCTGAGTTGATACCAGCGCAGGTTGGCGTCCTAACGGGACACAGGCTTGTTTGCCTGTCTTGAGTGGTCATACTCGGTTTCCAACGCCGCCCCACCACGGACGCCTGAGCTATTGGCATCACGGGGGAAATCGACGATTGGTCGGGGTCACGATCAGCGTCAAGGTTTTCAGAAAATGCGGAGCAGATCCCCCCTCCGCGCGTACGTTCAGAGGGCGCTAAACGGCTCCTTGGTTGAGTTCGGAGCCTTTATCCATTTGACGATCTCGTTCAGCGCAGTGGGATGCGTATACGGCAAAGAATGAAGGAGAAAACTCTCATTCTCGTTGCCGCTCTCGAGCTGAACAATCTTGTAAGTACCAGGAGGCGACGTTTCGCAGGAGACAATGATGGTGGCCGCGCAAATACCGAGTTCGGGGACACTGGTTATCGCGAGAACCGCAGTGAAAAGAACGAGCATAAAAAAAGCCGCGCCCAGAAGGGCTACGATAGGGATAGAGACCTTGAAAAACCAAATGAGGGTGTCCGATACCACAAGTGCTGGGAAAACGATCAATACAGCAATAGCTAAAATCCAGGCGTAGAGATGATCAGCAGCGTAGAGATAGACAACCTTCGCGGCCGGCCAAGAGGGAATCGATGCTAGGGTGGGGGACCAGCCGTCAATCTTCATGAACGAAGACTGGTCGTTGTAGCCAACGAAAATGACTGCCGCAAAGAGTAGTAGGTGACCGAAAGTAAGCCAAACTGCGAGAACGAGAAGAGGCTGGGACAGGAGCCATACGAGTTTGCCGATCCTTTCGAAGAGCATACCGAATAAACGGCGCAAGTGACGATCCAACGGACCGCGACGACCCCAAAGAAACGTCAAAAGCAGTTCCAGTACGTTAAACAAACCTAAGAGGGCGCTCGCTTCATCGCTCGGGGCTCGAACAACGAGCAACCGCTCTGGATGGACGTCAGGCAGTGCGAGAGTCTTCAGAAACCAATCGGTCAGTCCAGCGACACCAAAGCTCACTAAGATCAGAATGCCCAAGCCGGCAAAATGGGCGATAGCATCGAATAACGAGATCGCCATGAACGCGTACCAAGTCGGATGCTCATTGAAATACGTGACCTGAGGAATCCTCATCAGCTCGAAAAGCATTATCAATAGGGCGTAGGAGCCGGCGAGAGCAGCGAAATAACCAAGCAAGCCGAAATCGCGGCGGCGTCCAAGCAAATAGGGAGTTGAAAGCGTTACGACGCCTTCGATGCGCTCAGCAAGGGCCTTGTCGCGCAAGGCGTAGAGCACAACGGGGCCACCGTGGCTGTGAGCCACAATATAGTGGCGCCCGATGTTGCGTGCAGTGACGTCCAGCAGGAAATCCCGGAATTTCTGCCCGCCCCAATGACGAGCGAGATGGCTTGGCCAGCCCGACCAACGAAAATCGTCGTGGAAGTGAAGGTTCTCGCCGAACTCCTTCAGAAGCTTCTCACGGAGAAGCGACCCCTTTTGCGTCCAGGGTGCGCCAGGGGCAAACGTGCCGTGAACGAAAGTAAAATGGAGTTCTTTCTCAGGCGAAGTGCGTTTAAAACCTGATTCACTCGCTGTCTCGGTCACGACACGCTCGCAATTCGAGTTTATTACTCCGATCCAGGAATCCAAAAGCGACCAAGTTGGTCCCCTGCCCAAAGGTCCGCACCTTGCTCGGGTTCGGGGACCGAAAGTCTACCTTGGACGGCAGCGATCTTAGGATCGCACGGATTGTTTGGCGCGGCAATAACGCATGAAGTTGCAGTAGCGGCCGACGCGGGACTTTTTCGGCGCCCCCTCTAATCAGTTCGATGCCTCTTTCGGATCCAAATGTTCTGATTATGAATTCTTCAAAGCCTCGTACGTGGGTCGCTCTAAACCGCGCAGGATCACACCATACCGGAATTGCGGCAAGTATCGCGAGAGTAGCAATCTCAGACCGTCTCCGTTGGTGAGGTAGGAGCTAGAAGCAGGGGTGCGAATACCAACATCGCGTTGTAAAATGCTCAAACGGACAAATAGAGCGGCAAAATGACCAGCATAGCTGCGATGGAGCCGATTCTCCCTGATGCGGATTCAAGCTTGAGCGGACATACGGCAAGAAGCTGGTGACCCTGCTCGACCGACGATACTGCGGTGGCAACGGCTTGCCGCCATCCGAGCGTCTCCCCTCGTACCTTCCATTGTCCCCGGCTTCCATGAGGCCCCGTCCATTCCTTGTGCCGCCACAGTATTGGATCTCCATGTTGGTGCCGTCAGCATCTGTCTAGATCCTGTTCGGCTGCGAGCACCGGCAGTCTTATGCGCCAATTGACCAATATTTCTTCCCATCGTCGGACGTTTGCTGCTGCAGCCCGAAGCGCTTGCTCGGCGCTGCGCCAAAACTCAGCAGCGAATGAATATCTGTAAGGACCCCCCGTGACTCGGCGACATACCCATGGCCTAGCATTGTTACGTCTGCGTTACTGACAACCACTGTGTCCACTCCGGGCAAGACCGTAACGGGAGGCGCAAGGCCAACCCGAGAGTAGCCATGTAGCCAATGCGAGGCTTCGACAGCCCTGTCGCGAGACGAGACGTAAAGGGTCGTTCGTCGAGAAACTCGAGAATAGGCTTTGTAGAGCTGTCGAAACGTGTCGGCGTCAACGTCCGCGGCTGCAAGGATGATCTGATCAAATGCTTTGCCTGTCCGTTTAGCTGCCGCGGAGGCAATTCGGTTCACTGCCTGCAACACTGCACGATTGCCCATGCTATGGGCGATGATATGAATCTTCGATGCGCCGGAGCGCCGCGCGAAATCCGTCATAAACTGCGTGATGTATGGTTCGCTGGCCTCAATAGTCGCTTCATCATTGGTGTACAGTTTGAACTTGCCTCTAGACGGCCAGCTGAAGAAAGCCATGCACCCGCGTACTGCGAGATCAGTACCAAGCTGTGCTGCGCGAAGTGCTGCGTCCTCAAACGGAACGTTGTATCCATGGATGAAGATGACAGCATCGCGATCACGAACCCGGAGTTGTTCGAGCTGCCCGGCGACACCTTTCCAGAACTTTGCCGCCGCAAGTTCCTCAGTCGTTATTAGCTTCAGCCGGTCATCAACGCCGGACATGAACCGCCTTAGCCAGTTTGAGCCAACGGAGCCGATCTTGTGCGCTTCGGGGACGAAAACTTTACACATGCCAAGATGCAGCGTCGTGTCACGGGTGCCGGAGAAACCCTTTGAAATATTAAATGGATCCCACGGTTTTCGATTGGTACCAAACCAAACGGTGTAGTTGAGATCTTTTAGAGTGGTCTGGTCCCCCTGAACGGCTTCTATCGGCAGCCCAAGCGGCAGGCGAAGTGGGACCACCAGAGGCGCGCTGTGGGCGGAGGCCGGCGCGCGGGCCTTCTCCACCTGTTGCCGGTTCGGCGGCTCTTCCTCGTCCAGCACTGGCCTGATCAAGGGATGGGAGCCGACGGCGACCTTGAGATCGGCGACGATCGCGCTGATCCGGATGCCCTCACTGGCGATCCAGTCGATCAAGGATTCGTCCATCGACGGCTTCCACTCCTTGCCGTCCTTGGTCAAGGTGCGGCCCTGCGCATTCTTCCGGGGAACACCGCTGTGATGCAGCGCGACCACCTGCCAAAAGCGGTTGAACGCCGGTGCTCCAGAGGAGCCAGCCGTGGTTTCCGCCATGTACCAGAGGAAATCGCCGGAATATTTGAGCAGCTTGTTCTCGCGGACGCAGACCTGTTTCATCTGCCCGCTGGGATGCTGGACGATGGTGAGGTACTCGCCGGGATCCGCCTTGGCTGGCGCGCCGCTGAGCGGCAGCCATCCCCAATCCTCGAGTTCCTCCTGGCCTGACAGCGAGGTCGGCGCCACCGCGACGACCGAGAAATCCAGCCTGTCATTGGTGTAGAAGAATTTGCCCGGCTCGAAGCCGAACCTCACCGGCACGCGCTCTTGTCCCGAGGTGTCGAGCTCATAGTTGAAATCGGCGATCGAATTGGCGGCCTCGGCCGGCTTGCCGAAGACATGATGGTTCGTCAGCAGCAGGCCCGGCCCGATCAGAAAGCCCGAACCATATCCGAGCAGGTTCGATTTGAGATCCCTGAGCTGAATGCGGCAGACCGAGCGCGAGGCGGCGGTCCCCTTGGCGAGATAGTTGATGCTGTCGAGATCATTGCCCTGGATGATCCGCTCCAGGCCGATCTCCGCCTGCTGCACGTCCTGCGTCTCGGCCAAGAGCTGGCGCTGGCGCAGGCGCTTCTGCTCGGCGGTGATGTGAAGCGGGCCATCGCCTAGCCGCTTGTTCAATACCTCGGGCGAGAAGTTGGCCTGCTTGAATCGCCTTTCCGAGACGGCAATCAGGCTCGGGCGTATCAACATCGCTCCCCCCCCTTAAACTGGCGTCAATTTCGCTTTATAAGCGTGTGAGCCCTCAACCGCAATCGGCAAGCATGGGCGCGCTCTTCGGGACAGGCACTCCAAGGCGTTCAAAGTAGTGGGTCACCAGCTTGCTCGAACGGTCTCCCCTCAGGTAGTTCGCAAGAGCTGGTGCATCATCATCCAAAAACATTGCAAGGGCTACTTGGCTGACAACCCAAACGCCTCCTCCGACCCGCCGTCCTAATCCATGCTGGACGCACCAGCTGCGAAGTGTTGTTTCGGGCTTGCCGGATCTCTTAGCTGCTGCAGCCAGGCTAATGCCCTCCCTGGGATCGTAAGGTGTGAGCACCCTCCATGCGGTCTCCTCAGCGGATTGCATGCTGACCTCCACACAGAAGTACGGTGCCGGACATCGGCTTGCGTCGATACGTTAGCGTCGATCCCGCGGCCGCCGGAAAGCCGCCGTCTGCTCAGTCAACGCGAAGACAGCGCCGCCACCCAGCAACATCGTCAGGCCCATGACGTCGTACCGGCATCCCGGTGCGACTGCGTGAACGCCGAACAAATCCAGAGCGGTCCAGCCGAGATCGCAAGCCGCGCGGCCCCAGCTCGGCAGGAAGCCGTCCGTGTCTTCGACCATCTGAAACCATCGGCCTGCGCCTGCCCACTCTGGTGCTTGCATTCGTTTCAGCTCCAGCAGAATTGTATGCCATCCGGCGAGGTTGTCCTCGAAGACCCGGGCAGCGCAGCCCGGAGCCATCGCCCTGACCCCAGACCATGCGTTCTTGATCGGTTGGGGAAATCTTGCGACGGTGCTGGATGAGCGTGCCGTCAGCATCAAACAGAAGTTGCGCGTTATAGATCGTGCCGCCATCGCGCTCGTTGACACCGATGGAGACGACCATGCCAGCTTGTCTGGCGGCCTCGCCGATGGCCCTGGTCGCGTCAGACGGCACGGTCACCGCCTGATCGAGTAACTTGTAGCGCTCCGCGCCCATCAGGTACGGCGCTTCGACGAAGGAAAAATACGGGTAGTAAGGAATGACGGTTTCCGGAAAGGTCGCGAACTGGACGCCCTGGCGCCCAAGCTCGATGACTTTCTTGACCACTTTGCCAACAGTGCCTTCCCGGCTGTAGAGAACGGGACTGATCTGCACGGCCGCGGCTTTGACAACAGGCATCGTGGCGGGTCCTTTTTGGCGAGTTGTTGGTGTAATCCTTGGTCCGCTCCCACATGGCTTCACCATGCCCCGCTCGAAGTCGATCCGTTGGCGATGGAGCCTGAAGCGCCACCAAGCTCACAACGAGGCGCGCGGATCGCCCTGCGCACGCGGCGGTTCGGCGATGAGCATGGCGAGCGGCGCAAGCGGCCCGAGAGCGATCAGCTCGAATTCCATCATTCCGGCCACACCCAGTGGAAGCTTCTCCAGGAGTTCGTGCACCTCTGCCGTGCTGGTGGCGTTCACGATGAACACCACGCCGCGGTCCTCCGTCCGGGAGAACCACTGCTCGATCTTGCCGGCGAGATAATAACGAACCGTCGCTCGCACCTCACGGTGACGAACCAAGGCAATCGCCTCCGGCGTGCCCTTCGCCGTGATCGAACCGATCGCCAGTATCTTGGTTGTCGAACCGATGACGGCGGCGAGCGCGGGCAACATCTCGGCATGGACGCGCGTATTCTTGACGTCAGGCATTTTCTGTTTCCTCGCGCGGTACTGGTGTGGGGAGCTCGAGGGACGGCGCAGCATCGATCGACAGCGCGCAATGCGGCGGCTGTCAGGCACGCACGAAGGTGACCGAAGCGGTCTCGATAGAGCCTCAAGCGCCACCAAGCTCCCAACGAGCCCCAGCGGACCAGATCATCACGAGCGGGGCGGCTCACCGATGAGCATGGCGAGCGGCGCAAGCGGCCCGAGAGCGATCAACTCGAATTCCATCATGCCGGCCACACCGAGGGGAAGTTTCTCCAGAAGTTCGTGCGCCTCTACGGTGCTGGTGGCGTTCACGATGAACACCACGCCGTAGCCCTCGGTCTGGAAGAACCATTGCTCGATCTTGCCGGCGAGATGATTGCGAACCGTCGCGCGAACCTCATGGGGCAGGACCGGCGCGATCGCCTCGGGCGTGCCTTTCGCCGTGACGGAGCCGATTGCCAGGATCTTCGTCGTTGGACCGACGACGGCGGCAAGCGCGGGCAATATTTCAGCGTGGACGCGCGGATTTTTAGCGTCATACATTCGATGTTCCTTTCGATCTATTGGTAAGGACCGCCTGCGAATTACTTAGCGGGATCGGTCAGAAGCACGCGGAGCGGGGCGATCGGGCCGAGCGGGATGATCTGGAACTCCATCAGCCCGGCCTGGCCGAAAGGAAACTTGCCCAGCAGGTCCAGAGCCTCCTTCGGGTCGGTGACGTTCATCATGAAGACGACGCCGCTCTGGTCCTGCTTGAGGTACCACTGGTCGATTTTCCCAGCGAGATAGAGCCCTACCGTGTCGCGCACTTCGGCAGGCAGGAGCGGCTTCCACCGCTCCGGCGACCCTTTGGCTGTGAAGGTGCCGATCGCGAGAAGTTTGGTCGTCGGGACGTCGAGGCTCGATGATGGTGGCGCTGACTGAGCGAACGAAGCGGTCGGGCTAATCACCGCCAATACCGTGACGAGGCCAACGGCTCGAGCGAGCTTGGTCAAGCGGCGTTCGCGAACCGTGAGCTTTTCGAGCGCGCGCGGGCTCATGACAGCATCGCCTTCGCTACTTGCGCGGGCTCATCGGCCTGCAGCCAATGGCCCGCCGGTATGAAGGTGAGGGACGCATTTTTGAGCTGAGATTGACGCCGCTCGGCCATGGCGACGGGGAAGTAGGGGTCGTATTGTCCCCATATCAGCTTGACCGGAATATCGAGCATCTTGAGCGCGGTCAGATGCTTGGCGTTTCGGGCGTGTTCATCGAAGAATTCCGCCGCCAATTGCACGAAGGCAGGACCGGCGCCGGGTTGGGCAATGAAGTTGTCGCTGATCAGCGGACCGATGAACGCGCTGAAATGGGGTCTTTGCGCCTCAGGCAAGGGGTCCAGGAATTTCTTCTGCTGCCATTTCAGCAGCCAGCCAAACTGTTCGAAGCTCTGGGCGATCGCTATTGCAAGGGCCTGCATGCTCCGAGTCGCAAAGAGCGTGATCATCTCGGGCCAAAGAAACGTGGAGTCCTCGCTATAGGCCGAGTTGAGCATGATCACGGAAGCGACACCGTTTGGATGAGCGAGCGCGTAGTTGAGCGTCGCCATCCCGGAGGAATCATGAGCGACCGGGACGATTTTCTCTAAGCCTAAGCGGTCGACGACCGCCCTGAGATCGTCGAGTTGCTGCCTGAAGCTGTAGGCAGTGCCGACAGGCTTGTCCGAGGCGCCGAAGCCCAGGAAATCGAACGTCACCACGCGCCGGCCGCTGGCAACCAGGAACGGGATCAGATCATCCCAGATATGTAGGTTGTCAGGGAAGCCGTGCATCAGCACAAAGGCCGGGCCAGAACCCGCATAATCTCGAGCGTAGACTTTTCCTTCGCCCCTGGAAATGCGATGCTCGACGAAGGCGGCGTGATCGGAAGACATGCATCATCCTTTCTTCCTCACGGAAGCGCTGATGGGGGTCGCTTAGCGGCGAGGAGCTAGTGCGAGATTTGTTGCCCGGACTCTAGCGATTATGGCGGGGCTGACGTAGGTCGTTCTTGCCACCATTCGTGCCACAGGAGCAAAAATGCATCGGGTCGGTTTCATCGTGCCGCAACGGTTTCAGCTAATGAGCCTTGCGGCGCTGACGGCGTTCGAGATCGTGAACCTGCCCCCGGCCAACCAGCGCTACGACATCCATTTGCTGTCAGAACATGGCGGTCCCGTGCGGTCTTCATCAGGCATGATGATGGAAACCGAAGCGTTCGGAGATCCCGCCTTCGACACAGTGATTGTGGGTTCGATCACCGAGATGGACATGCCTTCCTCCGATGCGACCATGATCGCGTTCGTGCAGGAGGCTGCCAAGGCGTCGAGACGGATCGCCTCGATCTGCAGTGGAGCGTTTGTGCTGGCTGAAGCGGGCATTCTGAATGGCCGGCGCGCCACGATGCACTGGGCTCACGCAGATAGCTTCAGGGCTCGGTTCCCGGAAGTCAGGGCGGAGGAAGACCGCATTTACATCAATGACGGTCCGGTCTGGACGTCGGCGGGGATGACCGCGGGGATCGACCTTGTACTAGCGTTGATCGACAATGATCTTGGTCCCGAAGCCGCGAAAATGGTCGCCAGGCTGCTTGTCATGAACCAGCGCCGGATGGGTGGACAGAAACAGCATTCCGCACTGCTTGACATGACGCCGAAGTCCGATCGCATCGAATTGGTCCTGGCGCACATTCGTCAAAATTTGCGAAACCCATTGACCATCGAAGAGCTGGCTGCCGTCGCCAACCTGAGCCCCCGCCAGTTCAGCCGCGCCTTTCTGGCCGAAACCAACCAGTCTCCAGCAAAAGCCGTGGAGCGGCTTCGGCTGGAGGCCGCGAGGTTCATGATCGAAGAGGGGCGGCACACGGTCAATGTCGTGGCGCAGGAAACAGGATTCGTGGACCGCGAACGCATGCGTCGCGCGTTCCTCCGGATCTTCGGCGTGCCACCGGAGATATTGCGGCGAAACGCTCGACGAGAGGCGGAGGCGGCTGCCTGACTTCGGCTAAAGAGATGTAGGATTTTGAGTCAGGCACTCATGGCGCCGAACGCCGCTCTCGGTCATCCGGCTCGCACGTGAGCATCCGGGTTCGAGATCAAATCATGCCTCCTAGTGACTTCCACCCAGCGACTATCAACGTTTCGGACACTAGGAGCAGCCATGCATAGGGTAGGCCTAATCATCCCGCGCGACTTCCAGCGCTTGAGCCTTGCGCCCCTGACGGCATTCGAAATGACGGGGTTCGGACTTGCAAAGCCGTCCCCGGCCGATTCTCACTATGACCTTCATCTGTTGTCGGAACATGGCGGTCCCATTCGATCCTCTTGTGGTCTGACAGTTGAAACCGAAGCATTCGACAATCCAGCTTTTGATACAATTATTGTCGGCGCTGTCACCGCGTTCGAAATGGCTCCATCGAGCGAAAACCTGATCGCCTTTGTGCAAGAAGCTGCCAAGGTATCAAGGCGCACTGCTTCACTTTGCAATGGGGCGTTTGTTCTCGCCGAAGCCGGACTTCTCGATGGTCGCCGTGCGACGACGCATTGGATCCAAGCGAAAAGTTTCAGGGTTCGGTTTCCGGATGTCAGGATGGAAGAGGATCGGATCTATATCAATGATGGTCCGATCTGGACGTCATCTGGCCGTCGTGCCGCAGTGCGCCAAGAGAGCCGCCGACAGACGCCTCCCGCGGACCAAGCGTGCGCACCCAGCCGGTGGGTCCTGGCCTCACGGACGATTGGATGCCGTGGGCGGGTGCGGCATCGCCTTTCCCCCTGAACGCGATCCTAGCGGCTTGGAGAGGGGTGGGGGGACGCGCTGCGCCTTGCACCGGTAACGAGCTGCCGCGTAGGCCACCCTTCCGACACGTTGTGCTCGGCAGCCCCGCGCAGGGAATTGAGTTCTGACCACGCGAGCGCGGCAGTGATCCATCTCTGCCGCTCTGCGCCCTTGGCTTCCGCGGCAAGCTTCATCGCCGCGGCGGCCTCGCGCTTGGAGTCGTACTCGAGATCCATGGATACAAATATAGCTGCAGATCGTAAATGATCACGCACCAGTGGGACCGTAGCAATCCGGTGTCGGCACCATAGGCCGGGGCTGTCTAGCCGTCCGATGCGCCTTCGCCGCGCGTCCGGCTAACAAGTGCGATGCGCTCCTCGCTCATCGATTGCGATGATTGCCGGACACCACCTGAAGCGTAGATACGAATTGCGCAGGATACGTCCGTTTTCCATTCGAAGTGTCGGATGACGGTCTCGCGGTTGAACGATCCCGCCATGCTGATCAGTTGAAGCGAGCCAACCATTTGCTCGACCCGGCCGGCTCGTCCCAAAGGCAGGAGCAAGCGCTCACAACAGATCGTATGGCCGCCGCTGTTGTAGGTCGAAAACACGTTGTAGATGGCGCAGCCGCTGGTCACGCATTGTTCGGCGGCGGCTAGACCGAACTCCTTCAACGCCGGTGGCAGAACCTCTTCCATCGATTTCCCGGCCCAGCTCGAATTGAAGACCTCTCCTACGCTGGCGCCTTGGTAAAGCGCTCGAAACGTGTGCCCGTCTGCCCGGCGCTCAACACTCCAGATGATGAGTTGTTTTGGATCATGCAGGCGCGCTTCCGGCCTGAACTGATCTAGCGAAGGAAAGCGTAGAGTGCCGGCCGCGCGTGCCCAGTGCCGGCACATGGCCTGCTGACTGATGGACTTCACATGGGCGAATGAACCGTCGCTGTATCGCATGGTCCAAAATTACCCGCCACACCGTTAACGAGCCGTAGTCCGGGCAGCCTCTAACGGGCGACTATATGCCCCATATAATTCGGCGAAGTTGGCCTTCCGGAGGCGCCCTGGTAGGAGTTCGGTGGAACATCGGCGCCGCATCAGGAGCGCTCGCGATCGATTGCCCTCGCGCGAGCGTCCCGCAATGGAATCCAGCTGCACGACACTCCCGAAAAGCCCGTGAATTGCTCGTCTTTCAGATATCTCCCGGCCGGCCTCCGCGGTATTCTGGGGCTCACGGGCCTACCTGTTCGGCTCACGATGAGAAGAGATGTTTCAAGACGAATCGGATCTGGCCGCGATGGCCGAGGCGCTAGGCCGGTCGAGTGATTACCGGGTGCTCCGGCGCCTGGTGCGGCGGCCGAGGTCGATGGCGGTCTCCGGATAGGAAACGAGGATCGGCATCCTGCTCGACACCGAAACCACCGGCCTGGACCACCGCAACGACGAATTAATCGAGCTCGGCATGGTCAAGTTCGGCTACACGCCGGACGGGCGCATCATTGATGTCAGGGACACGTTCTCCGCCTTCAATGAGCCGTCAGAGCCAATCCCGGCCGAGATCACGGCGCTTACCGGCATCACCGACGACATGGTGGCCGGCCACAAGATCGACTCAGTGGGTTTCGCTATTCGGGAGTCTGCCGATGGCGTCCACCCTTTTTTGGTTCTCGCTTGATAAAGAAGTTCACCTGCTCGACGCTGATCGGGTCGCCCAAATCCTCCAGCGCAGCATCAATCAGCTTACCCGTACCACCAGCGAGCGCCCACTTCGCGGCCACGTGGTTCGCCGGCAACATGTTTGCTATCCGTTCGGCTGCGGCGAAATCCCTGTCGCGAACCGCCCAGATTGCAAGCAAAAGCAGCACGCGCCTTTTGTCGTGCGTAGCGAGAGACTTGGCGCATTTCAGAAGCTGATCGGTGTCACCGCGAAGCGCCAGCATGAGCAAGAACCGAGAAGCGATGGGCTCGATCTTCGTCATAACCAATTGGGGAGTTATCGCTTCCAGAAGCCGCGGCACCGCGAACTCCGAAGCTACGAGCAACGCGTGCGCTGCCCTCAACCTTACGTCGCGAGTACCCGGATTCGTCGCGAGCTCGAAGATCTTGTCCTGAAATTGCTCACCGGCCGAGCGCGCCAGCAGGAGGAATACCTCATAGCGAAGATCGAAATCGCGCGTGTCGATTGCCACGCGATAAAGCTCATCCGCTGGATCGTCTTCGATCCTTCCGAGCTTCGCCATTGCTTTCACGGCGCTTTGCGCGATCGGATAGTCGGCTGCCTCGCCGTAGTAGCTCGCCCCGGGGCACCAGTCGTCCTTGGATAGATGAAGGAGCGCAGGCATATGAGAAGCATGTGGCCGCGCTTCGAGCAGTTCGACCAGAGCCCGGCGCACGGGGCTTCCCTTAGCTTCCGCCAGAGCGAGGATATCCGGCGGCAACGGTGACGCCGGCGGCAGCACCTTCAGCGACCGAGCGACGACTTCGGCGAAGCGATGCGACAGTCCGGCCTTGATATCCGCATCCATTCCGTGCCGGATGGCGAATTCCAGAGCTTCTACCGCGTGGTTGGATTCGTCGGAATGCGCGAGCAGCCAGCGAGCATCTTCTGAGACGGGCAGTGGCACATGGCGATCCATCATGACGCGGAAGAGTCGTACATCCTCGTCGACGTCCGGAACGCCGACCAGGTATTGGCGAGCCTCGGCCGAAAGGGTGGGAATCCCCTTGTCTAATGAAAACGCAGCCTCAGCAATCTCCCGCAGTACGGACGGCAGCGAGCGGCAGGCTTGCTCGGCAGCTTCGGTGTGGCGTTCTCCTTTGGGCCCGGCTTGCCGATATCGAAGTTCGCCGAGCTCGATGGCGAGCTGGATCAGCTTGGCGTGATTTCCCGCCTGAGACAACGTCTCGACGATCTCGACAAGCCGTTGAGGGGCTCGCTTGAACAGAGTGACGAGGGCGGCAGTTCTGATGCTGCTCTCTTGATGTCCGGCAAGGATCCTTTGAATCAGCGGTTTCTCGAAGGCGGGATTCCATGCCCTGTTTAGGACGTGCCAAACATCATCCTCGTCCTCTGTCCCGTGACCTGACGCGAATGCTCCTGCGACCTCGTTGTCGGCTGGCCTATCCTCCTTGAGCAGCGCCCGGAACCAATAACGCAGCAGATGCACGCGATGCGGATGTTGTGCGATGCGGGGCCACCCCGTGGTCGCTCGCACGCGATCGACATAGGCCTCGAGGAACTCGCGGGCCGTGTAACCCGTCTCGTCGTCGGCTAAATGCTCGGCATAATCCTCGCTGTACTCACCGTTGACGATGGACAGGTGGATTTCCGCGTTTCGTTTCAGATCCGCCTCGCTCGGCGTTAGGACTCGGATCGCCCCTTCAACGATCGCTTCGAAGCCGGCGAGATCGTCGAGAGCACCATCGGCGATGGCGTCGCTGCTGTGGATGACACCGAGATTGACCGCTTCGGCCGCCGCGGCCAGGAAGGCCGGTGTCAGCCCGCCCGCAAGCCGATCGACTGCGGCCGCAAATCCGCTCGGGTAGTCGTCTCGGGATTCAGGCAGCACGTCGCTGATGAAACGCTCCACCAGGACCTTGACGGCCACATCGCCCTTCATTCGAGCATACCATTCCGCTGTGCGCTCGGGAGCGCCCCATCGCATGAACCCTGGGAAGCTGCGATCGGGACGGTGCAAAAGATATCGTGCGGCCTCCGAGAGATTGCTCGACGGCGAGCCGGCTGCGGCCGCAAGCGCGAGGTTGGTTTCGAATCCTTTCCCTCCTCTGGCCAGCTCCTGATCTAGCCAAGCATCGATCTTAACCTGCGAAGGAGCCGTAGGCTTGGCTCTGAGCTTGGGGGTCCGATCGATGGCAAGAAGCAGACGGGCGGAAGCTGCCGGTCCCCATTCACCGTCAAGCGAGACCAGGGCCTCGATGAGCTCGCGTAAGGTGAGGCGAGCGATGATTTCCGCTCGCCCAAGTGCCTGTTCGATTCCAGCTTCGACCCGTGGATGGTAATAGGTGACTGCAGTCTCTACTTGCCGGAGGTTCCTGGCAGCGACCAAGAAGTTGACGAGGGGTGACACCCCCCGTTCGAACGCCTCTCCCCGCTCGGCGAGTTTTTCCTCGACCTGCCGCAGGAGAGGTAACGATAGTCTGTCGGCGGCCTTCAACATCCCCCAGACGACCGCGGCCGCGCGCACGTCGCCGCGAGCTTCGATCTGATCGACCACCGTCCGCTCGATCGAATTCTGATGGGCCCGACGGATGGCCTCGGCGACGATCTGATGGGGATTTCGAAACTCCTCCTCGTCCACCGTAGGAAGGGCGTCGAAGAACTTCTGGATTTCGAGCGGGGTCGCTAATTCCGAAAGAACGCCCGCTTCGCTTTCCTTGGCCGGCTTCTGAAGCTTTCGGGGCAGTGCCTCGATGCGCGTCTCGTAAAGGCGCCGCCGCTCCCCTCTGCCGTAGTGTTCGGCTTCCAGGCTGACCAGCCACGGCTTGACCATATCCAAGGCGCCGGAGGTCGTCGCCACGTCGAGGCGCGAAGTGGCCACGATCAAACGATCATGCCGCGCTTCCGCGAAAAAGTGGGATAGCCGATCGTTCCACGGCCGGCTCTCCGGGTCGAAATCGTACCTGCCCCAAGGGTCTTCGATGTCATAGAGGACCGGCCCCTCCGTCTGATCATCGCGCAGCTGCTCCGGGCCTCGTGAGATCGGGACCCGGGTCAACCCGGGGACGGCCGCCTTTAACTCGTCGTAGATTCTCCGGGTGGCCATTGTCTTGCCTGTGCCGGACTGCCCAATGAGAAGGACGGCATGCCGTTTCCGGAGGGCTCCCAGGATCTCACCCCAGTTCGTGGGCTTCACGTAATGGTCTAGTTCCGGGGAGCTCGCGATGTATCCCTCATGCTTCCGGATCAGCCGCTCCAGCTCCTCCCGGGTCCAGCGACCGCCGCCGGCGCCGGCGATCCGGGCTCGGGCTTCCTCCCGGAAAGCCTTTCTACATTCCTCGAGCCGGGCGTTTGGGACGCGAAAGCTTTCGCGCAACAACTCCTTTATGTCCGTCCCGAGGCGCTCCGGATCTTCGTTGCCGATGATGGCCACGCGTCCGGCCGCGTCGGGAGGAAGAATGCCTGCGATCGTCGAAGGCATGGCGGCCGCCGTCGGCCAGATACCCGCGTGACGCACGCGAAGGTTCGCGGCTCCTCCGTTCAAACCTGCGCTCGTCACCAAGAGGTACCGGGCACGGGAATCCTTGAGCCGCTCGGCTGCAGAGGCGCGAGCCTCACCGTGCTCAAGAAGGCGCTTCACCCCTGCGACGGTCCAAGCGTCCCCAGTCCGTAGCTTCGCCTGGACGATCAATCGGTAGCCATCGAGGGTTGCGGCCGTAGTGATCCGGCCAGGTTCGAACTCTTCGAGATCAGCTTCGACGTCCTCCTCGCTGGCCGGCTCGAGGATGAGATGCTGGGTGAGCCGGCTCGCCAACACCAGATCGAGAGCCAGCCAGACCGACACGTCGATCTGATACTCGTACCCGGCGATCGAATAGCCACCCGCACCTCCCTCTTCGCCGAGCCTTTCCGAGACCTTTGCAGCGCGCTTCGCCCCGGTCTTCGGAGCCGGCTTCGGCTTCTTATTCGGGCTAGTCTTCGGGGCAGACCGACGGACGGCTTTTGACGTCGATTTTGGTTTTTGTTTCTTCGCCACGCTGTCGAATTCCGCTCTGAAGACGCTTTGAAAGGTGCATAGCTTTACCGTCCTTTACACTTTTTCGGGTGATTCAAGAAAGCCGATTCCGTGAACACAATTTGCTTTGCTGCTGGAAGGCCGTCACTAAAGATGTAGCTAAAATCACTTTCGGTACGTCGCATATGGCCTTGAAGCAATCGCCTCCCTCGTTTTGCTCGCAATTTGAGCAAGCTATTTTTCGGCAGAAAGCTGCTTTATCGATCATTGAATGCGCTCGTTGATGTCGCCGATACGCCTACCGGTTCTAAATTCTACAAGGTCGATGCGTGCACCCCTCTGAAGGAAGTCAGTTTATCCCGCTCGACTCCCGGCAGGAGCCAACGCCGTCCAAGCGTTGCTGCGGGCGACATTCTGACCGCGATGGCTCAAGCAAGAAGACGTGGGAAGCCGTCGACGAGTTCGTGCCGCTCCTCGGCGCTGGAGAGGGCCTCGAAGAAGTCGTCGATCGTGAGCTTCGGTGAGGATGACATCTTCGCTGCTCGCCTTCGCAGGTAAATTGAAATACCGCCCGGCGCCTTGTCTAACACAAGAATCGTCTATCCGAAGAGATCGTCCGGCGGACTTACATGGCTCACTTCCGGTTGAGAATCCGGCAGCTGCAGCCCGATTATCCGGTCGATCTCATAGACCAGATTCTCGCGTCCTTTACGTACGGATGCGACCAGATCTCCCTGCTTTCTCCAATTTGCCTCGTGGGCCTTCTTCTCCTTTTCTTGGAGCTGGAGCAGGGCGTCGGACGATCTTTCGATGCGATCGAAAAAGCTGGCACAAACCTCCGAGGTGACGAATTCATACAACTTGGCCGTCTTTTCCGCACGATCGCGATTACTCGACCGCAGGGCGAAAGTCTGGATCATGTGACGCCGCACGATGGATACGAGCGTCAAGATGCGCGCTGGCGCAGCGAGGATCACGCCGTCGACTGTGTGAAGGTGCCTCGCGCCTGCAGGAAATCGACTGGTGGATAGGATGGCGTGCTCGGCCTTCGCATCCATCTGGTCGGCGGCAAGCTTCGTGACGAACTCGTTTCGCCAAGCTGAATGATTCTTCGAATCGTAGATGATTTTGCCGCACTCCTTGCCGTTGTGGATGACGGTCTGGAGAATATCGGCCCCGGGACGACCGCGTTCGACGCGCTCGATACGATCCTCCTCGAATTCAGCCGCAAGAGCCTGATAAAGATTGATTTCAGCGCCCTCCCCCAGCTCCTCGGAGCTCTTCTTCTCGTATGCTCGCTTCAATTCTTCGAACTTGAGCTGAATTTTCTGCCGCTCCTCGAAAGCTGCCGATCTCTCCGCCGCCAAAGCGGCATCCTTTTGCCTCTCCATCTCCTCTTTCATTTTATCCCACGAGGATTGGAACGCCTGCAACCTGTGCTCAGCAGCTGCCGCAACTGCCTGCGAAGTAGTCGCTGCTTGGGCAAGCCTCGTCATGTCGGACCGGAGCATTTCTGCAGCCTGTTCGGTTGCATCTTGCCGGATAAATTGCTCGCGCGCCTCTGAGGCCCTTCGACTCTCCTCAAGTGCCATAGCGCCGGTCGCCCGCTCCTGTTCCAGCGCCGCGATCAACCTCTCTTCCTTCTCGGCGGCGGCGGCAAGTCGCTGGCCGACTGCGGCTTCGGCTTCCGCGCGTGCTTTGACCTGTAGCTCGTTCTGGGCCTGCCCAGCGAGCTCCAGCTGGCGACGCAAGCTGCTTATCAAATCATCGGCCTCGCGCTTCGTGGCTTCCAGAGCGTCGCGTTTTTCGATTTCGTGCCGCTTTGCGACCCCCTCGGCGATCTCGTTCGTTCGCTCGCGCCGCCACGTTTCGATGCGAGCTTGCGTTTTCTTTGCGTGCTCGTGGTCGATGGGCTGGCCGCAAGCTGGGCACTCATTTGCTACTACAGTAGAGTCGGATTTGGGCGGCAGGCGACGGGGAAAGCTTCCGAGCTGCATGCTTAGCGCCCTCCATCCGGTTTGGTCCGCCGGCGCCTCTTGAGTCGGCTCCGCTGAGCTGCGAGAGTGTCGTCCTGAGGAAGCGCTCGACGCTTCCGCGCGACTTCTTTGCGGACGCGTTCTTCGACAATCATGCTTGCTAGAAAATCGACGATCACTTGCGCCGGAGAAAGTTCTGGAGGTCGCTTGGGGTTGATCTCTTTCAAGAGCAGTCTCCACCGTTCTGGGTGGCGCAATCCACGCCGCCCAGCGCCTTCAATGCGGCGGCGATTAGCCGCCAGACGCTCTGGCGCCGCGAATGACGTTCGATGCGGCCGCGTATTGTTTTTGGTCCCTCTCCAGTCAACGGATTGCTGATTTCGTTGGCTCTGAATCCATAATCGGAGACGTCGCTTAAATCAGAGACATTCCAGATTTCGAGCGTGGCCAAGCTCCTTTTGAAAGCCTCGATGCCGCCCGGGACTAGTTCAACCGTCACTCTCAACATTTTTCATCCAAGGTTGCGTGAAGGAGAGTCACCGAGCTCACCAAAACCGGGCTTCTCGATACCGCTTTTTGGGCGCCGATCGCTGCGGTGCTGCGCGCGATAGCTGCGCGGCAAATTCATGACGAATTGCTCGAATTCGCGGATCACTGATCGCATGTTACCGAGTCCTGGAGAGTGAAGCGGGTCGGGCAGCTCGCGTCTATTTGGGTAAGATCGCCGGCGGTGACCAGCGCGTCATTTTCAGGACGCGGAGACGGAAGCTCCCACTGCGGAGCCGTCTCGAAATGGAGGTCTGACGTGACCGGCTGAGCATCACAGCTCCTCGATTCCGAGCATGTGCGGAGGAAGGTCGACGAACGAGTCCGTTCCGCGGATGTACGGCTGACAGCTCAGGGCGCGAATCCGCCCGCAAGCGATACGTGGTACAAGATGAATATTGTCCCCTGCGGGTTGAACATCCACCGGTTCTCCACGGCCATGCTCGTCGCGTGCCGTCCGGAGCCAGTCGGCGCGCGCGAAAAGACGTCCCGGCTCTCCGCAAATTTCGCACGTCGTCTGGCTGTGGACTTCGGCCAACGCCACCGCTTCGTCCGAGCTCGCGTCCGGCGCTTCGCGCAGTCCCGATGAAGCGACGGTGATCTGGAACGTGTCGTATTTCTCCTTGAAGTTCTCGATCGTGATCGCCGCTCCGCTCTCCGCGGCGATCGCCGAAATCCGGCGACATGCCCGCTCGACCAGATCCCGCCAGCCATTGCCGACCTCGGAGTAGACAGCGTGAATTCCATTCTTTGACAGGAGATTTAGATAGTATTTCGCGAGGTCAGCCCGCCAGTTTCCTACGAAGAACGCCATGACACGAACCGTCAGATTTATGAATGTTCATACTTAATAGCGTATATTAATAAGGCAAAAATATGACTTATGTCCTGTTCAGGACAGTGCTATTATATAGAGGCTCTGCAGAGGTCTTACTGGTGTGACGCTTCCTCCCTCCGTTCCCCTTCCGACCGCTGCCATGCTGCGTGCGGCTCGCGCACTTTTTGGCTGGGATCAGACCAGATTTGGAGTCCTTGGCGGCGTAGGACAGCGTACGATCGCCAGGCTGGAGGCGGAGGACCAGACTGAACCGGATGCCCGGCGCCGGCGGACCGTTATGCGAATAAAGGAATCCTTGGAAACAGACTTCGGCATCGAATTTATCTTTGACGATGGTGCTCGTGGCGAAGGAGTGAGATTCCGCCAGAGTAGTCGCCCGACCGGGAATCTCTCGAACTCCACCGAGGCTTAGGTCACGGAAATCGATCCGGCCCGGACATGTCTTGGCGTCTCGCTCGGTGGGCAATGATCACCAGCTAAAGCATTTCGAAGGCAGATCCGAGCTTTCCGATGATGGCACCCAAGACCTTGTTGTCCGCGATATCCTCCAAGGGTCCCTCAGATATGCTTAGTCCCCAATCCTTGGCCACGAGATACATTTGCTCGTAGCGATCGGTCGGAACTCCCGGAAGCACGAACAGCCAATAGCCCCCGGTGTGGTTTCGTTGACTTTCAACGGAGAGGACGAACACCTCTTTGCCTTCCGGTACGAAGCTGGGCGGCACGTTCCAAACGTTCGTGGCCGTGACCGAGTTGAGCTGACCTCGGCTGCGCTCCAGATCCTTCCAACGGTATTCCTTGATTCCAACTAGGGCGCTCGGGCGACCAATTTTCAAGGAATCCTTGAGGCGAGCAATCCTCGCCGGGTCTACCGGCGGAATCGCCCGACGCAGATGTCGATGTCGCTCGGGATCCTTGAGGACCTCCCAGATCCCAACATCGATCTCCCGCCCCAGTCCGGAAGGCATGCTGCCATCTCGCAGCCACTCGCCTCGCACTCCGAAAGCGGCAGCGTACATCTCTATCGCGGTCTGTCCGACCGCGTTTTCGCCATTCTCGTGCTTCACGTAGGTTGCCGACGCCCAATGCCAGCTCTCCGCCGCGCCGCGAGCGGAGTCGAAACCGGCAAGGATCCGAGCGCACCTCAACCGTTCTGCAACGCCCCTTCGTGAAAGGTCCTCCTGCCTTTGAACGTCCTTGGTGAGCTTGAGCAGCCGTTCTAGGGTTGGATCAGTTAGGTGCCGGACTGGAACGCCGAACCCGACAGCATACCGTTCCGCGTCTTTCTCCAAAATGGGACGCGCGCCGCTCTCGTGGGAGCGATAGCGGGACGCGGGCCAGCCGTAATGATCGGCCGCTGCGCTTGCGGACCTAAAACCTTTAGACTTCCTGAGGGCTTGTAGGGTTTCTGCCGCCAGGCGCAGCGCGTCGTTTTCGGATTCGGACATCATGAGGCTCAGTCAAAGCGCCACTATATCCCACCGTCAAAAGAGTGTCCCCCTCCGCACGCACTTCGAATCCTTGCAATTTGTCCGACGTCGCGGCTTTTGGCCAAGCTCACGACGGCCGAGCCGGTCTGATCACGTCGGAGATGCGCGCGCGGCGGCGCCTCGGCTTAATGGCCGAGATAGCCTCGGCGGCACGGCGGGGCGGCGACTGGACGCGTTTAAGTCGAGCCAAGACGCGGAAGCGTGGCTACAACCTGTTTCTCGCGAAAGCAGCCATTCCGGTTCGCTGATTTCTCCCACAAGGCGCCGATTTCCGCCTGCTACACCCGAAGGGCGGAGCGCCGACCCGGAAGATCGCGATCTTGCCAGCGCCCGCACGGCATCGGCTGTGGCGCCTCGATCAAATACGCTTGGCACGCCATCACAGTTGATGGACCAAGCGCGACGCCTTCGCGACGCGGCGCCCCCATCAAACCGATTTCTTCTTGCCCGGATACATCGGTTCGCTCTGCGCCCACCACTTTTGCCCGTGAGTTTCTTGAAGTACACGAATTCGCCAAGCCGATCTTGAGTATCCCAGGAGCTCAGCAGCTTGGTACTGAGGCAGCATTCCGTGCTCCAAAAGCGGCTTCATCCGGGGGAAGTACTCCAAGAAAAGCCGTTCGCGTTCATCCCGCATCTCAACTTGCTTTTCAGCTCTCGGCAAGGAAGTCAGTTCCTGGATGAGTGGATAATCTTTCGGATTGAGAGGCGGCATCCAATCGGCTTTCTCGTAGGCCGACCGTTTCCGAGCTAAGAGGGGCAGCCGTGTAGGAAAGCGGTCCGTCAGGAGCGTCATTGCGAAGTCGTCGTCGTTGATCGCTTGTCCAAGAAGCCCCTCGAATGGGTCGATCTGAAGTAAGAGGTCCAATTCACGACCCGCTTCAAGCTTGGGCTTCCTTCCGCGGTACGGTCGCCCCGTGAGGAACGCAGCACCTTCGGCATCAAGAACTTGCCCAGCTATCTCCGCACAGAAAGCTTTCAGCATGGTCGCGACCGGCGCCCCAAGATCCAACTGTTTCGCCAGCGTGAGAAGGGTCAGGCTGTAAGAAGACTCCTCTAATGGACGCCCTGAGCGGGTCACGAACAAGTGGTCGTCGTTGGTGACCGGCCGGCTCGACAGATAACGCCGGACGGCAAAGCTCAAAGTGGCGGGAGCCTTGTGCCGTCGGAGCTTGCGATCCTTGATGCAAAAGCAGCCTTCGCCGTCATGATCGAACCACCATTCGCTTTCGTATACCTGCTCCTTCGCGTCTCTCGGTCTTAGCATGAGCTTGGCGAGCGGCTTGATGCCGATATGGGCCAAGGCCATAAAACATATGATAGCGACCTGCCTGGCCGCAAACGCCCAATTATAGTTGGCGGCAACCAACCAGAAGGGCAGCCGAAGAAGACAAAGAACATCCCCGGGCTGCAGCAGCGTGATCCCAGCGCATGAACTCGGGACAGGCGCTGCGATGGTTTCCAGGACTGGGATGTCATCCGAATTCTCAGGCATGTTCGGCCTGTCCTTTATTGTCGGCTAGTTGCGTGTAATGGCGCCGCTTCCTGCGCACGATCAGACTGCGGGGCAGGCTGTCCATAGCTCTCGTATCGAGGTCCGCGATGACGCTGGGGTGTTCGCGGCGAAGTATCTCCAAAGCATCGTCCCAGGCACCGTGATATGCGATTGCCATCGCCATCTCGTGCAACTGCTCGAATCCGCCCGGCATTTTGCCCCAAGCACAGTGGCTGCGGAGTTTGCCAAAAATGCCATCCATCGCTCGACGGCAATCCAAGGTCCGGGCGGATCGGCCCGTGGGATTTTGGATCCTTGGATCGAATACGTGCGCGATGGCTTCCCATTGGGCTTCGTTCAAGGCACAATCGCCATCACGCAGGAGACGTTCGGCAATGTCGGTCGGCCCGATCTCCGGTCCTTGCTGCTTCCTGCGCACCACCGCACTGCGGGGCAGACTGTCCATAGCTCTCGTACCGAGCTCCGCGATGGTGCTGGGGTGTTCGCGGCGAAGTATCTCCAGAGCTTCGTCCCAGGCACCGTGATACGCGATGGCCATCGCCATCTCGTGCAGCTGTTCGAACCCGCCCGGCATCTTTCCCCAAGCACAATGGCTGCGGAGTTTGACAAGAATCCCTTCCATTGCTCGACGGCAATCCAAGGTCCGGGCTGATCGGCCCGTCGGATTTTGGATCCTTGGATCGAACACGTGCGAGATGGCATCCCATTGGGCGTCGTTGAAGGCGCAACCGCCATCACGCAGAAGACATTCTGCGGTCTCGGTCGGCCGGATCGCCACACGGGCGACACGAGAGTAATGGGCGGCGCGACGCCGGTTCGCCAGCCGGCTGAGATTCAATCCGTCGAGCCAAGTGGGATCGCGATCCCCTAACGTGCTCACAAGGACTTCGACACCGCCGGCGGCGATCAGTCTTTGCATCGCGTTGTAAACTGCTTGCTTCGGCCCGAAAAAGCGCGGTATCGCCGACAGAGGCATGCTTGTGCGCAGCAAGAAGAGCAGGCAATGCACAACGGTGCGAGTATCGGTCGACCGGTGTCCGTTGTGGTCGGTCTTTGTAAGATCGGGCAACCCCGGGGCGACTAGGGCCCACTCCTCGTCGGTCAGGGCATGGAGACCGCTGGCGGCCATCTGGGACATGTGGTCCAAAGATCCGGAGTTGCTGCCCGTGTAACGGAACGGAAGGACGATCTCCTTGCTCAACTCCTGGGGAGCGAATCCGCAGGCTGCCACCTCCTCTTTGGTGAGAAAGTAACGCTCCCACTGCATGCTGATCAGAATTCGGACAACACCCCGGCGCTCAGCGTCGCGAAGCAAACGGATTTCCCTGACCCCTTTCCGGAGCGCAATGACGAACGCGCGCTCGCGATCGTCTTTCGGGATGAACGGAAGCCTCTTACGCAACAATTCGAAGCCGGTTCGCAACGTCGCTTGCGTATCGTCAAAATCGATCGCATCCACCGAAATGCGAGGCAGCAAAGCCAGTCGCTCGCGAACTTCGGTGCGCTCCTTTTCAATCCGATCCGCTTGCTCCTTGACTTCGGCTGAGATGAACGCTTGCAGCATGGAAGCGCGGAAGATGCTGCTGTACTCGTCGTTCAGCCGTTGGAGAGAACTTTCCAACTCAAAAGCCTGCAGCTGGGATTTATCGCTTTCCGCCGCCAGTTGTAGCTTGAAAGAAGAGATGAAGTTTGGCTGCAAAATACCATCCAAGAACGGCACGACCGTGTCATAGATCGCTTCTTCCACCAAATCTGCGGACAAGCTTCTGGTGACGCACTTGCATTGCTTTTTCAAGGAACAGCTGTATCTGTGCGTTCGGCTGCCAGTCTCCTCGTGTTGCATGTTGAACGACGTACCGATATCGCACTTCGGCACGCCGAAAATCGGCATCGCGGGATCACCCACGATGCCCGACTTGCGGTTTTTGGCCCTGGCTTTGACTGCCTCGTTTGCGGCACGAAACTCGTCATCGCTAACAAGCCTGTATCTCTCGTCTTTTTCGGTGACCCAGGTATACTCCGGGTTGGCTTTGACGTTGTATTTTCTGGGCTTCTTCAGCCTGGTAAGGCCTGCCGCCTTAGAACCTCGGTGGATCTTCTTAATCGTCGTCTTCCGGTATCTGATGCGACCGATATAGATGACGTTCCTGACAATGAAGAGAATTGTGGTCGCATGCCAGATAGTATCGCCGCTCGGGCTGATTACCCCATCCTTCATAAGCTCGATGGCTAGATCTTCAGCCGACATTCGGACGATGTCGCGAAAGATGCGCTTTACTGTACCAGAGTGAACCTCATGCGGCCTGGGCTGACCGCGCCTCGTCGTTTTTTCAAACCCGAAGTTCCAGCCCCACGGAAGTCCTTTTCGCTCCTTCACCAAGCCGTCGAGGCCGTGCATGCTGCGCTCTCGCCGGAGCTTGGAATCGTTCTCCGCCTCGATCGCGGCCCTCGCGGCATCCTCTTTCGTGAATTTCCTTTCGCTGCGAGCGCAATGAAGTTCGACGTTATTTTCCTCCAGAATCTTCCAGAATTGGAGACTGTCAAACAATTCGCGAGAGACGCGGTCGAACTGATAGAAGACGACAACGTCGATCTCATCGGACTCGATGGCCGCTATGAGCGCGTCCATCTGTTCTCTGTCCATGTTCGTGCCGGTCTTACCCCTGTCGGCGAAGACATGATACGATTTCGTCCTCAAGTGGAATTCAATGTAGTCACCGCACATACGGACCTGTTGCTTGATGGTCCATTCCTTCTGCAACTTGCTTGAAAAGCGAGCGTAGATCGCAACGCGCAAACGGCGCCGGCGACCCTGCGGGGCTGGTTTCTCCAACTCCGGCTGGCTGCGCATCGTCAGCATGTCGATGTCGTCGAATTTCTCCTTGGCCTGCCCTCGCGTTGACTGGTCTCGCCGGCCCGGACCGTCTGAGTCATCGTCGACTTCGAAGTCCTCATCAAATTCCGAGTTGTCCTTCTCCGTCGCGTCCTGCTCTTTCCTGGCCATTCGCCGGCGCCGTGGCTGTTGCAGTTCGAGCGTGTCCAACGCCGAATTGGTTTGCACCCGAACGGTCGGGCGAACGATGTTCGCGTTCTGGGCAACAGGCGCCTGAATGGATGAAGCGCCAGTTTCCGGCGCCGCCGGCAGCACCGCTCGGTCCATGGCTACCTCGGTAGACACCAACAGCCAGTCTCGATCGAGCAGGCTCTCTCGGTTTTTCTGAGTGCCAACGTAGACGGGCATGCTCAGGAAGCCTCATGACGCGGTGTGGCGCCGTTCGGAATCCTGGGAACGCGTTCAACGAGGAGCATGCGAGCCGAGCGCTTCCTCGTCGCATTTAACCAGTGTCCGGGAACCTTTTGTTCGACGGCTGAAGAATACATGTTGTGAAAGATACGTATTCAAAATAGAATTGTCTAGCTTGGCTTGCTTGCGGAATGGGATTGCGGCCACACCGCTCTGGAGCATTGATGTCGGACTCTTACGCGCAATATGATCGCGAAGCCCAAAGACGGCGGACGAGCGCCGGCGTCATAAAGTTGGTTAAGAAGGGTGGTGTTCCAGGCGCCCTGCCGTTCGGATACCGGCCCGGCGCCAAGCGCGGCTTTCCCGAGATCTGCTCAATCGAAGGTCCCGCCGTGGAACGTGGCGTCCACTTGCTCACCGGAAATTCAGTCGTTTTCACCGCGAAACAGCTCACGTCTGAAGGGTTTAAGACCCGTTCGGGCGCCCCGATCACGCCAGGCATTGTACGTGGCATGGTGACGAATCCGATGATAGCGGGTGTGATCAAGTACAGAGACCTAGCCGCCTTGGCAGAGCACCTCCGGATTGTGCCGAACGCACTTTGGAACGCCGCCCAGAAGGCAATGCGAGCCAGGAAACATGCGAGATCATTGGGCTCAATGTCGCGTAGCTCGCGTTAGGCGCCACGAAGTCTGGACTGGTCAGGAGTCCGGCCGCCAAGGGCGTAGCCCGGATTTTACGGGCCAACAGCCGTCGCGATGTGCGAGTTGTCCTGTCCAGAGCCCGTGAACGGATGCCGGGTCGCTCTGCAGAAAGGATCGCTCGGACATCTCGGGTCACGCGCCTCTTCGGGGCGCCCGATCAGGTCGTCCTTGATCGTCTACCTGGCATCAGGAGCAGCAGGCACATTGGACGGCAGCAGCCCGCGATGACTCCGGTCCCATCTCGACCGGACAGGCAACGATGGCTATGCCATTATCTGCGCGGGGTCAGAAGCGGCCGGGCTCTTGGACGGATGTCCCACACCGCCCCTCGACTTGCGCGTGTTTCGCTGCACCGTTCAGCGTTGGCTGCTCAGGCCGCAATCAAACGCACCGCGGTCACCCCAATGGCACTTCTTTGCCACGAGGGCGATTGATCGCGATTTTCCCACTGAAGAGAGGCGCTGGCTTACTCCACGATTCGCAAAAAACCCAGCCACATCAGATAATTACCGGCTTTTCGCAAAATCCCCAAAGTCCGCCGCGGACTGGACAGTACACTATAGTGTACTGTCCAGTTCGCCAGCCGATTTTTGAATTTCTAAAAAAACTTATCGTGCTGAAGTTGAACGATGATTGGGCGCGTGACGGCCGCGGCCCGCATCCATGTGTCCAGACCCGCCGGTAGAGGCGCGACAACCTGCTTGCATCGGGATTGCCCGACGGGAACGGCGCCCTGATCTCAGCAGTCCGAACCGGTCCGTCTACACCCTACTTCGTATGACGCCGCTGCGCGAACCGCTTCTCCGGAATTCCCTAGCGTTTGCCAAGCCGAATGTCCTCGCAAGTCGGGGGCGCCGACCAAGGGTTGACGCAGTGAATATGTATGTTACACAAGTTAGCCATGAGGTCGCAAATGGGCGAGGGCATTGCAATGAAGGCGAGCACTCTGACGATGGGAGCGCCAAGAGGATGACGATCGGAATGACCCCGATCCTCGGAGGGACCGGAGATCAGCCGAATCCCTTCGCGGTACATTTTCTGCGAATGGTGATTGGTCTTTGGGCGACCGATTTTCCGGACGAGACAATCCAGGGCATCGGCAAAGCGGACGCCCTGGCCTTGACCGGCGAGATTACCGGCAAGTTGTACGGTCCGGAGGAATTCGCCGCAGCGCTCGCCGATCTCGACGTTTGCCGCGAGCGGCTCCGCGCCGCCCGTCTGCGGATCGGAGGCTGAGATGCCGCAGCCCTTTCGCCATCCGTGCGAAGGCCTGCCCGACCGGCAAGGAGAGCGTTCGATGTGGCCGCTGCCGGCGGCGAGCCCCGATGTTCAAAGAGGACGTTGGCGCTCCTCGTCGAGGCCGGACTCCTCGAGCGGCATGCCCGTCAGCACCGTTTCAACGATGGCCTGCCGCCGGCGTTGACCTTCGTCCACAGCGTACCGATCGCTTACCACATCGCGTGGTGTCAGTACTGGGCGACGCCACGCACATTGACGGTGAAGCGGAAAGCGCGCCGCAAGCCGGTCGGCGGTGATGAACCGATGTTACTCTAAGGCGCAGATTTTTCTCGCATGAGTAGAACATCAAGGAAACGGTAAGCGCAACGCACACTGTTTCAGCTGCCACCAAACGAATGAGGCGGAGCCTCTAACGATGACGAACGACAACGGAACCATCGAGTACTCCTCATCCGGCGCAACCATCGTCAGTGGCGAGGCGGTCGATGCCTTCCGCGTGCATTCGCTGTGGATGATCTGCGGCTTCTGGGCGAGGGGATTCCGCGACAGGACGATCCAAGGGATCACCAAGCGGCGGGCGCTCGAACTCGCCGGCGAGATCACGGGCAAGAAGTACGGCCTCGGGGACTGGAGCGAGGTCCGCGGGGACCTCGAAGCCAAGTGGCGATGCATCCTCCAGGCCGCCACCATCGTTCGCAAGGAGTGATACATGGGAATCTACAGCCCTACTGACGAGGACAGCCGGTTCAGGCGCTACGCCAATCTTGAGGAGATCTGCGGCGGAAGGATCACTGTCGAACGCCTTGAGGTGTTCAGCAAGGCAATCCCGGAATTTCGCCTGTTCATCGAAATGATGGGCCGGCTTCTCGAGCCGGCCGAGGAAGAAGGCAGTGAGACTCAGACGAAAGCACGATCCGACAGCTAGACAACTCGCCCGTCACTCCCATGCCCGTCGGAATCAATATCATGAGTACTTAGATGAGCGACAGCGAACAGAATCTGGATCCAGCGCATCACTCCGGCCTACGATCTACGAAGGCCCGGGGCTAGGCCATGCTGGGTTCTTGCGCCGGAGTTCAGACCTCGCCTCATGCGAATTAAACAGGCTCGAAGCCTCGTAGGGGCACCTTGTGGCGTATGTTACTATCGGTCAAATCGGACGACGATACGGCAAGGCACGAAGCTGGAGCATACATGCAGGCGTATGACGCCGCTTGACTGAAGTTGGCGAAGGTGCCTCCCTCGGATACGTGCGCACTCCGGTTCTCATGACGCGTTGTGACGCCGAGACGCTCGTCAAGGGATGCGAGCGGCTAGGTCGCACCGAGACGCCCGCCCTCACCGCTTACGTAGCAAGGGTCGAAGCCGAGAACATCCGGCATGCGGCCAAGTGTAAGCCTATGCCCTGCGCAAGGCCGGTTCTAGGATCCGTGCGTCGATAGCTTCGGCTCAGGATTCGAACTCTGCACTCGAATACGTATTGCAAGAGAGCTAGACCGTGCCCAAATTCATCATGGCCGATCCAGGTGCCGGCTGGCTGGACGCACATCTGGAGAGCTCAGGACGATGCCGGCGATCGAAGCGACGACGACGGCCGCTTCGCAACCCGCGAATACGATGGCGACCCGCACGACCATTTCGCCACATGCGGACGCCGCTTCGTATGTTATTTGACGCGCCGCGCGGAATTCCACCGCAAATAATTGACGTAGTCGGGCTCGGCAACGACCAGGTCGTCGACATCGTTCCGTGAGCTCATTGGCAAATCATCAGTCGCTGGCTGGATCCGCCGTCGAAGCTGCCTTCCGGACCGCTCGTGTGGTCGTTCCACAGCTCCTTGAGTTTTCCTTGAACAGAGAGACAAGGCAGGGAAACCGAGGTTGGCTGTGCATCTCGTCGGCGTCGACGTTGTCTCGTCTGGACCACCGAGGACGGGTGCCAAATTGTTGCTGCTGACGATTTGGACGTTCAGATCTAGTCCGACGATAAGGCCGCATATTCGACGTCTTAGTTCGAGCGATTGGCGACGGGGAATTCCAGTCGATTCCGTCCGACCGACGATCGGTGGTGGAATGTACCGGGGAATGATCGGATCTCCTCGTCGGCTTTGTGGAGGTCGATCCCGCCACGGCGGCTCAAGCGGACGCTCCGATCTGTCCGCACGTAACGGTATATGACTTCGGAACACCAGTTCGAATGGTGTCGGCGCGAGTCTGGTAACTTCATTTTAAGAAGTTATCTGCTCTGCTGAAGCAATTCTAGTGTGACATCGATTCGGGCTGCGGCGATCGGCTGTCCTGCACTTCGAACGAAGATGCGCTTAGGCGAATAAAGCCACGGGCAAGGATGGCACGCTAGAGTCCCATCACGCTGTTTCGTCACGCAGGATCGAATATGACCCAAATAGGCTTCGTCGTACCTTCCAATAGCTCCGGCGCCGTCAAGACAGGAACCGCCGGCGGCGGAAGCGCCGATGGCCGGTACATGATAACGACGGGAGCCTACGGTCATGCCTTCGATCTCATCCTTTCACGGGTCGCGGATCAAGATGGCTCCATGAATAATACGCTCACCTACAATAGCTTCGATGGTGAAACTAACGGTACATTCTCCGCGGTTACGGAGTCCGGATCGGGAGCCGATATGCAGACGGCCTATCAGGCCCTGTTGCTGAATATGCAAGCGAACGGCGAGGCGAGCGATACCGCCGTAAAGCAGTTGAACGACGCGTTCGATCGGCTGGAAGTGAAGTCGAATGACGGCAAAGTAGATGCGACGGTTTCAGGGGGCGGGATGCTGGTCGAGGCGGGCGGTCCCTTCTATTTCAAGGGGATCTCCACATACCAAAACAATGTCGTCGACGGGATCATCAACGGCGTGTTCACGCAACTTCGTCACGATAGCACTGCATAGGGCGGTCAGATCGCTCAGTTCGCCCTTCGTTCTTGGATCATTGAGCCGCGGAGCGACTTTCCGCGGCTTCGCCCTATCGCTCAGATGATCAGCCAGCGTTTGGCGAAAGATCGCCGGGCCTGTCCAATTGCGGCATGTCTAGGCTCTACTTGAGGGGTTCCGGTCGTCACGTGCGACGGATATTCACTTGCCGCACCTCCCGCCGCTCAATAAGATTACAACCATCATCTGATGGACGACTTCCTCATGAGCTTGGACGATCATCCGACAGTCAGGGCCGTGCGGGCTCGAGGTGGCCAATCTCCCTCAACCGCGCCCGCTTCTTCTGAGCTTCTCAAACAGATCGCCAGGGATTGCGGAGCCGACGACGTTGGCATCATCGAGTTCGAACGCGCGGCGATAGCGCCGCAGCGAGATTACATCAGGAAAGTCTACGGTCGCACGCGATCGCTGCTCGCGTTTGTCTGCCACATGAACCGCGAGCCGGTCCGCTCGCCCACGCGATCGGTCGCCAACGAAGAGTTCCACAGCACTTACGATTGCGTCAACGAAACAGCACGCGCCATCGTCCGCGCGCTGGACGATCACGGTATTCCGGCATGTAATTCGGTTGCCGCTTTTCCAATGGAGATGGACCTCCCTAGGATCATGATGGTTCAGCACAAGCCGATTGCGGTCGAAGCCGGGCTCGGACGCATGGGGATCCATCGCAGCGTTATCCATCCGAAGTTCGGCAGCTTCGTCCTGCTCGGAACGGTGCTGCTCGGATGCGATGTGGACGCTCACGATCAACCAATCGACTACAATCCCTGCTTGGAGTGCAAGCTATGTGTTGCAGCCTGCCCGGTCGGTGCGATCAAACCAGACGGCGGCTTCGACTTTTTGTCGTGCCATACCCACAATTATCACGACTTCCTCGGAAACTTCGCGCAGTGGGTTGAGAAGGTTGCGGATTCGAAGGACGGAAGAGATTACCGCGCGCGCGTCTCCCGGACCGAGACGCTGAATGTCTGGCAGTCGCTCTCGTTCAAGCCGGGCTACAAGGCTGCTTATTGCATATCGGCATGTCCCGCGGGCGAGGACGTCATCGGCCCCTTTCTCCAGGATCGAGGCGCCCACTTCGCCGATGTGGTGAAGCCGCTGATCGACAAGGATGAATTCGTCTATGTGATTCCGGATACGGATGCCGAAGATACGGTGACGCGGCGGTTTCCTCACAAGAAGATTCAGCGTGTCGGCTCGGGTCGCCATACCGGTAGCATCCAGGCGTATATCTTCTCGTTGTCCTTAGGATTTCAGCGTGGCAAAGCCCGGGGCCTCGATCTCGTGACCCATCTTCGCTTTACTGGGACAAATCCCTTGGACATGACCGTTGTGATCAGGGGCAAGGACATGCAGGTCTTGCCGGGGAAGCATGTCGGAGAAGCGCCGTTGCTCATCACGGCCGAGTCTTCGGCGTGGTTGCGCGTTCTGAATGGCGACCTAGAACTCGCCCAGGCCATCACCTCAAACTTGGTGAGTTACAATAACGAAGAGCTGTTCGCCTCTTACATGCGATGCTTCCCGCTCTGAATGGTGCGGTCTCGCAGAAACCCGAAGTAGCCCGATCTACATGCGCCGGGTGATCAACGATAGAGGAAAGTAACCACCGGGCGTAACTATTCCAGTCGATTGGTTGGTAGTCCTTCGATGGTGCCTTCAGCCGATGCTGCATCGGTGGGTTGCAGGGCGGTTTCGTAAGCTCTAGTATCGCGAAATTCGAGAAGATCTCCGTCCGGCATGCTACGGAGTGCTGCGGCATGACGGGCAGTTCGCTATCTTTAGCTGATCGCGTCCATCATCATGCCCGACGTCGACAATAGCCCCTCCCAGCAAGAATACGTGTATCTCATTCACGGCACGCAACCGAACGGCCCGCGTCAGAATGAGACCGACTGGTGGCAACGGCATAGCGTCTTCGCAAAACATCTTTCGGAAGCGCTTGGTCAACGCTTCAGGTTCACCGAGTGGAAGACCGACGCCGTTAGGAACGACTACTTCACCTGGCTGGGGAGCAATTCAGAATATCAGAGAAGAATAGCGGGCGAGGAGCTGCTCGACTGGCTTGTATCCACGGAGAGGCTCGGGTCGGGATACCACTTAGTGGCACATAGCCACGGCGGCTCCGTGATCTGGCATGCACTGAAATTGGCGGAAATGCGTGGTGTTCGTCTGGGGCGGCTTCGCTCCTGGACCACAGTAGGTACGCCCTTTTTGGGGCATGGACTGACCTCTCTGTATCCCTTTCTTCTAGCTATCGTTTGTTTCGTGCTTGTCGCGACTGTCCCAGTGGCCAGCCGCCTATTCGAGGGTGTCCACAACATCGGCTCGTTCCATCGTGTTCCTTTTGTCGGCGCCGTCCTTTCCTTTGGTCTTCTTCTCGGATGTGCGCTCCTGCTTTTGACATTTCTTGTCTACGCGTTGCTGTGGACGCGCCGATGGTGGCAGCTACGCAATGAGGCTCAAGCGGAAGATCGGGCCGCCGTGCGCTACGGAAAGGGACATTTCGCGCTTTGGCACGCTGATGACGAGCCGATTCTCGGGTTAGGAGCCACACTTTCCCGACCAGCAGACATAGCTCCTCGCGCACAACGTAGGGGAGCGATGGTCCAAACGAAGCGACCGGGCTTAGCCGGACTGGTCTACGACCGGGCAATAGCGCCGATCGCGGATCAATTCGTCTGGTGGCTGCTCATGAAGCGGCTGCAAGGATCGGACGTTTCGGGGTTAAATTGCCAAACGGTCGATATCGTTCCCAACGCGAAATTGCACCGTTGGCCGGCAATGGCGTCAGCCGCACTCGATCAGCTGAACGAATTGAGCAGCAGCGCTGCGCGTCGGACATTCGGGGGATTCCGCGCCCGACTTCGTGAGATCAGGAATTCCGGGGACGGGCGCTTGCTGCTCGACAGCATGCCTCGGGAGATGTGGAATTCCGTAATTCATATGAGCTATTTCGATGTGCTTGGCACCGTATCGCTGATCGCCAACCACATAAACCGGCATTCGATGCTTCTGCCTGCTGGCGGCTCGGCGGCCTCCGAACCAAAAAGCGGGACGCCGCAGTATCTCGAGTCCCCACCCGCCCGATCCTTCCAGCCATTACGGCTCTGGATCACCGCAACCGGCATTAGCATCGCAGGCTATGTCCTGCTGGTGTTTGCCTTCGTACTTTCGTTCGACACGTTCATCTGGCCATCCGGCTACCCGTTTCAGCTTCGGGCTATCGTGTCCCGCGTCATGGACGCAAGCTTTTTGGCCAACCGGGACAACGATTACGTCGGGTACATCCTTGGAGACCTCAAGGCGCTTGGCTTGCTGAGCAAGCCAATTCCTCTGCTCGACACCATCGTCGAAGCCGAGCTTGCGGTTACGAGCGCCCAAGTACTTGCGTTTTCCGCAGGACACCGCGGCGATTGGAAGGGTGTGCAAGAGCTTTCAAACTACAGCAGAAGTGTCGCCGTAGGGGTCGAAAATTGGGAGCGCGTCAGAGCCACGATTCTGCTCCAAGGGCTCGCCGGCATCATCGTCTCAGGACAGGCGTCCACGAGCCAGCAGATCGAAGAAACCACGAAGGCGGCGAACGAAGCTGGCGCCTCGGGCCAGCAGTTCGCGTTTCTTGGTAGTTCCGTATTACTCACAGTCGATCCATCGATTGATTTGCGCAAACTGCCCGGCTTCGATAAACATTTCTGCGAGAAAACAGCGGAAAATACGCATAGAGAGCGACCGACTGACCGGTGGGGTGCGGTGGTCTACGACCAGTGCATGAAAACCCATCCTGACGCATTCGAACGATATGGTACGCCGCTGAAGGAGACAATCGATGACCTGCCGCCGGAGCACCCTGCGGGCCTACAGTTCGTCGAGACCGCCAAGTGGAAAGAAATCATCGATAAAAGCCCTATCGAAGCGCGTCGCCTCCTCTTACTCAAGATAAATGGGCGGAAGCCTAGCTCTGAACAGCAGTACTCCGCCCTCTGGGACATCGTGTCTATGTTCGATTCGAAAGAAGAGGCGAAGGCGGTCGCTGAGATCGCCCATGAAATTTCCGCGATGGAAGCAGATCAGGACGTCTTCTTCGAGAAGGACGACTTGGAGCGGATGAAGCTCAAGACGGTCGACATGCTCGGAAGGTTTGGCCTCGCTGGCGAGGCTGCGGCCTTCGTTGATCGGGTCGAACAGCGGGCCCGAATGCCGTCGGCTCTATCGCCCCTCCACGCGAAGGTCGATCAGTTGCGCACGGCTGCCGCCTTGAACCTGCAACTGAAGCGGATAGATAGATCGCGCGCGTTGCTGGTTGTCGCTGCCGATCTCGTTCTTCCTAAGACCATTGTCGGGGGCATCGGATCTCGGGGGGCAGTCCGGCGAACGACGCAGCGAACCGACCGCGAAGTCGTTGGTTTGTTCGATCTCCTCGTTTCTCTCGCGAAGGCGGCGACCGACGTCGACAACTCGACGGCGGCACGCCTCCTGGCGTATGCCCTGCAGAGCGCTTCGCTCGACCCCCGACCGGAACCAAGAGCGGTAAAATTTGCGGTCTTGGCTCGCCGCTGGGCGGAAATCGGGCGGCTGATAGATGCCCGAGAAGCATCCGAGCGAGCGGGGGCGATGACCGCTGAGAACCAGTTCTCCGACGATGGCGATGTTGAGGACGTCATCTACGGCTCCAAGGAGGTCGACGCTGGCGGTATGATCGGAGCCTACCTTGCAATTCTCGACGTTATCGTTGACAGGACTGCCGCCGCGGAAGCGGATCGCTTGGCTGTGAGCCGACCGAAACGAATATTGGCGCCGTCCACCGTCGCGCTGACAAGCTCGGGCGACTGAAGTACAGGGCCCGAAGTCTCTTTGCGTCAGCCACGGTCGTAAAAAGAATACTGGTGAAGTCGCGTCGCGAACCCTACCGAATGAACCAGTCGTTGCGGGTTTGATTAGCGTGCTCGAATGCGTTGCACTCCCACGCCAGCATGCCGATTTGGGGCTGTCGCGATAGTTCTGAGCGGTCGATGAGGGCGACCTTCACGCCATCGTCGGTGGAGACTAAGTGCGATCAATACCTACTCGTAACGGTCTCGGTCTCGTTCCCGTAAGTCGGAGCGCCTGCGCCTCTCTAACACTTGCGCGCCGCAAGCCCGGCCCTTCAGGTCCGCGACGAGGCGCGCACCCGAAGCAATGCCAGGCAAGAAGCGGTGCCACGTGCCCGGAATAAGGACGAAGGTATAAAGACGGACTAGCCCCAGACGTTCTCAGCCTTGTGTACGCAAGTTAGCTCGACCAAGTGTCTTGATCGCTGCAACCTTAGGATCGCCCCCTCCGCATCGGGAGGCAAGGGCAACGTGAAGAGGTTCCTAGGGCTTCCCCTAGTATGCGGTCCCCAGTTCCCCGCTAAAATTCCAAGTAGGGCCGAAGCGATCGGCTCGAGACGTCCGTGAACGCGCCGGCGAGGCGCGCATCCCTGGAGTTGCCGCAATGACCGACGGGATCGGTAGATCCACGAATCCGGGAACGGCCACGAACGAGCAGACGTTGCCGGTCGACGGCCAGCCGGCCTCGTTCAGGTACAAGAACCCGGGAGCACAGTTTCCGAGCAAGGAGGCGGCCAGGTTCGGCCAACTCGGCTTCGGCAAGATAGACCACGATCGCTACAAGATCGCCCTCTTCCCGCACCCGGTGAATGGAGCGGCAGCCAATTTCGACCTGCTCAACCGCAACTATACCGGCATGTCGATCGGTGAGGCGGGCACGAAGTGGACGGGCGCGAACGGGTTCGGCGTCCCCGGATACGACCCGTCCCGCATCCTCACCAAGCAGATGTTGGAGGACCGCGATCAGGCTATCGCGTTGCTTAAGGCGATTGCGACGAGGGAGTCGGGTCGCGGGACCAACTTGAGCGAAGAACAATGGCGTCAAGCGCATGACATGTATAAGGCCGGCAGCGCGGACGTCTACCTCAACGGCCGTCCCGCGCCCGTGGCGGTCAATCCGATCGCGGGGGTCCCCTCCGGTGAAGGCATGCTCAAGCGTGCCCGCGAACACATCGGGGAGCAATACGTCAACGTCCAGGTCCCCAAGGACGACGCGGGCTACAAGGGGCCTTGGGACTGCGCCGAGTTCATCTCCTGGCTCATCTTCCAGGAAGGCCATACTCTCTATGGATGCGTCGACGATTCCGCATCTCCCGCCAAGGCCGATGCGTATACGGGCGCGTTCAAGATCGATCTCGCGCGTTTGGGGAAGCAGGTGTCCGTCGACCAGGCGGCTTCGACCATCGGCGGCATTCTGCTTCGCTATCCACCGGGTCCCGGCAAGATGGGACATATCGTACTCTGCGACGGAAAGGGCGGAACGGTCGAAGCGAAAGGAGCGCGTTACGGGGTCGTGGCCGACACGGTCCACGACAGGCACTGGGACGCCGGAATTCTGATCCCAGGCATCGCGTACGGGCCGGCCGGCGCGGTCGCGGTCGAACCTCCGACGTCGATCTATTGGCGCGGCGCCGCGGACATGGATTCTGGCGTGGTCGCGAAGATACAGACGGCTCTGCTCGCGAAGGGCTTCAACCCGGGCGTCGTCAACGGCGGATTCGGGACCGACACTGAAAGCGCGGTCGCTCAATTTCAGGAGCGGGAAGGACTGACGGTCGATGGTCAGGTCGGCCCGGAAACCGCGGCGGCTCTCGGCATCTCGCTTGCACCCGACGCGAATCTGATTGCCGTTACCGTCCCGCAGACGACGACACCGCCTGCCCCAGCCACCTCGCCGGTGGACGCGTACCAAGTGTTGGCGTTGATCATGGCTCTGATCCTGAAGGAGAATCCGATGACTACCGACCCCGCAAAGCCGGGCCAGACGGTCGACCCCATCGGCGTCCTGCTTCCGATCCTGCTTCAGGCGCTGCAGACCAACAAGCCGATTGACGTTGGCCAACTGCTGGGAGCTATCGTCGCGCCCCCGACCCAGCCCGTTCCGACCGGTACGGCAACGGTACCTGTGAACATGCCGACGCCGACCAACCGCTCCACTTCTCAACCGCAGCAATCGATCAACACCGTCTTGAGTGCACTTCTCCCCCTGTTGCTGCAGAGACTGACCGGGCAATCCGTCCCGGCACGCACGACTACCGCTGCCGCCACCACCCAGCCGCCGCCGGCGTCAGACGGCTCGGTCACGTCGAAACCGAGCGTTCAGATCGGCGCCGCGGGCCTCGGGATCACATCCCTTCTTCAGGCCATCGGCCTTCTCGCTCCTCCGTTCAGCACGGTGACGAATGCGCCGACCGGCGGATCGAGCCCCTTGGTGGGAACGCTCGCGACGGTGATTCCTCTAGTGGTCGCCGGCTTCGGCGCGACCAATGGCTGGTCGGCTCTCCTGGGGATAGGAAGCTCCCTTCTCAGTGCAATCGGTAGTGCCGCAAAAAAGCAGTAGCGGGGCCCCCCCGGGCATCGGCGGGGGAAAGCCTTCGCTTTGGCGCCGATCGTCGTCATGACGGCACTGCTCGGCACGATGCCATGGAGCGCACGGCCGCCCCGTCCAGTGGAGCGCGTTCGATGACCAAGCGGATAATCCTTCTGTCCGACGGCACTGGCAACGCCGCCGGCAAGGTCTGGAAATCCAATGTCTGGAGGATTTTCGAAAGCCTCGATCTGAGATCGAACGACCAGGTGGCATTCTACGACGACGGCGTCGGGACCTCGTCGTTCAAGCCCCTCGCGATCCTCGGTGGCGCGTTCGGCTGGGGGCTGAAACGCAACGTGCTCGATATCTACAAATTTCTATGCGCCAACTACGAGGAGGGCGATCAGGTCTACGCGTTCGGGTTCAGCCGCGGCGCCTTCACCATACGCATCGTCCTGGGCTTGGCTCTGAACCAGGGACTGGTGAAAGGCGCGACCGACGCGGAATTGTATGAAAACGCCAAGATGGCGTATCGCGCTTACCGCGCGGAACGATTTCACACGTTTCTTCATGTGGAACAGCCGCTCAGGAATATCCGCGATCTGTTCCTCTCCGCGTTGGGAAAGCGATACCGGAAGGCGGACAACCGGGAGCTCGGGACGGTCGAATTCGTCGGTCTTTGGGATACCGTCGCTGCCTACGGTCTCCCGGTCGACGAGATGGCGCGCGGCGTCAGCCAGTACATCTGGCCCCTCGAACTCCCCAATCGCGACTTCAACGAGAAGATCCGTTGCGCCTGCCATGCTCTGTCGCTCGATGACGAGCGGACGACCTTCCACCCGGTGCTCTGGAACGAGAAGAACGTACCGCCTGGACGGCTGAAACAGGTGTGGTTCTCGGGCGTGCATTCGAACGTCGGCGGCGGCTATCCCGACGACTCGCTCGCTTACATCCCATTGTATTGGATCATGAAGGAGGCGCAGGGCCACGGTCTGAACTTCAAGACGGTCCCCAACCAGCCGACGAATCCGGATCCCGACATGATGGCATTCGCAGAATGGCATCGCGACAAGGACGGGAGGTTGTACGACTCCAGAAACGGGCTCGGAGGTTACTACAGGTACGGTCCTCGGCGGATCGCGGACCTGAGCCGAGTACGCTTCTCCTGGCGCAAGGGCGATCGCGTGGAGAACGGCCTTCCAACCATCCACGAGACCGCGATCCTGCGGGCGCAGCTGGGAGCCCACCGGTACGCGCCGATCGGCATCCCCGAGGATTACCAGGTTCTCTCCGACGGTGGAGTCGGGCCACGCTCGACGATCGAAAGCGACGATCAGGCGAAAGCACGCCATGCGAAACAGGAGGAGATCTGGAATTTCGTCTGGCGCAGGCGAATCGTCTATTTCATCACGGTTTTCGCCTCTCTCTATCTGGCGGTCTACCCGCTGTCCCGGACCATTCATTCATCCGGAGAATTCGACAACGGCTGGACTCTGGTCTCGGGGATCATCAGAGCGGCCGGACAGGTCCTGCCCAGCGCGCTGACGATCTGGATCGACGCCTATGCTCGCGACCCGGCCCACTTTCTCCTCGTCGGTGCGCTCGTCGCTCTGCTGATCTGGCTGGGCGTCCGTCTCGGAAGTCGGATCAGCGACCTTATGGAGCGGGTATGGCGTTCCGGGCCGGAAGCACCGCGCTCCAGGTTCGTAGCTTGGCTCGGCATACCCGTCGCGATGATCGCGATCTACATCGTCATTCACGCCCACCTCCCTCCGACGCTCCGGCTCACGAAGGGAGGCGAGCAATTTCTCGACCATCATGTCGGTACCTCCTTGAAGGCTATCGCGATCGCGACGGTCATCGCGCTCCTTGCTCCTGCAGGACTGGTCTACCACCTCAGGTCTTGGGGTGGTTACCGGACTCTGGTGCGATGGACGAAGCTGTTCTTCTTGCCGTTGATCTTCGCCGCTTCGTTTCTGTTGCTGGGCGTGCTGTTCGTCAGTCACCTCGCCTTCAGCGTGGAGGAGGCGAACGGGTGGGCGTGTGAGCAAAGCGCCTCCATCACGCGGGCGATCGAAAGCGACGAACTGGGCGAACACGGAAAGCCCGTCGAGAACATTGGACTTCAGGCATGTCTATCGCCCGGTCTCGCCACATGCACGGCACCAGGGGCCCGACCCAGCTGCAGCAACGGACGCGAGGTATTCTGCGGCGAAGGGCAACCTGTCTGCGGCGGAAGCTTAGCATCCCCTGTCCCGGTATGTAGCGTCACGGTACCAGCCGAGAGAAACAAGCCAGCGTCGAGCCGCTTCGTTGGCTTGGGGGTTTGCCCGGCGATCTGCGAGAAGGAGCCGATCTCCAGCCAGGCGAAGAGGTTCGACATCGGCGAGGTCTGCCACAAGACGGGAATCTGGCTTGAAGAAGGTCAGAAATACCAAATCGCCGTCCTCGCACCGTCTCCCCGCGACGACGACTACGAAACGACGGCGTGGAGAGACGCCGACGGCAGCGTGGTGAGCACGCGCGGAGCGTCCTCGACCGGAGCGTGGGCGAAGCTCAGGGAAGTCATGATCTGGCCATTGAAGCGGCATCTGTTCGTCGAACGCTTCAAGGTCATCGCCCGTGTAGGCTCGATCGGAAGCGACGAAACGGTTCTCGAAGCGGACGATCCGAAGTCGAACGCGCTGAATGTCGAGATCGTGCCGAAGCGTCCAGGAGAGTTGTTCATCTACGTCAACGAGGCGGTGTGGGGTCTGCCCTGGCTCTACGACCGCTTCTATCGGAACGACAAGGGGCATGCGACGCTGGTCGTGCAACGTCCCCGTCAGGCCAATTGAGGCTTCATCGATGCTCTGGATCATCTTGTCTGCGGCCGCGGCGATAGCCACCCCATTCATCGTACCCGTGCTCGCGCCGGCGAACCGCGTCGGGGCTGCGGTCTCTGCCCGCTTCCTCGAACGCCCCGGCGGCATTCCCTCAGAACCGGGCGCCCCGCCCGTCCCCATCGACGCTAAATCCCTCCGGGCCTGGGCTACCGCCACCGGTACTTCGGCTTATGCGAGGGCCTATGCCCGCAGAGTGATGCCGATCGACTTGTTCTATATTTTCGCCTTCGGCGGATTTCTCGCGCTCGCGGCCTACACGCTCGCGAGCTCGGGGATCGTCACCGGCAATCCTCTCGGCAAGGTCCCCATTGTGGCATGGTTGGCGCTTCCCGCGCTTTACGCTCTGGCGGATCTGTTCGAAGACGCTCTTATTTTCGTCCTGTTGACACGACCTTCCGTCATAACCGACGCGTCCGTGGGCTTGCTCGCAGCCTTGAGGGCGACAAAGATCGGATCGAGCGCTTTGGCGCTGCTTCAACTCTTCGTTCTGGGCCTTGGGGGGCTACTTCCGCTCGGGTAGATTCCCGGGATCGAGCGACCCGAAGACTTTTCAGAACATTTTCCGGACGGCGTCATGAAGCGGCTCTGCGTGTTAATGGATGGCACTTGGAACGTACCGCAGCATCATACCAACGTTTGGCGTCTCGCCGAGTTGCTCGCGCCGTTCGATCCGGCAGGCGTATCGCAGGAGAAGGAGTACGTCGTAGGCGTCGGCACCAGCAGGATGAGCAGATTGATCGGGGCCTTCGGAAAAGGAATCAACGACCGCGTCAGAAGGGCCTATCGATGGTTGGCCGAAAGCTATTCTCCGGGCGATGAGATCTATGTCCTCGGCTTCAGCCGTGGTGCGTTCGAAGCGAGATCGCTCGTGGGATTTCTCGATCGTTGCGGCCTCTCGGTGAAGTCCGACGCACCGATCGTCGCGGAGCTGTTCGAACGATACCGGAGGCCGGACGTCGTCCCCCGCAGGTCCGAACTAGCGTCGATGGATCGCCTGCTGACCGTGGAAGAACGACGATTCCTGGATCGCACGAGGTCGGTGGAAGTCCGGTTCCTGGGAGTCTGGGATACGGTCCGGTACCTGGACATCCCCTTGGGCAATATCCGCGGCTTCAGTCGATCCGAAAATCTCTTCCACGAGATCATGAGCACGCGATCATGCCGCACGATCCGCCAAGCGATCGCCATCGACGAGCACCGCGAGCCCTACCGCGTCGAGCATTTCGAACTCCGCCCGGAGCGGGAGAATCACGTCGACATCGAGCAGCGTTGGTTCGCCGGCGATCATTGCGACGTCGGCGGCGGACATCTCGGCGGGATGATTTCCAACGTGCCGCTGCTCTGGATGCAGCAGGAAGCCGCCGCCGCCGGGCTCCATTTCACGACGCTGCAGCCGTTGACCGGCGATGAGCACGACTATTCGCTTCACGATACATACAGGAGATTTCTCGGCGGCAGCTTCGGTCTCGTCAGCAGCCGCGATTATCGCCCGATCGAAAGACGGCAGAGCATTCGGAGCACGATCGACGCCTCCGTCTTCAGGCGCTGTCGAGAGGACCGGCGCTATCGTCCCGGCAATCTTCGCGATTGGGCCGGGGACATCGGATGTGATCTTGGGCGCCAAGAGGGCGATCTCCGCTTCTGAAATGGTCAAGCGGAACGCCCATGCCCTCCTCCGATTGGAGGCCGTCCTAGGGGCTTCACTAGGTTTTCGGAGGTCGCCGATCTGACATTTTCCCCAGCGACATAAGAGCTTGGCCGAGGACGATTCAGGGATGTCCGAATCTATGAGCGAGACGATTGGAACGGCCGAACGCGGAGAAGTCGAGAGCCCGGCCGAAGCGACCGAGACCGAGCTTTTTCTGGTCCTGGAGGGGGGTGGCGCTCGAGGCATCGCGCATGTCGCGGCATGGGGCGTCCTGAACGAACTGGTGGCGAAACCATTTGACCCGACACCTTGCGACGTTCCTTCGGATCTCGGCAAAGATCGCTTCCGCCTGACCGCCGTTGCGGGCTCGTCGGCGGGTGCCATCGTCGCGGCCTTCATTGCGGCCGGCGCCAAGGCCGAGGATTTGATAGATCGGGAGGGACGCGTGCCGTTATGCGACGTCCTTGGCGTCGAGTATTTCTACGACATCTTCGGAATGAGAGAGTGGCGCCGTCTGAAGTACCTCAAATCGATCGGTGGGTCCGCCGGACCGCTTGCCGAAAAGGCATGGCGCTTCATCAGGGAGGAAAATCGACCTTGGCCGCAAAGGGCGAAGTCGTGGTTCTATCCGACCGGCGACATGTTTTTCTGGATCGTGGTCGCCAGCGTCGTCTTTTCCCTATTCTACTTCTGGCTCGACGATGCGGATATATTCAAGCGTCAAGGGGCGGAAGAGATCGTCTTTCTCCTGTTCTGGTTCGTCGCGAATTTCTGCTTCGCTCTCTCCAACACGATTTTGCGGGCCGTCGACAAAAGCAAGCGCCGCAGGAAGAAGAGACACTATTCCTGGAAGCTCTCTGCGGCCTTTCATCCGGGTTTGACCCTACTCGTTTCTCTTCTCGTCACGGCGATCGCCGTCAGAGGAATAGCGATGATCTCATGGGCCAAATCCGCGTTCTTCGACCTGATCGGATACCGTATTTCGGTCCTTTACCACGACGTTCCGATCTGCCTCCTGGCTCTGCGCGTTCTTTGCGGCTTGGCCGCAGGGTACTGGATCGTGAGCGCCATCCGTCGCTTCTGCAAGGGAACGGTGAGCAGCGGCAATCTGCAGATCGACTTAAATGACGCCTTCGCGGCGATCCTCCGCAAGTATCGACCTGATGCCATGGTAGGCCGAACCGAAGTCACCTTCGATGACCTTTATGCCGCAACCGGGCTCTCCTTGAGCATCGTCGCCTCGGACATCGTCAGGAACGACGTGGCCGTCTTCACCACCGAAGAGCACGGCTCGTTCTCGGTCGCGAAGGCCGTGACCGCGTCGTTGGCGATTCCGTTCGCCTTCCGCTCGATATCCGACGGCGAGCGTGTGCTTTTCGATGGAGGACTCATCAGTACTCTGCCGGCGTGGCTCTTTCGTAGACACCGCACGCGCGATCCGGATTGCCGCATTCTTGCGGTCGGCATCGAGTCCCGCGAACACGACACCTGGATGCAGCCCTTCTTCGATGCGCGTGCGCGCAGACTGGCGAAATGGGACAAGAAGTTCTCGAACCGACAACTGCGAGCCATTATGAGGGCGATCGGCAAAGCGCGCATCGTTTTGCTTACGCCGCGCCTATCCCTGTTCTGGCCGCTTCGGATCGCTATGAACGTCGGCAGAACTGCCGCCTTCGGGGGCCGTTCTCTCGATCTCGACTTCAGCGATCGGCTCGACAAGTTTCCGCTGCAACCTCGCATCGGTCTCCTCGAATTCGACATATCCGCGGAGAGGGCGAAGGCGGAGATCGAGCTTCTCAAGCAAGAGGCATACGTCTGGACCACCAACCTGCTTTGGCGCCGGAAGATCGCCTTCAACAACGTGTGCCAAGCGATCGAAGCGTCGTTGCGCAACCGACGGGATCCGAACAATCCGGTCTCCGAGGGCATCATCCGGGTATTCTGGTCCGAACGCGACGGTCCCTCGAAGGCCATGCGTATCAAGTTCACCTACGGTTTTGGGCGCGATCATCTCGACGATCGTCTCGTTCTGCCTTTCGGATCCAGCATGACCGCTTGGGCCGCACAGACCGGCCGCAGTCAATTCGCCCGGGCCGACGTCCTCAAGGAGCTCATGGGCGAACGAATGAACCGCTACCGGGACGCGGTCAAATGGAAGGATCGGGCGTGGTGCTGGGCCATTCCCGTGATCGACGAGCGCAAGATCTTTCAGGGAGTGTTGTCGATCGAGAGCGACAGGGATCTATCGCTGTTCGATCCGATTGTCGGTCAAGCGGCCGAGATTCGGTCGGACCTCTGGAAAGGGCCTGATGGAAAGTTGTTGCGCAAGCTCGACGGCAAGGTCCTCGAACCTGCCGATGAAAGGCTCGACGGCACTGTGGCGTTGCTCGAAGCGGACTGGCGTATTCTCGTCGAGGAGAGGTTCGTGACCACAAAGCCTGCAGAGGAGCGCCGCCCGCAAGTTGGGGTAATCCCGCCGCCGGCCGGCATCACTTCCAGGATCGTCTCGCTGCTTCTAGGATTCTTGCGTGACGATCGGGGGGCGTAGCGTCGAACGATCGCTGCAACTGAGCTTGTCGCCCGTCGACTTCCGCGATGAAACCGGAAAAGATCTCGAATTGGCGCCGTTGGATCGCCATCTCGTGAGCGAACTGCTCTTCGGTCAATGCCCCGCGCAACTGTTCCTCGACATACAGGCGATGCTCTTCCCAAGTCCGCCCGTATTGGTTGCGCGGAACATCGGGCTTCGTCGGAGCATCCGCACGGCCTTCCACTTGGAGAGTTTCGGCCGGGCTCTGGTCAGGTATTTTGGTGGTCATTCTCAAGTACCTGCGCATCGGAGCATCCTTCTGAATTTAAAATTCCTTCATTAACAATAGCTTAAGCCTCCGCAGCTCACGCGGAACAAAACACTTGACAGATGTGGGCCAAGATCGCTCGGCGCGCAAGTCCAGATTCGAGCGGTGATGCGGGCGTCGCATCAACGTCCGAAAAACGCCGGAGTTCCTGCGGTAATATGACACCGTACAATCTGGCATCGCAAGGAGGCGCGCACGCTTATCGGCGGAAGCCGATACTTCCATTACGCGATTTGCAGGCGACCGGTTCAAAGACATTCGAGGCAGCGATCATCACGGATCCCCTTTTCCACCGTTTTCGTGTGAGAGCTACGTCCGCCTGTTGCAGCGGTTCGCAGGCACGGTCCGCACTCGTTCGTCCGATTGTTCGTGAATTTGCGCGACATCGACACTAGGGCGTTGCCTAGTTGATCGACTTGCGGTCGGCAAAGTTCGGCGAGCTCGCCAACGCAAGCAACTGATTGCGATCATTGGTGGATCACGACACCGAGTCGAAAAGAAGGCGTTTCAATACCTCAGCGCCGTCGCCATTTCGAGAACTCATTTGGCACGGTTGCCTTGTCCGAGCGTCTCCGCAGGCGATCGGCGGTCGATTGAGGAGCCCTGTATACCCGAGTTGAGCGTCGAGCTCCCGCGGCATCGAGCCGGTAATTTCGACCGCTACCACCACTGGGTTCACGACCTGCCCGTGAACGAAGCTTCGTTTGGAAGAAGCCTGCGGTAGCTAGAACACCTCGACGAAGGGCCGTAGATCCAACTCCTGCGTCCAGGCGGACGGATGCTGCCCGTGGATGTGCCAGTAGGCATCAGCGATCGCGTCGATCTTCAGAAGGCCGTTTTCGCCCAACTCCGCCACGCGCGCGGGAGCCGACGTGCGAAGTCGCTCACCGTCGATGCCTCCGTCGATGACGACATGAGCCACGTGGATTCCCTGTGGGCCGAATTCGCGCGCGAGACTCTGGCTGACCATGCGCAGACCGGCTTTGGAGGCGGAGAAGTGCGCGAAGCCGCCTCGCCCCCGCAGGCTGGCCGAAGCGCCGGTGAATATCAGCGTTCCGCGCTTCAAGGGGAGAAGATTCGTGATCGCTTCCTTGCCGACCAGAAAACCTGCGAAGCACCCGCTCCGCCAGAAATCCTCGAACGTCGCCGCCGTAATCTTCAGAAATGGCATGCGCTTGTTGTTTCCGGCATTGAAGACGATTAGATCGGGCGCATCGAGGCTCGTCCTGGGAGCGAACGCTTTCGTGAACAATTGCGCCACCTCGCGCTCGCTCGACGCATCCGCCTTTATGGCCTCCGCGGCTCCCCCTTCGTCGACGATCGTGTCAACGACTCGCTCGATCTTCTCGGCGGATCGTCCGGCGACGAAGACATGGTATCCTTCGCGAGCAAAACGGCGACAGAGTGCCGCGCCCAAGCCCTGCTCCGATCCCACTCCGACGACGACTGCGGACTTCTTGGTCATGGTCCGTTACTCCCTATTCGTTCTGGTTGTTCGGACGCGTGAAGACGTCGACGACACACTTAAAGCATTCGAAAGCCAAGCCCGGTCATCTCGTCCTTGAGCTTGTCTCTCCCGCTCATCGCTTCCGGTCCGCGCATGCGTTCCAGCGCCTGGTCCGTCCAGCCAGACGGCTTCATTCCTTGTTCGACCTGAAACGAACGAGCGCGCGCGTCGTATTCCGCGAGGACGGCGTCCGGGATCGAATGCCTGTACTTCTCTCGATGGATCACGAGCTCGGACGGTAGCCGCGGTTTAATCGCGGTATTGACCTTGGGATCGGGATAACCGACGCACATCCCGAACGCGACCATGACGCTTGCCGGCAGGTCCAGCTCGCTTGCGGCGGCCATCGGACGATTGCGCATCCCGCCGATGTATGTCGTTCCTAATCCGAGCGACTCGAATGCGGATACCGCGTTCTGCGCCGCCAACGAAACGTCGATCAAGCCCGACAGGAACGTGTCCGTGTACTTAAGCGCGTCGGTCTCGCGCCCGTTTTCGTCGCCGATCCGTTCGATACGCGACAGGTCCACCAACCAGAGCAGAAAGAGCGGGCAATTGGCCACGTAGGCCTGCGAACCTGCAAGGTCGGCCAGCCGCGTTTTTTTGGTGGCGTCACGGACGGCGATGACGCTCCATGCCTGAAGGTTGGAGGATGTCGCGGCCGACTGCGCGACGGCCATCGCGCGTTCCAAAATCTCGTCGGACACCTGCTCGTCCGAAAACGCCCTGACCGAGCGATGGTTGAGAAGAGTCGCGATCACCGCGTTCCATGGACCGGTCACCGTCGTGGTTTCCGATCTGTACCGCTCTTGCAGCCGACGCGCGCCGAGCGTCGCGTCGAACAGATCGGCTGTTTGCTCGACGGCTTTGCGGTCGGCTTGTGCGGTCATCTTCCGGAATCTCCGAGAGCCTGCCGAGGCCGGAGCCGAAGCCGCCGTCCTATGGCACCGGCCACCAATAGGACGACGGAAGAGCTGTTGTCAACGTCGCTTTTGTTTTTGAAGTTACATTTAGTGGGCTGGTCCGTTCCGCTCGTTGAGCATAGGGAAGTCGCGTTGGTGCCAGACAGGGTATGGCGGAGCGACTTTGCTCGCCGCGTCGAGCTGGGCGAGCTGCTCGGCGGAAAGGGTCCAGCCTACCGCGCCGATGTTTTCGACGAGCTGCTTCTCGTCCCGCGCACCCACGATGACGTTGGCGACCGTCGGTTGCTGCAGCAGCCAATTTAAAGCGACTTGCGGAATGCTCCTGCCTATCGACTTGGCGACGGCATCCAGCGCGTCGACGATCCGGAACAGCCGCTCGTCGTCGAAATAAGGTCCGGTGCCAGCGATGTCGTGCGCGCGGGTGCCGGGCTGCGCGGCGACTCCACGCCTGATTTTGCCGGTCAATTTGCCCCAGCCGAGCGGGCTCCAGACCATGGCGCCGACGCCCTGGTCTCGCCCGAGCGGGAGCAGCTCCCACTCGTAGTCGCGGTTCAGGAGCGAGTAATAGGCTTGATGCACCACGTACCGCGGAAGGTTGAAGCGATCGGCGGCCGCAAGCGACTTCATCAGGTGCCAGCCGGAAAAATTGGAGCAGCCGACGTAGCGGATCTTGCCGGAACGAACGAGAGCGTCGAGCGCGCCAAGCGTCTCTTCAACGGGTGTATTGTAGTCCTGACCGTGGAGATGGAACACGTCGATGTAATCGGTCCGCAGACGCCTCAATGAGCCTTCGACCGCCGACACCAGATGTTGCCGTGAAGAGCCGTAGTCGTTCGGTCCGTCGCCGGATGGGAAGGTGGACTTCGTCGAAATGAGCAGTTCATTCCGCTTGCCCTTGATGGCCTGGCCGAGGATCTCTTCGGCAAGCCCGCCCGAATAGACGTCCGCGCTGTCGAACATCGACAGGCCGTGATCGAGACAGATGTCGATCAGTCGCGCCGCGCCGGACGCGTCCGTGGAACCCCACGCCTTGAAGAAGTCGTTGCCGCCACCGAAGGTGGCGGTACCTAGGCTGAGCGCCGGGACGCGCAGGCCGGAATGCCCAAGTCGACGATAGTCCATTGTGTAGCTCCTCGCTTGAATTCCGGCTGTGTACGAAACCGCCGAGCCAATGCCAGTTCAAATAGAGTTGAACAGACATCTATTTGTTCGCCCCATTGACCGGCTCGCCCCGGAAGAGTAATTGTTCTTAACTTCAAATAATGAAGTAACACGAATGGCGTGTCCTGGCATCGGCCGACCGACCTTCGACAACATCATGAAGAGGCAATGGTAATGGCAGGCACGATCTATACGGCCAACGATTCGGCGCTCGTTCTCGTCGACGTTCTCAACGATTTCCTGTCGCCTGACGGCAAGATCTATCCGGGCATCAAGGATCAGATGGCCCAGGTGAATCTCGTCCCCAATCTGACCCGGTTGATCGCGGGCGCCCGCAAGGCGGGACTGCAGATCGTGTACGCTCCCCATGGTCTTCACGAGCACAGTTTCGACGACGTGAAGCACGTTCCCGTCCGGATGCAGCGTGCCATGAAGGAACACATGTTCTGGATGGGTGAGCCCGGCTCCGATTTCTACGAACCGTTCCGTCCCCAGAAGGGAGACATCATCGCCGGCCGTCACCGCACGTTCAACGCCTTCATCGGGACGGATCTGGACGAACAGCTTAAGAAGCGCGGTATCGACAAGGTGATCCTCGCCGGCTTGACGTCGCAGACGTGCGTCGAGGGAACGGGCCGCCACGCCACCGAGGCGGGCTATCACTTGACATTCTTGACCGATGCTGTCGCGGAGTTCACGCCCGAGGCGCACCGCGCCGCGATCGACATCTCCTATCCGACCTTCGGCCACGAGGTGCTGACGATCGATCGATTCCTCGCGTCGATCCGCGAAACGGCTTCGGCATCCTGAGAGGACGGTTCGCGAGCCTATCGGACAGCGCAGCCGCCGCGGTGACCTGCCACGGCTGCGCTCGGACCGGATTTCCCGTCGACGTTTCGCTTCGGTCGGATCATCGGCGCAGACTGAGAACGCGAGCCAAGGAAGCCTCGACGTGAAGCTTCATGGTCGCGTGACTTGCCTCTACGTCCCGCCGCTCCAGCGCGTCCAAAAGCGCGGCGTGCTCGAAGATAGCTTCGAAAGTGACCAGGGCATGAAGGACCAGCCTGAAAATGTGCACGTGGGCATGGAGCTTCGCCAGCGTTTCGGCAACGTTTCGACCCCCGAACAAGGGTGAGTCAATCTCCGGCTTTGAAACTGACTCGAGCGGCGCGTCATTCTCCACATGGAGAATTCGAGCGGCCGCGAAACCAATGCGGACTTCATGGGAGCGGCTTCCGCCTTCCCATGCGTTTGCTAATCCGAGAAAGAATGGCAGCCCCGCGGAATGCTCTCAGGCGCGCCGGGCTTGGAGGTTTGCAGGACAGCAGCCGAAAGGCAACGCTTGGCTGTTCCGGCCGAAATACCTGCCCGGCCGTGGCTTTCCGCTATCGAAGGACCCGAATAGAGGAAGTGACGCCGTCCAGGTTTACACCGTGTGCCGCCCCTTCCCGCGCCACACCAAGCAGGCACTCAAGATCCGTAAGGTCGATTTTTCGAGTTGCTTCTGAAGCATGGGTCCCCCCGAGCCTAGGCAGACGTGAAGACAAGCAATCTAGTTGGCGGCTCTGGATGCCCCGGACGCATCAGAATAATGTTTGGCCCAGCAAAGCGTATTCACGAGCTGCATCTGCTCGATCGTATTGCAGGGTATTTCCAGAAGACGCGGGCTTGCGAAGACAACAGAAAGGCATCGCGCCCGGCTGATCGCCACATTGAGACGATTGCGGCTGTATAAAAACTCAATGTTCCGCGGCATATCCTCGCCGGACGAGGTGGTCATCGAAATCAATACGACGGCGGCTTCCTGTCCTTGAATTTTGTCGACTGTCCCAACACGAGCGCCGTTCGGTAAGACGTCGCGCAGATGGTTGACCTGCATGTTATAAGGCGTTACGACCAAAATATCGTCGACGCCGATCGTCTTCTTGGTGCCCTTCTGGTCGACCCACGTTCTGCCAAGCAATGTGTCGTAAGTCTTCTTGAGGCGATCGGCCTCCGGCGGGCACCGTTGCGCAAAACCGGCATGATCGACGGGAACGAAGCGTAGTCCGGTCGCAGCGAGCGCCTCATCCTTCGTATCCCCGACGTCGATCGTTTGCCGTTTGGCGGATGGGTCGGATACGAGACGGCCGTCGTAGACAGCATCTGAGATGAATTTGCAAATACCGGGATTCATCCGGAAGGTAGTTGCCAGGAAGATGCCCCTGTCGGGCGGAACGGTTGCCAAGCCGGCGAGCAAGTGATCGAGCCCGGAGATGCCAGAGCCGCCCGGATGGGCCCCCTGAATGGGTTGGGACAGTTGCATTTGATCTCCAACGAGAACGACATTTTTCGCGGCTACCCCCATCGCAATCACATTCGCAAGGCTCACTTGGCCTGCTTCATCGATGAAGAGGTAGTCGAGCGTCTGATCGAGATCAGGCCGCGCAAAGAGCCAAGCGGTCCCGGCAATGAGCTGATGATTGGCTTGGGCCGCCGCCGCGTCTTTGTTCTCCGCATTGGTAATCATCGTTCCCTGGAAATGCTGCTCCTCTTTGGTTGAACCCTTAATTCCGCTGAAGCGGATGCCCTTCTCTTTCGCGACGGCTTCAACGTCCTTCAGCAGATTATTGATGGCCTTATGCGAGTTGGAGGCAACGCCGACGCGCTTCTTCTCCGCCAAAAGGGCGACGATTGCGTGTGATGAGGTATAAGTTTTGCCGGCACCGGGTGGTCCTTGAATAAGCATGTAGCTTTGATCAAGGCGCTTTAGTGCGAGAACCGATCCGTCCAGAAGGTCTGCACCCGGAGCAATGACTGGCGCGCCTTGCGCCTGCTTCACGAGTCGGGGCGCCGACTTCTTCATGATGTCGGTCAACGCTCGGTAGCAGTTCAGATCGCCCGAGATGACGGCTTCGGCATAACGATGAACGGCCCCTCGTAAAACGAGGTCTCCAAGAGGGCCTTTGGGAATGAGCGACGCGCCATCGGCAAGGCGTGGACATTTCGGCCCAAGCTTCAAGGAGATGCGCCTTCCGTCTTCGTCCAGTTCGAAGACTTCGCCGGCCGGCTCGAGCGTCCCGGCCCGCAGGACCTCATCATCGACGCGCATCTTGAAGTCTTGGAGCGGAAACGTGAAGGAATAGACCATCGATCTCTTTTCCGGGCGCGGTGGACGCGCGGGATCTGGCCTAAGAACGCCGATGCACTCGGCGTCATCGATCAATTCCTCGTCGGTCATTTCCTGACGCGTGAACATCGCCCAAAATTTCGGCTTGGCCTCACGCCGGTGGAATTCGAGTAAATAGGCCAGCAGGGTCCGCCACGGCCGATCTTCAGGCGCGCATCCCGTTGTGAGTGCCTGAACGTGTGCGGCGGTGCGCTGCTCCGCCTCGATACGCTTTTGCTCGCGCGCGGGATCGGCCTTCTCCGGCGCGATCTCCGTGGGCCACGGCATAGTGGCAGGACGCAGCGTGACCAGCCAATCCCGGCACTTCGCGGTCGATTGGCAATCAAGCTTGTTGTAGGCCTCGATTTCGTCGAGCAGGGCTTTTTCGCCGAGGCGTCGGAAGCGCTCATAGATGATGATGCTGTCGCCCGCCGTGGTAACTGTTCCAGATCTCGCGCTATCAAGATAGAAGGCCTCGACGTTCTTTATCGAATAGCGCGGCTCCGAGATGCGCACGGCTTCGCGCAGAACCTTGTAGAGGTCGACGAGCTTGTGCCGGCGCAGCAAATTGTCGACCTCTAGTTCCCGGGTGCCGTGAAGCATCGCAAGGCGCTTCAAGGCCGACTCTTCATAACTGGCATAATGGTAGATGTGGGCGGCAGGATGAGACACGAGACGGGCGGTCATGAAATCGACGGTGTTCTCGAATGCCTTCTTTTCATCTTCGCGATTGTGCGCCCAGAAGGCCGTGAACCTCTGTTGGTCCGCATCGTAGTGGACCAAGCCAAAGAGGTATTCGAGCCCCATCTCGTAGAGGGGATCGCCTTCCATGTCGAAGAAGAGATCACCGGGATCCGGCTTGGGAAGCCGCTCAAAACCACGGCCCGGCGATGGCGGCAGCATCTCATGCTGATTCTTTCCCGTATCGCGGCGCTCCACCTGCAAGGTAGCCTGCGCGCGCAACCGCGACAAGGTATTGGCTTGCAGGTTCGGAATGCGCGCGGTCGCCGGCATCGCTGCGAGCTGCCGGACGGTGGCGATGCCCGCCGCCCGTAGCTTATCGATCTGGCTGCGATGGATGTTCGCAACGAGACTCAAATGGTCGTTCGCATCCCATTCGCTGGTGCACGGGTCGGACCACCGACAAAAGGTGCAATGACCACAGGGCTCTGCCATCGATGACGTTGGAGGCGTAGCAACGAACGTTTCGAACCGCCCTCGCGCCACGGCATAATAGTGACGCACGTCAGATGTGCGAAGTGAAGCTATTTTCCCGTCGCCAAGCACAACATGCAACTGCCGTGGTTCGATGCCCTGAGCGGCGCCAAGAAGATCGGCGTAAACGCAAAGCTGGACCACGTGTTTCGGCTTGGCAGTGCGCGCGAGTTTCGTGTCGGCGACATCATAGGCGTAGTCACCCAAATGCGACGCAGTTCCATTGACGCGCAGGAGGAAGTCCGAAAACCCGTGCCAGGGCGAACTATGGAGCGCGCCCTGATACACGACATCGGCGCCTGCCTGCATTGCCTTGTGCGTGGCCGCCACACGGTCGCCAAGCGATCCTTCGTTGGTTATCTCGGAAACGGTTCGCCCTTCTTTCCTCAGCCGGGCGAGATAGGCCTTTTCGTGTTCGATACCTTTCTCCTGAAGGAGCTTGGCCTGCTCGTCGTCTTCCGGGAGGGCCACTGGATGCGTAAGCTGCCGCAAGTCGTTGAACGTTGCATGCGTGCAGCCGAGATAATTTACGAGGTCGGTTGCGGAATAAATCCGCTTTCCTGCTTCCTGCCTCACGATTGCCCCCCGCTTTGCTATCTATTCGGCAGCGTCTCTGCCGGCGTCGGAGACTAACAAAGCTCCCCGCGAGATTTCTTCTCCGCCGGAAAAATCGTAGATGCTCTTTATCTTCTGCCCGTCCCAGACGAAGCGGTAGTGGGCGCCTTGCACAGCGCGCGGCAGCAAGGCCCCGTCGAACACGGCAAGGAAGCGATGTTCACCGAAGCCCGGCCGGCAGAACAGAACGCCCGGCGAGCCGCCGTCGTGAAGCTGGTGCCCGATCTTCCAACGCTCGGCCTTAGGGAGGTTGGGATCAAGCTTTGTAAGATCGTGAAAGCTTCCTGTAATGCGACGGCTGAAGACACGCATGTCGAGGCCCATGGCAGGTTCGCCCGTGCTGCCGAGAAACTCCTCGCGGCGCAGGAGGGCAAAGGCCAGAGCCGTGTTGATATCGCTGGCGAGTTCAAGGCACCCGAGCGTCGGCCCGAGAAAAAATGTCCCGCGCGGGTCCTTGTAGGCGAAGGGCGCGTGATTCCAGTTTTGGTATTGGCTGGCAGATTTTTCGCCTACCTTCGGTGCCCCGGGCAGCTGTTTGATCGCCGCTAGGCGAGGATTTGAGCGCTCCTCCAGAACCTTCGCGGCATTCTGTAATCGGTCGTCGCCCAGCCGCTCGTACACCTCGATGATCGGAAACCGCGAGGGGATGAGCTGGTAACAATCCTGATCGAACGAACGCTTGGAATACATCGCCATCAGCCTCCGCGCTGGGCATCCAGATAAACGCGGACCGCATAGATGTCGGTGAGCTTTCCATCAAGCATCACTTCGAGCGCGGTACGGCCGCCAAAATATTTGTTGGGCCGCTCGATCCACGTGTCGGCCGCATGCGGATCGGGAACGATTATCTGCAACGCTTTATAGATAGCGGTGAGGTGCGAGATGCGCTCCTCGGTATCGGTCGATAACAGGCCACCTTCCTTTTTCCATTTGTAAAACGTCGACCTCGCCGGGGCGCCGAGCAGAGTGATCTGCTGCTCGATCGATAGCTTCCAGGCGTCGGCAATCTTGAAAAAGACATCCAAGGCTCGGCTTGGGGGTGCGTTCGCGGATGTTTCGGCGGGTGTGGCGGCGGGCGGCATAAGGGCTCCATAAGTCCAAAATCGGACTTGACGTAGCATATTCGTTCGATTACAGATAGTCCAACAACGTACTAAATAATCAGATTTATCCGTTTTTGGACGAAAGCCGACCATTTGGTAGGGCAGGCCACAGCTAACAGGATCATATCATGGAACATGGCAACCACTCCGAGAATCCCACGCAAATTGAGGGGCAGCCTCCCGATTCAGCCCTTGAGGTCATCGAGGTCTTGGAAATCGACGTCGAAATCGAGATCGAGGACCGCGAAGAGGCGATGGGCTTTTCAGTCGTCGTCGACGAGCGATTCCACGAGACGGTTCGTGGCCGGATCGGCGTGGCCGAAGACATGCACCTCTTCGAACACGGCCACGACAAGCCACTTCCTTGCCCGCCGCATGGACGCAAGAGCATTCGCCTGGTGGGACACCGCTGCCCGGTCGTCACACTTCAGGTTCGCTACGAGCATCGCACCATCGAGCACCACTTCGCCCCGTCCGAGACGGTCTTCAAAGCCTTGCAGTGGGCCGTTGGCAAGAAGGGCTTTGGGCTTGATCCCGTTGCCGCGGCAAAAGCCAATCTGATCTTGCCGGGTGCTGAGGCGCCGCTTCCCCGCGAGGATGCGCTGGGCAAGTTCGTCAAGCACGGCCACTGCACGCTTGTAGTGGATCTCACGCTCAAGGATTTCAGCAATGGCTGACGTTCTTCCAGCCGCGCAACAGACACTGGAAGCGCATCTTCGGTCGGTGCGCTTCCTGGCTGGCGTCGATCAAGGGCGCTGGCAGATCGTGCGTTATGCCTTTCCCAAACTGGAAGTGAATATCACTGGCTCCGATCCGCCAACGGGGCAGAGCGTCACGCTGGGCTTTCAGCTCGTGTGTGATAATTTTCCGGCCACGGGTCCATTCGTCCAGCACTGGAACCATGCGGCGGGTAAACGACCTGATCCACTCACGGCGAGCGCCGACAGTGTCGTTGATGCGCTGAAACAGTGGACTGACCAGCAGCCAGGAACGTATGGCGGCATCTATCGCCCGTGGCAGCGTCTTGCCGCGCTGCATAATGGCTGGGCATCGAAGCGCCCGGACCTCGTGTGGCGCCGGGATCGGCATATCACTTTCATTATGGAGCGCTTGTATGAACTCGTTTCTGAACACGCTGCTTGGCTGGGTCGGGCTCGCGCCGCCTAGGATTATCTGCGCGCGGCGCGTCTGGGAGGCGGGTGTCGGTGAACTTGCGCGACGCACACTGAATGAGACCCGTGAAAGCGGCGCCTATCTTCTCGGCCGCACTTTCAAGAATGACACGCGCGAGATCCTTGAGTTCATTTTCTACGATGACGTTGATCCGAAGGCGTTGGCTACCGGCATCGTGACTATTCGCGAAACTGCGTTGCCGCGCCTTTGGGAAATCTGCCGGGCGCGGGGCTATGGCGTCGTCGCAGATGTGCACGTGCACCCGTCTGGCTATGGGCAAAGTGCCTCAGATCGCGCGGGACCGATTATGCCTCGCTCCGGCCACATCGCGTTCATCCTGCCGAATTTTGCCCGGGATAACCCCAAGCCCGGCGGGATAGGAATGTACGAATTCCTCGGCAACGGCCGGTGGGCTGATCACAGCGAGAGAAGCAGCCGCTTTCTGAGAGTCGGGTGGTTCTGATGGCGAACCACTGGAAACGCTCCCGCATCACCAAGGCTCTCACTGACGCTGCGCGCGCCAGTTCCTTTAAGGAGGCGGAAGCACGCCTCGATGCCGTCCAGATAGCGATCGTCGTTGGTGCCGATCAGGCCACGACCTGCGCCGGCCAGGCGGCTGTGTTGACGGCCATTGTCACCGCGCGCAAATGCTTTGGCCCCGTCACGCTCGTCAGCGAAATGGACATTCCGCTGATCGCAAAACTTCCCTTGGGTGCAACGCTTCACCGTGCAGCACGGCGGCTCGGCGCCAGGACTGTCCGAAAGCCGCTTGCAAGAACGACGCACAGAATCATCGTTGGGAACGTGGCCGCCGGCGATGGTTGGGCGATCCGCTGCTGGTGGGACCGGTGGCTCTCGGGAACGCGTGTACACTACGAGACGATCGGCGACTCCCGGCTGGCTCTTTCCGGCGTGTTTGCCGCCGCACTTGCGGTCCGTCAGGTCTTCGCAGGTGTACTTGCCGGCAAGGTCCTGCGCGCGAGGGATGCTACGATTTCGCTCTGGACGCCATGGATGGGCGCTGACCGCAAAGACCTCGGACCCGAATGCTTCGATGTACCTGACCAATTCTGGTTTCTTGGCCTCGGCCATCTCGGCCAAGGCTTCGTCTGGAACCTCTGCCTTCTTGGTTCAAAAGGCGGCCGGGCGGTGCTCCAGGACAATCAAACCATTGGCGAGGAAAACGAGGCAACCAGCCTCCTAGTAACGGAGGCCGATATCGGAGAAAAGAAAGCGCGGATCACTGCGACGTGGCTTGGCGCCGCTGGCTGGACAGCGGACGTTATTGAGCGGCGGCATCATGGTGATGTTCGGCTTACACCCGACGACCCACCGTATCTTTTAAGCGGCCTCGACCGGATTGAACCACGCCGCATCATGGCGAAGCATGGATTCGACTACATGATTGATGCCGGACTTGGGCATGGGCCACATGATTTCGAAGGCATTCAACTGCGCGTGGTCGCCAAGGGCGCATTGTCCAGCGATTTGTGGAGTGCGCCCGAGCATGCACCTGAAGAAGCGCTATCGGATCGGCAAGAAAATGCTGCTTACAAGGATCTTGAGAAACAGATTGGCCAGTGCGGGATCGTGAGCTTCGCTGAAGCAAGCACCTCCGTGCCGTTTGTGGGAGCTGCTACAGGAGCGCTGGTCATCGCTCAAGCCATTCGTCTTGCCTCCCTGGAGCCGACCGCCCGATTTCTTCAGATGCAGCTCGGTGCGCCCGAGATGGCATCTGTGGCAGACTTTGTCGCAAAGCCAAGCGTGAATGTTGGAAGCTGCACGCTTCAACTGTGAAAAGCGGCTTTGTTTGCGGATCACAAGCTTGTAAGACATGATCTCGCCGGATGCGCCGCGCTCGGCCAGCGTCTCCAGCAACGGATCCCAGACACGCGGCTTGCCAACCGGCCGTACGCCACGGCAAGGTCGAGTGCGGTCATATATCGGCAGTTGATATGACCTACGAGATAACCCGCGCTGAGGTTGAGCTTTTCTTCCATCTTGTGCATCGCGTCGTTCCTCCACCATCGAACGCTCGAAGGCAGTACGCTGCTATAAACCTCGGGCCATGACGGGGATCCCGGTGACCCTGTCGTCATTCTGTCTGGCCCAGAGAGATCTAGCCAAATTTTCCGGTAATTGCTCCGTTCCCGACTTGATGTTCGCGACAAACTCGGAGACGACGCGGGGATCGATGTTTCGCATTTCGGCGAGCCTCGCGAGGATCGGACGCAGCTCGCCTCCCTTGATCTTCGAGACCGAAATGCCGAGTTCGTGCACGCCGACTGGAGCCCGGCCATCGCGAGCGTTGCGCTGAAGACGGCCATCGCCTGGGATCCACGCCGGAGGAAAACGCCGAGCTCGGGCGCCGCGCTGCCGCTGCGCCTTTGATCTTCAATCGTGTTCCTAATGTCGTTGCGCAGACTGTCAAACCAGATCCCGTTTTGCGGAATTGAGCCGGCGCCGCACTTTCCCTTCCTGCGGTCGGCTCATCCTAATTCCCTATGGAATCTAGGGAATTGCTCTCGAAATAGGCGAGTGAGTTAGCTTATAGTCGCGCGCTACGAGTACAAGGGGGAGCGTCTCAGTGCACGATAGTCCGGCCGAAAAAGCCAGATGGCTCCGCGATCTGCTGCGCTTTCTGCCGCTTCGCAGTCAATTTGTCCTCTCGGGCAATACTCGGGACCTTCAGATGCACGAGGTCGTCCCGGGCGAGGTGACCGCTGCGCCGCTATCTAGGGTTCTACCGGACGTCTTGAAGGAGGCGGGCTATGCGCACATCGCATGCTTCGATCTTCTCAACGGATTTCGGGGCCTCGAGCCGAACGACGGAAGCTATCTGTCTCAATTGGGGCTGACACCGACCAACGGCACCGCGCCGGGCGGGATCGACCTCCTGTCAGCCGCTATCGAAAGGCATATCGGGGCAGATGGGCCGCCGTCGGCGCTCATCATCGACTTCGCCTCTAGGCTGATCGCGCGGAACGAAGCTCTGTCACCTCACGAACACCAGTTGTTCTCCCGGGCGCTAATTCTCTCTCATGCCGCCAGAGCTAGGCCGGCCGGCGACAAACGCCTTCCCTTCTTCAACACGGTCATCTGGATCGTCGACAAGGAGGGAGACCTGCCCGACTGGTTCCTGATCGGCAACCCCAAGATTCGCCACATCCCCATAGGTCGGCCGGATCATTCCGCGAGGAGAAGCATGATCCGATCTCTCGTCCGTGGCCTGCCGGGTGCGCAGAATGCAGAACAGCCGGAACTGGACAAGTCGATCCAGGGATTCGTCGATGAGACGGAGGGCCTTCTGCTGCTCGACCTGAGCGCGGTCGCGCAGCTCGCCCGCACCGAGGGAGTTCAGTTCGATCGAATCGGGGATGCCGTTCGACGGTTCAAGGTCGGCGTAACCGAAGATCCTTGGCGCAAGATCAACCGCGACAAGATCAGCTCGGGTGAACAGTTCGTAAGACGTCGCGTCAAGGGACAGGCGCACGCGGTTACGCACATGCTGGACATCGTCAAGCGCGCGGTGACCGGCATCGGGCAGTCGCCCAGAGGAGGTAGGCCGAGAGGCGTGGTCTTTCTGGCGGGACCGACCGGCGTCGGCAAGACGGAATTGGCGAAGACGATCACGAGCCTGCTCTTCGGCGACGAGAGCGCGTATATTCGGTTCGACATGTCGGAGTTCAGCGCCGAGCATTCGGACCAGCGGCTCATTGGCGCGCCGCCGGGCTATATCGGGTACGACGTCGGGGGCGAGCTCACGAACGCGATCCGCGAAAAACCGTTCAGCGTCGTTCTATTCGACGAAATCGAGAAAGCTCACCCGAGGATCCTCGACAAATTCCTTCAGATACTCGATGACGGCGTCCTCACCTCGGGTCGAGGCGATCGCGTCTATTTCTCCGAAGCTCTCATCGTCTTCACCTCGAATTTGGGTATCTATGTACCCGGCCCATCCGGCGAGCGGATCGCCAACGTCACTCCCGAGGAGACTTTCGAAGGGGTACGGAGAAAGGTCCGCGGCGAGATCGACAAGCACTTCAAACAGGTCCTCAATCGCCCGGAGATATTGAATCGGATCGGCGAGAACATCATCGTATTCGACTTCATTCGCCCAGATGTTGCGAACGAGATATTCGATCAGATGGTCGACAATCTGCTCGGGGACATCAACTCGCTCGGTTACGACGTTACGTTGACGGGAGCCGCTCGCGACGCCCTTCGCGGACTGTGCCTCGCCGATCTTTCGAACGGCGGGCGAGGCATCCGCAATCAAGTGGAAGCCAATCTCATCAACCCACTCTCGCGTAGCCTGTTTGACAGTGGCGTGGCTTCAGGACGCAAGTACAGGATCGAGGGGATTCGCCCAGGCGCATCGAGTGCCATCGACCTCGTCGGCGAGCAGTCCACATGACCGCCACGATCGACCTATCGCGCATCCATTTCCCGGTTACCACGTTGGGACCCGGTCGTAGAATCGGGATCTGGTTTCAAGGCTGCTCGATCCGTTGCCCTGGATGCATTTCCATGGACACATGGACTCATGGACGCGGAACGACTGAAATGGATCAGGTTCTAGATACCATTTCCCCCTGGCTCTCGACGGCAGACGGAATAACGATCTCGGGTGGAGAGCCATTCGATCAGCAAGACGGCTTGTTCGAGCTAGTTGCGCAGCTTAAGGCGCGAACGCCAGTGGACATACTCGTTTTCACTGGCTATCCGTGGACCACGATCTCCGAAGCGGTCGCCTCCTCGCCGTCGCGCATCGATGCGATCGTCACCGGACCCTTTCTGATCAATGAGGCGCAAACTCTGGCGCTTCGCGGCAGTGATAATCAGGAGCTGCACCTGATCACGGCCCTGGGCCGTGCACGCTTCAAGAGCTTCGACCGCCCGGCCGGCGAGCGAGACCGCTCCTTCGACGTCATGTTCGACGAAAACGGAGACGTTTGGCTTGCGGGTATCCCGGCTCGCGGTGATTTCCGACGCCTGCGGACCATTCTCGAAGGCGACGGATCGACGCTTCGCATCTCGGAAGATACGCGTTTCCAATCTCGTTAGAACAAGGCTGATGATTAGACTTTGCCCCAACTGCACTACCGAGCGACCGGTTACCGAGATCTTCTGCGAAGGCACGTTCAACGGCCATACCTGTGGCTGGGACCTGTCGGCAGTCGATATCACTGCGCCCGGAGTTGCCAGACCGACACGCCCCGAGCCTCCAGCGCCCGGCGTCTCTACGTGCCGGAACGGTCATCAAGGCTCTCCCGGCGACTTCGTCTGCAGCGTGTGCGGCGAGCCGATGGTCGAACCGGATGCCGCCCCCTCACCCGACGCCCCCGAACCGGGACCGGAGCAGCCGCAAGAGCCCGAGACCGAAACGATCGTGGACGGTTGGCGTCTCGAGGACCGGATCGCCTCACCGAGCATCGTGCGCGAGCGCTTCGTCGTCGCGCGCGAGTCCGATGGGCAGCGCGGCATACTGACGCTCTACGCACCCGGCTCGGAGCCGGATCAGGCGATCTATGATTTGCTCGCGAAGCTTCCTCGGGATCATGTCCCAGAGTTATTCGCCACCGGGCGTTGGCAGGACCGTGCTTACGATGTCGCCGAGGAGTTCAGCGGCGGTACATTGGCGGATTTCACCGTCGATCCGAACGAGCAGGCAGCAATCGACAAGTTGGTGGACGAGCTCGCGCAGGCGGTTCATGCTCTCGCCGAGGCCGGATTGCGCCATAGGGATCTGCGTCCGTCGGTCATCTTCGTGCGGACGAGAGAGCCGCTGGACCTCGTGGTCGGGGGCTTCGGATCCGCAAGGCTTTCCGAATTCGACCTGGACATCGCGTCCCCCCTCGAAACCACCCGTTACATGGCTCCCGAAGCGATAGCGGGCGGCGTCGCCGCCGCTTCCGACTGGTGGAGCATTGGAATGATCTTGCTGGAAAAGATCACGCAAGGAGCGTGTTTCGAGGGCATCAACGAACAGGCTTTCCTGATCCACGTCCTTACGAACGGCGTGCACCTGCCCGCCGATCTGGACGGTCGGACAAATACGTTGTTCCGCGGACTCCTGGCTCGCGACAGGCGCCAGCGGTGGCAATTCAAGGAAGTCCAGGCCTGGTTGCGCGGAGAGGCAGTTTCCGCGCCCGCAGCCGAAAGCGCCGGCGAGACCGAGGGCGGCACGTCGATCACGCTGGGTGCAAAGCAATATCGTTCCGCAAACATGTTTGCATTGGCGGCCGCCGAAGCAGCGAATTGGGATGAAGCCAAGGCTCTGGTCCTCAGAGGTGCCGTCGCGAGCTGGGCTTCGGAGGCCGGCTTCGAGGCCGCGGTATCGGCTGGCCTTCGCCAGATCCTGAGAATGGAGAACCTTCAAGACGACTTGAAGCTCTCCATCGCTCTCAAAACACTCAATCCATCGATGCCTTTGATCGTCAGGGGCAACATCGTCACGCCGGGTTGGCTGCTCGATCATCCGGCCGACGGTTACAGCCTGATCACTGGGCCCGCCCCCGATCTGCTGCGCAAGATCGATCCGGAAGATGGGTTATGGCGTCTAAAAGTGAGGTCAGAGACCGTTCGGAAGCGTCTTGACCAACTGGAAATCTCGGTCGACGAGGACGCTCTGCGCGTGCACCTTCTGTCGACGTCGATGGCACGCGTTGCCGCTCTATGGGAGGAGCGGCGGAAGCTTTTCCCCGACACCGACCACGCCGGCGTGGCCGCACTCACCGAACGTCGTCTTTCGGCCGAAGAGGACCTTCTCATCCTGCTCAGCGCGACTTCGAACCAATTCAGGTCCGTCGCCGAGATCATCGAAGAAGCGAAGAAGGAGGCGACGACCGCCGGACTCGGCCAGTTTTCGGTCGAGAGAGCTACCGATCTCCTCGCCCGACCACGTCGCGAGATCTATCAGGCAATCGACGAGCGCATTCACAACTTCGCAAGATGCGGCCTGAAGGAGGCCGACGAATGGGCGGATCAGTTTCGTCTGGACAGACGCATGCCGCTTGGGCGCGCGCTCGCCCTTCTCTCTGTGCCTTCAGAATCCTGGAAACCGCTCCCGAAGCAAGGATATGTCTCTACGATCCTGGATTTCTTCGCCAAGCGAATTTCTGGAGGCGTGATACGAGGCCCGCTGACGCGGATGCTGATAGGCAAGTCGGCCGCCAGGGTCGACCTCACTGAGCTCGGCACTGCCAGAGTACCCGCGACCGAGATTCTCGACCAACTCCTCGGTCGTACGAACCGCGTCGTGAACATCGACCCCGCCGCCTTCGGCACCGAAGAGGGCGTCGAACGGCGGTTGCGATCGCTTCATTCCCGCGCCTTGCTCTACAAGCGCGATACCGGGATCGACGGCCTATACATGGGCTTTCCCTTCCTGATCATGCGCGACAGCCGCCCCAATGCGAAGCCGAGGATCGCGCCCGTGCTGCTATGGCCGGTTCGCGTCAATCCGGAGGTAGGCAATCGCGGTCACATCACGCTTGGATATGGAAGAGAGAAGAATCCCGACACGGAGACCGAACACGTCGTCATCAATCCGGCCCTCGAAGGAATGATAGGCGTTCAAGAAGCCAAACGATGGCAGGAAGCGGCGAACGAGCTACTCACCCGCGCCAGCCTATCCGTTCAAGCGGCCATGGATACCTTCAGCCATCTGGCCCGACCGGCCGGAAATGAGCTGACGCGACTTCCAGGCAAGGACGTCAAGATCGGTTCGCAAGAACGCCAACTCGTGCCTGCGGCCGTGCTCTTCCATCTCGAGTTCATGGGCCAAGCCGTGATGAAAGACCTCGAGACGCTCCGCGGGGTGCCCCCGACTTCGACGGCTCTCGAGGCCGCACTGCGGTTGAATGAACAGAATACGGCGCCGGCCTCATCGCCCAAAGTCGCGGAAGTCGACCGTTATTTCACCGCGGATAGCGATCCTTCACAAGAGGCCGCGGTCCTAGATGCTCGTCAAGCTCCGGGGCTGGTCATTGCCGGACCGCCCGGGACAGGCAAAAGCCAGACGATCGTCAACATGGTGGCGGACGCCATCGGCACCGGAAAATCGCTTCTCGTCGTATGTCAGAAGCAGGCTGCACTCGACGTCGTGCGGAAGCGGCTCGAGAAGGAACGCCTGGGCGATCGCTTCGTCATGATCACAGACGAACATCGTGATCGCGGGTCCATCATCAACGCCGTCCGTTCGCAGGCGCAAGCGTTGCACAGCCTACCGCCCGGAGGAACGCCAGCATGGAAGCTCAGCCGCGAGCGATTGGCGGCACGCATCGAGACGCTCGAGGCAGAGCTCGATCGTCGCCTAACCGCACTGCATTCGCAGGACGATCGGACGGGACTATCGTACCGGGCGCTTCTGGGCGAACTGTTGGAAATCGAAGAAGGTCATCCAAAGCCTGTCGATGCTCCCGAACTTCGCCCGCATCTGTCCGGTCTACATCCTACGGACGTCGCAACGCTCGAAGAGAATTGCGGCCCGCTCGCGAAGTTCTGGTTACCGGCGAAATTCGAGGGCAATCCCCTTTTCTCCCTCAAACCGTTCAACCCCGATCGTGGGACCACAGCCGCGGTCACCCAGCATCTTCAAGTATTGGTCGAGACCGAAGCCAAACGCGAGCAGACCGACGCTGAGACGGCCGACTGCCTGAAACTGGAAGATCCGACGGCCTTTCAGTCTTGGCTCGCCGAAGCGGACGACCTGCGTTCCATAAGTGACACGGTTTGGGCGAATCTCGCTCGATTGCGCCCGCTGTTTCGAGATGATGGCGGGGGAGTTTCGCAAGCCGTCCGCATGCTGGATGAATTGGGGCAAATCGACGAACAGCTCACCTCGCTCGATGGTCCTTCTTACAAGCCGAAATTTTCGTCCAAACTCACCTCCTTAAGCGAGGAGGACCTGCGATCCGTCGCGGAACTCACTGACCGCACTCGCCCGCCGACGGGCGGTCTACAGTTGATAAACCCTCTGTATTGGCTCCGGAGGCGCCGAGCACTCCAGATGCTGTCGTCCATGCGGCTTCCGCAGAGCGCGGATGCCATCGGCTCCCTATACCATGCAGCCAAGCTCGAACTGGTTTTGCGTGAACCCAGACGAGAACTGCACCAACACTTCATCGCCCTTTTCGGCAAAGTCCCCAACCTGGATCTCTCACCCGGCAAGCTCGCCGACTTCGCCAAGAGCCTGCGCTCGTTTCTCGATGGCCTAAGCGGGCATAACTCGATCGTCGATCGATGTCCCAGCAGATCGGAGCTCGATACGGCTATCGCCACCGGAGACACCGAGGAATTGCGTCTGTTCTTCGAACGTGGCGGCCAAGCCCTGGTCAGACACGGAGCACGAGAATAGAGCCGCGTCGCGCTGGACCGGCTCAAAACTTACTTTGATGAATTGTGGCTCGGATCAAGATACTCCGCGGTCGAGAACGGACGCTCCAATGCGGGAGCCGTTGCCCTAATCGTCCAGGCGTTGCCGATGCTCACCTACTACCAGGAGTTCCGCCTTCGATCCGCGCGCCTAGCCGACAAGGAACGCGCAATCTTCGCCGTGCTCAGATCGATGGAAGCCGAATTGTCGAAGCTTCCTTCCAACGAGCTGGACGCCTGCGTCCGTGCCACCATCGGACGCGAGGCCCGCCTGGAATGGAAGGCTTCCATGGAAGCTGCCAACCCCGACGTCCTGTTCGGCGGCGAGGAAGTCGAGGCAAAGGTGAAATCGCTTGCCGAAGCGGATGCCCAGATCCGGAACTTCAATCGAGAACTGCTCGTTCAGGGAATCGACCGAAGCAAGGTGCGAGCAACCGCCGAATGGGATCCGATAACCAGGCTTACCGGTCCGAGAGCGCTGCGTTTGCGGGAGTTCATCGATCGTGCGGCTCCGCTCGGCCTCTTCGCACTCCGCCCTGTCTGGCTCATGACACCCGACGTCGCCAGCCGCGTTCTACAACCCAAAGCCGGGCTCTTCGATACCGTCATCTTCGACGAGGCTTCGCAGATGCCTGTCGAATACGCCTTGCCTTCGCTGTTTCGAAGCCGGCTCGTCGTCGTCAGCGGCGACGAGAAGCAGATGCCACCGACATCCTTTTTTGCGAGCAGGGTCGAGAACGACGAAGCAGCTATATTCGATGGCGAAGAGCCAGAAGAAGGAGCGACCGACGAAGAACGCGACGCCTTCGCCGAGACGTGGAATCGACGAGAAATCAAGGATTGTCCCGATCTGCTCCAACTGGCCCGCACCGTACTTCGGACGTGTACCCTACAAGTGCATTATCGCTCTAAGTATCGCGAGCTGATCGGCTTCTCGAACGCCTCGTTCTACGCCAATTCGCTCAGCGTTCCCGTCCGTCACCCCGAGGAGACGATCCGCAAAATCAAGCCTATCGAAGTGATCCGTTCAGACGGCATGTACAAGAGCCAGACGAACCAAAAGGAGGCGAACGACGTCGTACAGTACCTTTCCGAACTTTGGGAAGATCCATCGCCGCCTTCGGTCGGGGTCGTCACATTCAATCGTAAGCAAGCCGACGCCATAGAAGATGCCCTTGAGGACCGCGCCGAAAGCGATGCGGCGTTCCGTGAAGCGTTGATGCGCGAGCGCGAACGAACGGAGCAAGGCGAGGATATGAGCTTTTTCGTCAAGAACGTCGAAAACGTACAGGGCGACGAACGGGACATCATCGTCTTTTCAACCACCTTCGGCCGCAACGAGCATGGGGCTTTCCGCAAGAGTTTCGGTGCGCTCGGTCATGCCGGCGGCGAACGCCGCTTGAACGTCGCAGTGACGCGCGCGCGAGAAAAGGTCGTCATCGTCACCTCGATGCCGATATCCGAGATATCGGATTTGTTGACGAGGCGGAGCGGCCCCAGAATACCGCGCGACTACCTGCAGGGTTACCTCGAGTACGCGAGAACGGTGTCGGAGGGCCTCGGAGAGTCCGGCAGAACACTTTTGGACCGTATAGTCACGGAGCAACGACCTCTCCACGAGGCGGATCATCAAGAGGACGACGGCTTCACGAAGTCGGTCAAAGCCTTTCTCAAAGCGAATGGCTGGGAGCATACTAAGGCCCGTGACGGCGGAGCATTCGGCCTCGATTTCGCGGTGACCGATCCCCGAACGGGTCTATATGCGATCGGCATCGAATGTGACGCGCCAAGGCATCAATTGTTGGAGAAAGCGCGCGCTCGCGAGATATGGCGCCCGAAGGTATTGAGCCGCGCCATTCCCTATGTCCACAGAGTTTCGTCGTATGCCTGGACGCATGCCGGAGACGCCGAGCGTCTGCGGCTAAAGAATGCCATAGAAGGCGCTCTTCGTGAGGGAGGACTCCAATGAGCGGACCCAAAGCATTCAGGATCGTTACTCGCGCCGAAATCATCGCGATCTGTCGTCGGGACCTAGCCCGGCTCGATGCCGCGGTAGATAGTTGGACGCTCTCGGGAACCCGAAATGGGACGATCGCGCAAAATGACATCGAGAAGGTCGCCAGCCGCCGCGAAGAGCTTCGCCGTTTGCTCGCTGCCGACCGTTTCGTCGAATTGCAGAAGCAGGTCGCCTCCGAGATCGCTTTTCTCCAGACGGATTCCGAACGCCGGATTCAAAAGGCGACCGAAGCAGCGGCACGTGCGAACCGCGATCTGAGGCGATCCAAGCTCGCGGCCGAAGCGCTGCTTCAAAGGCTGCAGGTTCTTAAAATCGAAATTCCTGCCGATGTCCGCGCAGAGCTTGGAGGTTCGTCGGCATCCTCCGATCGCCTGGAAGCGGCCATGGCCAAAGCGCTATTGCTGTTTCCATCGCCTGAAACACATGGATCAGTGACCGACCGACAACGCGAGCTTGCAGCCAAGCTCGGAGCCGGCGAACGCCGAGACACGCTGCAAGAGTGGATCTCGCGACAGCCGCAGCTGACGGAGGATCCATGCCTGGCTCAAGTCGATAGCTTTCTTGGAGAATTGCGCGGCCTAGGAATCGATTCCGGCGCATTTGCGGCTCGCGTCGTAGCCTTGGAAACAGAGCTTCCTTCGCGACGATCGCTCGTGGCAGACAGCTTGCTGTTGGATCTTGCGAACGCGGTGAAAGTTGGGAGAGCCAATCTGCGGCTCGATAACGAGCTGCGCGCGCGACTTGCGGAACTTTCAGCAATCAGATCCCCCGAAGCTTCATCGCTTCTGGCTGAGGTCGGCGCTGCTCTACGATTGCCGCAGAAGAGCAATGCGGAGGAGCTCATCAAGCGAGCCGACAAGGTTATCGAAGAGGAGCTCAAGACGATGGCCGCGGCGGAGCGCCGGCGCGTCGTGCTCGAAGGGCTCGCCAGCCTTGGCTACGAGGTATCCGAGGGAATGGCGACCGCTTGGGTTGACAAGGGTCAGGTCGTTCTGCGCAAAGCGGCCAATCCTGGCTATGGCGTGGAGCTTTCGGGAGGGGCGGATCTCCTCCAAGTTCGGGCTGTCGGCATCGGCGGCTCGGCCGAGGCTCGTGACACTAGCCGTGACAGCGATATGGAAGACATTTGGTGCGGAGAGTTCGACCGGTTGAAAAAGCTAGTTGCGAAAGCTGGTGGAAGTGTTGCGATCGAATCCGCGCGGCCGGTCGGTCAATTCCCTCTGAAAGTAGTGCATGATCCGAATGCAAGGCACGAAATCGAGGGCATCGGTCGATCGCATAGATCGCTACCAAATTAGAGACCGGTGGGCGCGAATATTTGTGCACTGTCACTTAGCGGAGCCGATCGATCCGTCGCCGATCATCGACCGGGCGGTCCACGGCGGTTTCCTGTGGCTAGAGATCCAGTGCTCCGGCTGCAAGACACCGAGCCACGTCGATCTGGCCGCGATGAAACACCCGCCGACCACATTCGCGCACGACCTCGCCAGCCGACTATGCTCGTAAGTGCGCCAAGGCGGGCCGGCGGCGACTCACGGATGTAATCGCCAAGTTGTGTGGCGGTCATCTTTGGAGCCCTGGCTATTTCGCGGCCTCGTGCGGCGGCGCCGAGCGCCATCGTAAGACAGTACATCGATAACCAAATATGCCTTGACCCGGCCCGAAGGGCCTGGGTTTGCGGCGCGCAAGAGGATCAGGGCCCCACCGCACCAGGAGCGGCGATGGTCGAGCCGGGCAGCGTGTTTTTAGAATGGCTATATCTGGTCGAGTTGAGATATCCGCCGAAGATCGCCACCACGAGCGGTGCGATCGCGACACCGCAGGCGGTCAGCAGCATCGCCAGGCGGAAATCTCCGGTCATATCGCGGAATATTCCGATCATCTGCGCACCGAAGTAGCCGTTCGACGTTCCGAGCGAAGTGATCACGGCGGTCGCCGCGGCGGCCGCCGACCCTGATAGCGCGGCGGTAGGCCAGGTCAGCATGATCGGGAACGTCACGTAGATGCCGAGCGAAGTCATGCAGAAGCCGAGCATCACGAGGTAGATGTTCGAAGACTGCCACGCGACGAGCATCAGTCCGCAGGTGCCGATCAGGCCCGTCACGACCAGATGCCACCGCCGCTCGCTCTTCTGGTCCGAATGCCAGCTCCAGAAGCTCATCCAGCAGATTCCGCAGATCGCCGGCAGTGCGCTCAGATAGCCGATTTGCACGTTGGTGAATCCGAACTCCTTGATGACGAGAGGCATCCAGAGGCCTACGCCGTAGAGACCGAACCCGAAGAAGAAATAGCATACCGCGAGCGTCAACACGCGGGGATCTGACATTGCTTTGAGAACGGTGACGCGTGGCTGCCCCGCATCCTCCGCCTTGTCGGCGCTCAGTGCGCCTACCAGCCAGGCCCTCTGCTCGTCGGTCAGCCATTTCGCCTGCGACGGTTTGTCCTGAAGATAGAAGATGCAGGCGATGCCGAGGACCGTGGCGGGCAGTCCCTCGAGGATGAAGAGCCATTGCCACCCGGTCATGCCGAGCACCCCGTTCATCTGTAGGATGTATCCGGCAAGCGGCCCTGAAATCACCGAAGCGACGGAGCCGCACGCGCCGAACCATCCGTAGACGCGACCACGATAGTTGCGTGGCACCCATTGACTGAAGAAATAGATGGATCCCGGATAGAAGCCGCCTTCCGCGGCGCCGAGCAGGAAGCGTACGGCGTAGAAGGAATACTCGCCCTGAACCATCGCCATCGCGGCGGCGAACAGCCCCCACGTGATCATGATCCTGGCGATCCATATTCTTCCGCCCAACTTGGCGAGCGCTAGGTTGCTGGGGACTTCGAACAGGACGAAGCCCCAGAAGAAAATGCCGGCGCCCGCGCCGAACGTCGTCGCCGTCAGGCCCAGATCCTTGTTCATGGTCAGGGCCGCGAACGCAACGTTCGTGCGATCGAGCCAGTTGATCATGAAGCAAGCGCCCATGAACGGAATCAACCGCCACATGACGCGCTTCAGCGTCGTCCTTTCCATATCCTCGGTCATTATCCCTCCTTTTTGTGTTTATCGTTGTTGCAGCTGATTGCGCGCGCCTAGATCTGGCGCTTCACCGTGTTTCGTAGCGTCCCGATGCGCTCGACGGTGAGTTCGACGGTGTCGCCGTCTTGCAGAAACCGGCCCATCTCCAGACCGCAACATCCTCCTACCGTGCCGGTCCCGATCACCTCGCCCGGATGAAGGGTCTCGTCCGCCGAGATGAACGAGACCATCTCGGAGATGCCGTGGAGCATTCTGGTGGTCCGGGTCTTGGCCCATGTTTCTCCGTTGACGCGCACGTCGGCAGCCAGATCGATCGGCAAGTCGATTTCGTCGCGGGTCACGATCCACGGTCCCATCGCGTTGCCGCAATCGAAGCTCTTGCCCTTCGTCGGCCCGAGGCCGCCCATCATCTCTTTGGCCTGCTGATCCCGTGCCGAGAAGTCGTTGAAAATCGTGAATCCGAAGATCTGGTCGGCGGCACGCTGTACGGAGACATCCTTGCAACGACGGCCGATCACGACCGCGACCTCGAGCTCGAAATCCATTACCGCGCTGTATCGCGGCCACGCGACCAGCGTGTCCGGTCCGGTCACGCCGAACCGGTTCGAGATGTAGTAGAGGGGCTGGGCCCGATAGATCGGCGGCACCTGGGGGGACGCGATATCGACCGCACCAATTCCGAGCGACGCCTTCAGGCGGGACATTCCGAGAGGCGCATCGCGAATGTGTTGCTCGAAGACGGAGCAGTCGCGGATTTGCGGCGGCACGGGCAACGGCGCGTGCAGAACGACTTCGGACAGAGCGAACCCATCGACGTTTCCTCGCTTCACGATTTCCGAGAGTTCGGCCGATTGTGCGAGACCGATTTCGCCGCTTTCGATCAAGGCCATCATCGAGGCGAAGTTTGCAGCGTCGATACCCTTCGTCCCCTTCGCCAAGGCGTACAGGTCTCGAATGCGTCCCTCCGCCGGATCGACGAGCCCCACGCGCGACGGTTCGTCTCGGACACTGAAGGTCGCGAGTTTCATGATTATACCCGGGTTAGAGGACTCCACCGTTGCCGATCGCGTTGAACAGCGGCAGAATTCGAAAAACTAAGCGGTCTATCGTCGTGGCTAATCCGGACGAATGCCCATCGCGGCGGTGAGCTCGGCGAACGCTGCCAGCTCGCGATCCATGCGTTCGCGTGATGCTTGCGGGCCCAGATTCAGCGGCTCCGCGCCGAGGGCAGCGAGCTTCGCGCTCGCCGAAGCGTCGCCCATCACTCCCGCGCAAAGTCCGGAAATCTGTTCGACGATGGAGCGCGGCATGCCGGCCGGACCGGCGAGGCCGAACCAGGTGTCGGATATGACGCCGTTCAGCCCGACCTCCCGGAACGTCGGCACGTCCGTCAGAAGAGGGGACCGCTGCTCGGCTGCGGCGCCGAGCGCGCGGACGAGGCCCGACTGGATGAAGGGCAACGCGGAGTTCAAGGACGAGAAGACGACCGACAGCTCGCCGGCGATCACCGACTGGATCGAGTCGGCCGAACTGCGGAACGGCACATGGCGCATCTTGATGTCGGCCGCGCGCTCGAGCATGCCGGCCATCAGATGGACCGTGGTTCCGACGCCGGACGACGCATATGCGAACTCGTCGCGCGGTTTGCTTCGGACGACCGTCAGAAACTCCTGCGGCGTTCGCGCCGCGAAGCCGGAAGATACGATCAGAATGTTCGGCGACGTCGCGAATATCGTAATGGGTTCGAGATCGCGTCGTACGTCGAGCGGGACGTCCTTCAGAACGGAAGGCGCGATCGTGATCGTGCCCGGCATGCCCAACAATGTATGTCCGTCGGGAGCGGCGCGCGCGACGGTGAGCGCGGCAATCATACCGCTCGCACCCGACCGGTTCTCGATCACGATGGGCTTGGCCAGGCGCGGCCTCAAGCCCTCAGCTAGAAGTCGGATGGCGACGTCCGTAACGCCGCCGGCGCCGAATCCGACGAGGATCTGCACGTTTCGCGTCGGCCAAGCGTCGGCGGCGAAAGCGAGACGCGGAAGTACGAGGCTCGCACCTGCTGCCAACAACGCCCGCCTATCGATAACAGCTGCTTTGTTCAACCGATCCTCCCTGTCTTCTTTGAGCGCCGGATCACGTCCGCTTCAGAGTTTCTCGCTTCCGTCGGGTCGCTTCCCCGTCGACCTCGCCGTGAGAATCGAAAACGACCGCGTAGTCCTCGAGGGCGCTTTCGCGACTGACGTATCCGGCCTCGACATCTGCGATCACGCGGGCGATCTCCCGTTCGTGAGGCGGCCCGTATCCGCCGCCTCCACCGGACACGACGCGGATGCAGTCGCTGGGGCCGAGCGCGTAGGTGCCCTTCCAAGTTCTGATCGAGGAGCCGTCTTTGCGCTGAACTTCGACGAAGCAGGTTTGTCCTGCTTTCCCGCCTGCCATTCCCCATGGCGGACATTTGCCTCGTTCGAACTTGAGGCTCATCTTGCAAGGGAAGAGTATCCGGTATTCTTTTTCGACACCCAGACCGCCCCGGCGTCGGCCGGCGCCGCCGCTGTCCGGCCTCAGCGCTTTGCGAGTCAGCATGAACGGATAAAGTGCTTCCTGCATTTCGATCGGAATGTCTGGAACGTCGCCGTGAGCGTTAGAGCGCAACGGAAATGCTCCGTCCTCCTCGATCGTGGCCCCCCACCCGCCAGTCACCGTATCGAGATTGGTGAACAATTCGCCCGTCTCGGGTAGATGCCCGAAGATCGTGTGGACACCGTAGGTCCCGTGATGCGCGGCCATCGCATTTGCGGGCACAGCTTCGCCCATCGCCTTCAGGATCGTGTCCACGACGGTCGGAATCGTATTGCCGGACCCTCCGATCGGAGCTCCGGGGCGAGCGGTCAAGAAAGTCCCGTCCGGCGCTTCGACGTCCAACAAATCGAAATCGCCTTGATTGACCGGCTCTTGCGGCGTCAGCAGATATTTGGCCGCGATGCGGGCGGCGGCGATCGCTCCGCCGTTGCGTCCGGCATTCGACGGCCCTGCCATCTGCGGACCTAACCCCGATAGATCCACGATCAGTCGTCCGTCGACTGGACGTACCTTGACCGTGATCGGGACGGTGCCGTCGCCCTCGCCATCGAGGAAACTGTGCGCAACGTACTCGCCCGGCGGAATCCCGGCGATGACGCTCGCGGCTGCATTGCGAGCTTGCCGCCGCATGCTTTCGAACGTCGCGTTGAGCAGGTTGATTCCACGTCTGCCCGCGATGTCCAACAACATGTCCCTGCCGAGGAGGCAGCCGGCCAACTGTGCTTCCAGGTCGCCGAGCAACAACTTCGGGAAGCGGCTATTGACGGCGCAGAGGCGGAACACGTCTTCGACGCGCTTTCCCGCATTCAAAAGACGCACGCACGGCAACTGGATGCCTTCCTGCCAGACGTCGGCCGTATCGGTGCCGGTGCTCGAACCGGGCGCCGAGCCGCCGACGTCGATCCAGTGAACCAGCACCGCGAAGAACCCGATCAACGGGCCGTTTGCGGCTCCCCCCTCGCGCACGGGGGTAAGCAGTACGACATTGTTGAGATGTTGCCCGAGAGTCGCCGCCGAATTGGTGAGGATCGCGTCTCCGTGCACGAGATTGTCGGCCCCGTGCAACGAAATCGCCTCGCGGACGCCGGTGCCGAGGGCGTTCGCGACGAAGATCGGCAGGCTTCCTCGCGATTGCGCGATCAACGATCCGGCCGGATCGACGAGGCCCACGGAGTAGTCCTTGTACTCCTGCACGAGTGGGCTGAACGCGCTTCGCTCGATATTCTTCTCGATCTGGTTCGGGATCGAAAGCACCTCGTGTCGCAGGATTTCGATGTCGATCGGATCGCTATCCGTGACAATATGCGGCGTCACGACGTTCATCGGCCTGCTCCGTTTCCGGCTACCTGGATGATGATCTCGCCGAGAGGACCGACCGTTGCGATGTCGCCGTCGCCGACCAACGTCGTGGAGCCGTACTCCTCGATCACCGCGGGTCCTGTCGTCGTCCAACCTATTGGCAATGCATCGCGCTTCCAGACCGGCGCATCGATCCAGCCGCCCGGTCGGAGATGCATCGGCCTTCGATCTGTCGGCGTCGGAGCGGCACCGGTTGTCGACGGAGCCAGGATTTTCAACGACGGACGATCGGCCGCGCTTTCCGCCGAGACCCGCAAACCGACGACTTCCGGCCTGAAGTCTTCGCCCAGCACGCGTCCGAAGCGCTTGCCGTAGGCTGCCTCGAACGAAAACTTAAGGGCTCCGGCCGACGGATCGCCCGCGAACTCGACCGGAATGCTGTGACGTTGTCCGCGGTAGCGCATATCGGCCCGCCATTGATACGTGATGGGCTTTCCGGGAAATTCGCGCGCCGCCTCAAGCTCGACGTCCTCGCGTAGCTTGTCGCGGACGGAGACGAGGGTTGCGATGCCTGACTCGAGCAGATCGGCGATGACGCTCTGCGACAGATCGACCCGCGCGTTGGCCATCAACATTCCCAACGCCGAAAAATTGCCCGGCTGCGGCGGCACGACGACCCGTCGTATTCCGAGATTTCTGGCGAGTTCCGCGCCGAAGATCGGGCCGCCCCCACCGAACACCAGGAGAACGAATTCGCGGACATCGTAGCCGCGCGCGACCGTGATCTCCTTGACCGCACCGGCCATGAGTGTCGTGGCCAGGTCGAGGATGCCGTGAGCCACGCGTGTGGTGGCTTCCTCTGCGCTTCCGTATCCCAGCGGTACGGCGACGCGATCCCGGATCGCGGTCTCTGCTGCCTGACGGTTCAGCGATAGCCTTCCGCCGAGGAAACTGCCGCCGCCGATCCGTCCAAGGCGGAGATTGGCGTCCGTCACGGTGGGTTCGGAGCCGCCCCGCCCGAAACACGCCGGCCCCGGCTCGGATCCCGCGCTCCGCGGCCCGACCCGCAATCGCCCTTGTGCATCGGTCCAACCGATCGATCCGCCGCCGGCTCCGACCTCCACGATGTCCAGCACCGGACTTCTGATCGGAAATCCTCGAACATAGCCGCCTACCCAGTACGTCGGCTGGACAGCGAACGAGCCATCTTCGACGAGTGCACATTTCGCGGTGGTGCCTCCCATATCGAAGGCGACCACCTTGTCGAGTCCGATGGCTCGCGCGTATTCCGCAGCCGCGATGACGCCGCCGATAGGCCCCGACTCGACGAGAGCCACCGGCCGCTCGACGGCCGCCTCAAACGACATGATGCCCCCGTTGGAGCCCATCATCGTCAGGCCGCCGCCGAAGCCCCGGTCGCGTAGCCGCTTGGTGAATCCCGCGGCGTACGCCGCGATCGCAGGTCCCACATACGCATTCGCTGAAGCGGTCGCGGTCCGCTCGTATTCGAACCATTCTCGCGACAGAGCGGATCCCGACGTGAAATACACTCCGGGCAGCATTTCGCTGAGGATCTCGACCGCTCTCTGCTCGTGACGTGGATTCGCGTAAGAATTGAGGAACGAGACGGCGATGGCACTGACGTTCGCCTCTTCCAGTATGGAAGCCAGGGCGACGACCTCGCTCTCATCTAGAGCTTCTATGACCTCTCCGCTGGGCGAGACGCGTTCGGTGACTTCGAAGCGTCGGGCGCGCGGTATCAGCGGCGCTTCGCGTCGTTCGGCGATATCGAATGGCGTCGGGCGGTTTCCGCGGGCCAATTCGATCACGTCGCGAAACCCGCGGGTGCACACGAGCGCGGCTCTTGCCCCCTTGCGCTGCAGGAAAGCGTTGATGACGTGAGTGGTGCCATGCTTCAAGGCGATCGCGGACCCGAAATCGCCCTTGGCCTCGTCGATGCCGGCGACCACTCCGTCCACGAGATCGCCGTAGGTCGTGAGAGATTTCGCGAATGAAATCTGCTGCCTTGTGGCATCGTAGACGGCGACGTCCGTGAACGTTCCGCCGGTGTCGGCAGCAATGAAGTGGGACAAAACTCCTCCCCGAAGATCAACCTATTGTCGTTGGCGGGGAGAATGGTGAAGTGTGAACGTTCTGTGTAGCCTTCCAGGATGACCGAGCTTCGTGCAGATTCTGCACGAATGGTTCATCGGGTCCTGTCTTCCCGATAGACGAGCAATCTTTCGGCGATGTGATCCGCGAGGAGCCGGATACGCAGCGGCGGATCCCGATGCGCCGCCAAGACCCACATGGCCGGAGGATCGCCGTCGGGATACACCGAACGGAATTCGCTGAACAGCTCGACGAGGCGGCCGTCGGCTAACGCGTCTCGGACGAGTGCGTCCGACAATCTCGCGATGCCCGCGCCGGAGAGAGCCAGTTGCAGAAGCATGGTCCAGCTGTCCGCGGACAATTGCGAGCGCACCCTGAGCGGCACGAGCTTGCGCTCGGAATCCTCGAAATACCACTCGGACGGTTCGCTGACCGTATGCGTCAGGCACGAATGGCTTGTCAGTTCGGATAAGGTTCGGGGCATTCCTCTTCTTGCCAGGTACGCCGGGGAGGCAACCAGTCGACGCTTGTATTCCCAGATCCGGCGGCCGACCAGTTCCGCATCCGGTCGGCGCCCGGCGTGGATCGCCAGGTCGCATTGCCCGTCGAGCAGACGGGCCGGTTCCTGCGTGATGGACACGGCGATCCGCACATCCGGCTGAAGCTCGACGAACTCGGCGAGAATCGGCGGAAGGTATTCCACCGCCGCATAGTCGTTGGTGGCGACCCGCACGAGGCCGGACGCGCGCCCCTGGATCGCGCCGATCTCGTCGCGGATCCTTCCCCAGTCCGAGATCGACCCCCTTGCCCAATTTAAAAGGGCAGTGCCTGCAGGTGTGGCCGCCAAGGAACGGGTTGTGCGCACAAGCAGTTGGGCTCCCATTTCCGCTTCCAGCGCGGCGATGCGGCGGCTCGCCAACGACGGCGAGAGGTCCATGCTGCGCGCCGCGGGAGCGATGCCTCCTTCGTCGACGACCGCGACGAATAGTCGGATCAGATCGATATCCATCCACCCAACCTCTCGATGCCGAGCGCTCGAGCTATCGACGCGCAGCGCATCCGCGATTCGTCAAAATGGGAGCGTCTTGCTCTCTATAACGGAGGGATTCGCCGGATGAAATGGCCTCGCCCGTCGACCGCTATTCAGCTCGTGACGACCGAGCTCCGCTCGAGCGGCAATGCCTCCAAGAACAGGGTGCGTTTCCGGGGAACAGTTGGCTTTGTCCGCTCAAGAGATTTCGTCGGCGGACGCGAGCCACCCCGGCAGATCACAGTTGTAAGCTCTTCTTGCGGCCAGGATGTTCGGGCACGCAGCCGACATCGCACGAAAAGTGAACTTTCGCACAAAGCTATTATAGATTATAGTCGAACTCTATTTATGAGTCAAACGTCGCTCGGACCTCAGAATGTGTGTGCTTTTATACCTGATGATTGTCAGGTATAAATCAAACGCCCGCTGGCGTAAGGGTTCGATGAGGGGCCCCCGCGCTCGCCAGCGTGACCGACAGCGATAAGTTCCGCGATGTTCGACCGAGGAAAACGCGATGCAAATGATAAATAAGACCGTGCTCATCACCGGCGGTAATAGCGGAATCGGTCTTGCTACCGCTCGGATGATGTTGAAGGAAGGCGCGAAGGTCGCGATAACGGGGCGCGACCGCGAAAAACTGAGCGCGGCCGCGAGAGAATTGGGCTCGGTCGTCGCGATACAGGCCGATCTGGATCGTCCGGACTCGCACGCTGCGGTCGCCGCCGAGGTACGATCCGAATTCGGGGCGCTCGACGTGCTGTTTGCGAACGCCGGCATTTCGGGACCTACCCCCTTGGGAAAGACCGCATGGGAAACGTTCGATGCGATCGTGCGCACGAATCTCGCCGGTGTTTTCTTTACGGTTCAGGCGGTCCTGCCGCTCATGGCGCGCGGCGGCGCAATCGTCCTGAACGGTTCGATCCAGCGGCAGCTAGGTAGTCCGGGAGCTGCCGCGTACGCCGCGAGCAAAGGAGGCGTGAGCTCGATGGCGAAAGTGTTCGCTGCCGAGCTGGCGCCATCGGGAATCCGCGTCAACACGGTCGTGCCGGGAGCGACAGAGACCCCGATATGGACCCGTGGCGCGCGGGCGAACATTCCGATTGAGGAAAGCATGCACGCGGTCAACAAGAGCAATCCCATGGGTAGAATCGCGAAGCCTGAAGAGGTCGCTCGCGCCGTTCTCTTTCTGGCGTCCGACGCTTCGTCTGCGATGACCGCTGCAGAGATCGTGGTGGATGGCGGAACGACGGGCGCGCCCTATGGCGCCCCCGTCTACCGACGTCCCTAGTCGTGAGCGCTGCTTCACTCCAGAGCGCCCGGAGCGCGCGCCCCGCGTCGCTCCGCACGACGAGGCCCGCCGAACGTCGGTTCGCCCATGCACCCCAAGCAGGCACGGGCGAACGACGCCGAGCGTTTCTTGTCGATCGGACGACGGGCTTATTTCGCCGCCTTGATGATGGCGGCCACCAGTTCCGGTCCGCGGGTGACGAAGGCCGCATGGCCGCTGTCGATATCGTAGGTTGCTCGAACCTTGGTTGCCGCGAGCATCGCGGATTGGGCGGCCGGAGTGATCACCTTGTCCTGCTTCGTCCGGATGTAGACCTTGTCGACACCGGCAAACGCCTGACTCAGGTGGACCGGCTCGGCAAGCGGCGGAAGCGGTTCGTCGACGATGGCATCGGTCACGATCTGCTTCTGTTGCGTGTTTCCGTCGTTGACGAAGACGGAGCCACGGATCTCCCGCGGCAGCGAGGCCAAGCCCTTGTCCTTCATGAATTGGATCTTAGGACCTGCTTCGGAGCCCTTGTCCTGGTTCGCCAGGGTGACGAGCGACTCGCCGTCCCTCGGCAGGAATGCCGCCAGGTACACCAGGCTCTTGATCTTCGCCGGCGCGGCCTCACCGACCTCGGAGATTACGATGCCGCCGAAGCTGTGACCGACGAGAATCACCGGGGACGGAAGCGGTTCGATCGCTTTGAGCACAGCGTCTCGGTAGACCGTCAAGCTGGTTTGGCCCGGATTGAGGGGGTTGCTGGGGCGACCGGGCAGGTTCACGGCCACCGTCTTGTATCCCGACTTTTCGAGACCGGCCTGCACGCCCTTCCACACGGACGCATCTTCGAACGCGCCATGGACGAGGACGATCGGCGGCTTCTCGGCGGCCTGTACACCGACGGTCATCAGGACGGTGGAGAGCGCTGCGATGATGAGTGTCTTCATTTGAGTTCAACTTCGTTGGTTGCGGAGGATGCGAACATAGGGGTCACGAGATGAACCACCATGACTTGCGCTCCGGGTCTGCTGCCCGATCGTCCGGATCTCGAACTGGGACGCGCCCGGGCGGTCCCGACCTGCTGTCTAACGTCCTGGGCCTCGTGCGCCTCAACGGCGAGCGGATCTACTCCGCCGAGCTCGGGGGGAGCTGGGGACTTTCGTTCGACGCCGGACCCGGACACTTCGTCTATGTCAAGAAGGGCACTGCGTACGTGGTCGCGGAGCAGGGACCCGATGTCGAACTGTCGGAAGGCGACCTCCTTCTGCTCGCACACGGGTTGGGTCATCGGCTCCGCGGCGGCCCCGATGAGACGTCGTATCGACGCTTCGGAATCGAAGTCGGTTCTGACCAACCGACGGTCCAAGTCGACGGCCCCGGCGAACAGACGCTTCTCTTGGGCGGATCATTTCGTTTCGCGGGCGACGCATTGCCGTCGGTTCTCGAACCTCTCCCGACCATGATACGCGTATCTCGATGCGTGGGCTCCAACGCCGAGTGGCTGGAAACGCTTTCCTACTTTCTGCTCGCCGAAGCGACCGTATCCGCGCCGGGCGCGAGCTTGATGATATCGAGATTGATCGACGTGCTCGTGATCCGAACGATCCGCTCATGGGCGGAGCAAAGCGGAAGCAAGAGCGGTTGGCTCGGCGCCGTCGGCGATCCACAGATCGGGAGGGCGCTCATCGCAATTCACGACGACCCGTTCCGTCCGTGGACGGTCGCCGATCTGGCGAGACTGGCCGCGATGTCTCGCTCCGTCTTCGCCGAACGCTTCGCCTCCAGAATCGGGGTTCCGCCGCTCCGCTATTTGACTAACGTACGGTTGATGAGTGCATCGGATCTCCTCGGGACCGGAATGCTGTCCGTCGGAGACGTCGCTCGCCGCGTGGGTTACGCTTCGGAAGCAGCGTTCAGCCGAGCCTACAAGTCTAGGTTCGGGCATTCGCCGGCCGACGCACGGCCTCGTCTGGCCGACGGGCCCCGCGCTACCGATGCGGGCAACGCTGCGACTGGTCGCGCTACCATGGGGTGACCTACGTTTGCTTTCGTTTTTGAAGTGATATATTCGCTCCCGCTCTGCGCGCTGAGCGAGCGCCCTGGTTTCGTAATCGGACACTTGGCTCAACGATGAGAGGATCGCAGTGAAGAAAAAATCTCTCCAGGACGACCCGTGTCCGATGGCTCGATCGGTCGAGGCCGTCGGCGACTGGTGGTCGTTGCTCATCGTGCGGGACGCATATGCCGGAATCCGTCGCTTTAGCGACTTTCAGCGAAATCTCGGCATCGCAAAGAATATTTTGTCGTCGCGCCTGAAGGGGCTCGTAGCCCTTTCCATTCTCCGGGTGGAAACCACGAAGCCCGGGCATCGCGAGTATGTTCTCACCGACAAGGGAGCCGAACTGAGACCGATTCTCGACGCACTCTCGCTCTGGGGCCGGAGCCATCTGTTCAAGGACGACGAGCTCGAGAAGCTCGACGTCGTGATGAAGGAGAAGCGGTCGACTGGGGCGGAGCCTTCTTCGTCCTAGGACCCGATAACGCGGCTCGCCTCGAGGGAGCGGTCGTCTCTGGCCAGGAAGGCGTGGATCGCGGCCACGACCTGAGCGCCCTCTCCGATGGCGCCCCCGACGCGCTTGATTGAACCTGCCCTCACGTCGCCTACAGCGAAGATACCGGGCACCGTCGTTTCGAGCGCCTTCGTGGAATCTTGTCGCATGTGAGCTCCCGTAAGCACGAACCCGGACCTGTCGAGTTCGACGCGGCAGCCGGCCAACCAATCGGTGGCAGGATCGGCCCCGACGAACAGGAATAGATTGCGGGCGTTTTCGACGTGCTCTCCCGCCCCCTCCTTCCAGCGCACCCGCTGGAGGCCGCTTGCAGCCGTGCCATCGAGGCCGGCGATGCTCGAATTGAATTTCAATTCGATGTTGGTGGTGGCCGCGATGCGCTCGATCAGGTAACGCGACATGCTCGCGGCGAGACCCGCGCCGCGGACGAGCATCAAGACCTTGCTGGCGTGTCCCGACAGAAAGACGGCTGCTTGACCGGCCGAGTTGCCGCCTCCGACGAGAACGACCTCCTGCTGCCGACACAGCTTGGCTTCGACCGGAGACGCCCAGTACCAGACGCCGCGCCCCTCGAAGTCGGAGAGGTCTGGAATGTTGGGCCGGCGATACCGCGCGCCGCTTGCGATGACGAGCGATCTCGCCTTCAGTTCATCGCCATCGTCGAGCCTGACCGTGAACACTCCGTCCTGACGACTGCAGTCGAGCGACGTCGCGGTGACAGGAATCATCATATCCGCGCCGAACTTCTGGGCTTGATTGAACGCACGGGCGGTGAGAGCCAAACCGGAAATGCCTGTTGGAAATCCGAGATAGTTTTCAATACGGGCGCTCGCGCCGGCTTGTCCTCCGAAGGCGAGAGAATCGCATACCGCGACGGACAGGCCCTCGGATGCTGCATAGACCGCCGTGGAAAGACCGGCCGGCCCGCTCCCAATCACGGCAACGTCGTACACCTTATCCTTGACGATGTGGCGCAGCATGCCGAGCGCATGGCCGAGCTGACTGACCGACGGATTGCGCAGGACATTCCCGTCGGGCGAGACGACCAGCGGCAGATCGGAGGCGACGTTGGAGTACCTGGCGACGATGTCGGCGGCATCGTCGTCGACGCTCGGGTCGAGGAGGTGATGCGGAAGGCCGTTACGCGTCAGGAAGCCCTGCAGCCGCAGTATCGCCGGCGCCTCGGGCGATCCGATGATGAGAGGTCCCCCCGCCCCCTCTTTGATCAGGTTCATGCGTCGCAGGATCAGGGCTCGAATGATACGCTCGCCCAGATAGGCATCCGCCACCATCAGGGCCCGCAGCCCTTCCGGCGGCACCACGACGGCCTCGACCTCGCCAACGGCATGTCCGTCGACCAGAGCGAGTCGCCCGGAAAGCTGGCCGATCTCCGCGACGAAATGGCCCGCTTCGTGATCGGCCCGATGCCGCACGTTCCCGAAGGCGTCTCTTTGGGTGATGGTGATCCCGCCCGACAGCAATACGAGCATGCCGGGATGTTCCTTGCCCGTCTCGATCACCCGCTCGCCGGCCGCGAAGCGACGAGCCGTTCCGAAACCACGTAGTTTTTCGATATCTACCGTAGAGAGTTTCGGAAAGGTCTCCTCATGTCGAGGTCCCGGCGGCCGCTTGGTCAGGATCTCATCGGACACGTCGTTCATTGCGCTAACTTTCCATTTTCGGGATCGGATAGTTACGGGAAATCGATATCCCGAAAGTACACGTCACTTCAAAAACGGAAGTTTATGGCTTTTGTTCGCCCCTTTGGGCGGATCCCGATCACGATTACGCGGCAACTTCGAGCGACCGATCCTGTCTTCCACCCCACTCTATCCACGCCGAGACGATCGTTGGCGGAACGCCGAGATCCTTCAGCAAGTCGGTAAGCAGACCGCAGTTCGTGGAGTAGGCATTTCTGTCGAAGGCACTCATTCCAAGCGAAGCGAAGATCAGATCGAACAACGGACGGACCACGACCCATGCGAGCAGAGCGGCCGCCATGAACGCCAGGCAAGCCTGCCCCAGCGCATATCCCGCGAGCGGCAAAATCGATTCCCCGGAGCCGAGCGTCGCGCCACTATCAAAAGGAAGATTCCAGCGATGTCCTGAAAGATCAGAATGGCCATGGCCGTCAGCCCGGCGGGGCAGCTCTGCTGGTGCCGCTCGGCGATGATCGACCCGACGACGGCCGTCGACGACAACGCCAACGTCGCGCTTACCAGAGCAGCCCCGACGGGGGGAGCCCCAACAACCATCCGAGCGCACCGATGCCCACCGTCCCGAAGACGATCTGGGCCGGTCCGAAACCGAAGGTGTCGCGCGCCTGCGATCTCAACCGCTCCAGCGAGAAATGGAGGCCGAGATCGAACAGCAAGAAGACGACGCCGAGCTCGGCCAGCGAGGAAACGAAATGCTCCTCGATTCGCAGCGCCGCGCGGAACTCTCCGAGGACAAGCCCGAGAACGATATAACCGACGATCGGACTTATCTTGATGGCCCGGCACGCGATCGCGATACCGACTCCGCTTGCCAAGAGTACGATGACTGGAGAAAGGGCAGCAACCGTCGAGTTCGGATCGATATTCGTGGATTGCATCTGCGGATGACAGCCTAGGAACCCGTCGCAGGCCGACCGAGAGCGTCCTTGACGTGATCGAGTATTTCTTCGGACAGTGCCGCATCGTTCGAGGCACGCGCGAGGACCAGCGCTCCGACCAAGGCAGATAACGTGACGATCGCTTCGCTCCGGACACTCCGACCGTTTTGCCACGGGAAACCTTCGGCTATCTGTCCGATCATCGCCTTCAGATGATCCGTGAAGACTTTCCGAAACCTAGGTGCGCGCGAAATTTCGGGCGCCAAGGCCGCCATCATGCACCCTCGACCTGGATTGTCCCTGTGAGTTCGGCCGAGATAGCGCTCGAAATAGGCCAGCTTTCCGCTGTCGCTGTTCGGCAGATTTCGAAGGTCTTGCAGCATTCCATCCGAAATCTCCTTCAGCGCTTCCGTAGTCAGCTTTTCCTTGGACTCGAAGTGGAGATAGAAGGAACCATGGGTCAGACCAGCGGTTTTCATCAGATCGTTGACGCTTACGGCGAGGCCCTCCTCTCGTAATAACCTCGCACTGCCTTTCACGATCTTCTGGCGCGTTTTCGCAGTATCTGCTGGATTATATCGCATCAACGCTCCTCGCTTGACAGATTAGATGATATATGTCATCTAACTAGAAATCAAACCTGACGGACATAAGGTTTGAGCGCTCTCGCGATGGAGCAATGCCTGAAGGTGAAGTCGACGGTATGATTTTCGACGAAAGCTTTGGCTTTATCGCGGATACGAACGACGTCGATTAATCGGAAAGACCTCGGGCGGCACGGAATGACGACCGCTTCTGCTGCCTCTCCGAAGCAAACCCTTTGCTGATCTTCGAGTCGACGTCATCGAAGGTGAATCTCTTTCCCTTGTCGGGAGGCCTCCAGTTCGCGTCGATCAGGCGTCCCGTCTCGCGATGGACGACACGCATCGCGGGTTCATCCTTGGCGCCGAAGTCGCAATGCTTCATGCCCCAGGCCCTGAGCAGCAGAATGATCTGGTCGAGCTCTTTGCCTTTGGCGGTCTGATAGTATTCGTAGCGAGGCGGCCGCTTGCTGTACTGCCTGCGTTCGACGATACCGTCCTCTTCCATCCGCTTGAGGCGCGTCGAGAGGAGATGCGAAGACATTCCGGTTTGAGCCTGGATCTCATCGAAGCGGTGGTTGCCCATGATGAGTTCGCGCATGATCAGCAGGGTCCAACGGTCCCCGACTACTCCGAGCGCCCTGGCGATCGGACAAAGACTATCTGCTACACTGTCCCAGCTCATCGAAAATACACTCCCGGATCGCCTCTCGAACGGCGATGCTTCGCGTCACAACATAGTTATCAGGCTCGGATTTTGAAGTATATCTCTGAAATTCAGCCGAGATTCGCCGAAATCTAGCACATCCTGCAGCGATCCTCCGCTCACAAGAGCGCAATTCGTCCACAGCCTCCTTGATAGTACCGTTGTGACTTCATAATATGAAGTCTTGATTTGGTAGGGACATCCTGTCCCCTTCCTCGGCTTTTTCGTTGGGTACCGCCTCTTCCTTAGTCTGTCGGCCGCCCAGTCTAAGCAGGACGCTCCCATGTTTCCAACCAAGCAGGTTGTTGCCACTCAAGTGGGCAGCCCCGACGTCCTGACGATCGCCGAAGCCAGAATCGGTGCTCCCGCCGATGGCCAGATCGTAGTCAAGGTCGAAGCTTCGGGCGTTCCTTACGGTGACATCATGCGGCGGACGGACCGGTACCTGACGCCGACGCCCTTTCCCTACCATCCCGGCACGGAGATAGCCGGAACGATCGCTGCCATCGGATCAGGGGTCACGGACCGTAAGATCGGCGATCGAGTGGCCGGGTTTGTGCCTTCGCATGGGCATGCGCAGTATGCCTTAGCCGAGTCCGCGGCCATGGTAGACTTGCCGACGGCGATAGGTTTCGGGAAAGCGACGGCTCTGTTCTCTCCAATTCCGAGGCGACATTCTGTATCGCCTCGAGCGATTATGTGCAGATCGCAATTCTGCTTCCCTTCCTTCTCCAGGTGAACGAGATAGCGCCAGCTACCCGCATCAAGACCAAAGCACTGGATCTGAAGTCCATCGGCGCTGAGATAGAACGAGGGGAAGTCGACCTCGCCTTCTTCCAGCCGCACGACGCCGATGCGATCGGTCTGAGGAATTGCGAGGTCATCGAGGAACGTTACGTGGGCATCGCCCGCAAGGGCACCGTCCTGAACGGGAAGCTCTCGCTCGAGCAATTCGTCACCGCGCGCCATATCATCGTGTCTCCACGGACCGAGGGGTTCCGAGGCCCGGCGGACGACGCCTTGTCCGAGCTTGGCCTATCACGGCGCGTCGTTTTCGAGGCATCATCCTTCATGTTCCTTATCGAAGCCGTCTCCCTTTGCGACGTGATCGCCCTGGCACCGGCGCGACTTGCAAGACGCTATTTGGACCGCCTGGATCTTTGAGCCGCCGCTTGCGGTTCCAGGTTTCACGATTTCCATGGCTTCGCATGAACGGAGCGATACGCACCCAGCGCAGAGCTGGCTTCGGGAGCAGCTCGCCTCCTTCTGCCGCGAGGTGCCGAAAACGTAGATCACGGCAGATCACAATATCATTCGCCTCCTTGATTGCTTCACTTTTTGAAGTTAGTAAGCGACTTGACCTGCTTTAAGCAAGGATGGCTTTCCGTGCTCAATCTATCGATCAATGGAGTGACTCGATCCGTCGACGTTCCGCCCGACATGCCGCTGCTTTGGGTTCTGCGCGATATGCTGGGTTTGACCGGAACGAAATTCGGTTGCGGAATAGCGCAATGTGGTGCGTGCACCGTTCATTTGAACGGAACCGCCGTGCGGTCGTGCCAGCTTCAGGTAGGCGCGATCGGCGCGGGCAGGATCACGACCATAGAGGGCATCGGCGATACCAAGATAGGACGGCGCGTCCGCAAGGCCTGGCTCGACCACGAGGTAGTTCAGTGCGGCTATTGCCAATCGGGCCAGATCATGGCCGCCGCCGCACTCCTGGCCGAAACAGGGATCCCGGAGGATCGAGACATCGACGCCGCAATGGCCGGCAACATTTGTCGTTGCGGTACCTACGTTCGCATTCGTGAAGCGATCAAGCAAATCGCCCGGGACGCGTGAGGGACCGATGACCACTATCCAACTCTCGCGTAGATCGATCATCCAGGGTGGAGCGGTCCTTGGAAGTCTTTTGGTCGGCTTTCGACTATTCGAACCGAACGCCGAGGCTGCTGAAGGGCCCAGATCTGCTGACCTGAACGCATTCGTTCGCGTCGCTTCCGATGGCAGCGTGACGATGACCATACCCTCGGTGGAAATGGGCCAAGGTGCTTACACATCGATGGCGATGTTATTGGCCGAGGAACTCGACGTCAGCCTCGCTCGCGTGAAGGTCGAACACGCGCCTGCCGACCGCGCCCGCTATGCCAATCCGATCTTCAAGGAACAGATGACCGGCGGGTCAACGTCGATGATGGCTTGGTATCTCCCTTTGCGCAAGGCCGGAGCCAAGGCTCGGGCCCTCTTGGTGGACGCGGCGGCCGAGAAATGGGGGGTGGAACTGGGAACGCTCTCGACGAGCGATGGCCGCGTCGTTCATTCTGCAACCGGTCGCTCGGCAGAATATGGCGAGCTTGTCGCATTGGTACGGTCCGATCGCGCCGTTTCCGATCTCCCGCTGAAGGACCGCTCATGGTTCAACCTCATCGGAAAGCCTCTCAAGCGGCTCGACACTCCGGCCAAGGTCGATGGCTCCGCGGTTTATGGAATCGATGTCCTTCTCCCTGATATGAAGTTCGCCACCATGACGAGCAGTCCCGTCCTCGGGGGAAAGGTCCTGAAGGTCGACGACTCCCGCACCAAGCTCGTTTCCGGCGTGCATCGTATCGTCGTACTCGACGATCTGGTGGCCGTGGTCGCGAGCAATACCTGGTCCGCCATGCGGGGACTGGAGGAGCTGAGGATCGATTGGAGCGAAAGCGACTTCGCCGGCACCTCCCAGAAAGAACTTTGGGTGCAAATCGCAGCTGCATCCCAGGGAGCTGGCGCCGTGGCCAAGCGGGAGGGCGATGCTCCTGCGAAGCTCAAGGGCGAGGGCGTGTTCGAGGCGACGTTCGAGCTGCCGTTTCAGGCGCACGCTGCGCTTGAGCCCGCGAATTGTACCGTGCATTTCCACGACGACCGATGCGATATCTGGGTCGGCACCCAGGTGATGGTGAAGGCGCAACTCGCGGCGGCCAAGGCAGCAGAAATTGATCCAGCCAAGGTCACGGTACACAACCATCTTATCGGTGGCGGGTTCGGCCGCCGTCTCGACGTGGACGACGTAGTAAAGGCGGTGCGGATTGCCAAGGAGGTCGACGGGCCATTGAAGGTCGTCTGGTCGCGCGAAGAAGACATCCGTCAGGACTTCTTCCGCCCGATGTATCACTTGCACACGCGGGCCAAAGTCGAACAGGGCAAGATCGTTGCCTGGCATCATCGCATCACAGGGTCTTCGATCCTGTCCCGTTGGGTACCGACGGTCTTGAAGGATGGCGTCGACGCGGACGCGATCGAGGGAGCCGTCGAGATGCCCTACGATTTTGCGGACACTCTCATCGAATATATCCGACATGAGACCCCTCACGTGACGACTAGTTTTTGGCGCGGGGTCGGACCGAACGCCAGTGTTTTCGCCGCGGAATGCCTGATCGATCGCATCGCCCGCGAGATCAAGGTAGATCCGATCGAATTGCGCCGGCGCATTATCGCCTCGAAGCCGAGAGCACGTGCGGTTCTCGATCTCGCAGCCGAGAAATTCGGATGGTTGAAGCCGCCTGCCGCCAGGCCGGGCACTCGTGTCGGGCGGGGCGTAGCGCTCTTGTCGGCGTTCGGATCATTTCTGGCGACAATCGCCGAAGTCGCCGTAGCGGACGACGGCGACGTGCGCGTCTTGCGCGTGGTGAACGCGGTAGACGTCGGAGCCATCGTAAATCCGAACACCGTAGAAGCGCAGATGCAGGGCGGCACCGTCTTCGGTATCGGCGCCGTACTCCACGGGCATATCACGATCAAGAACGGCCGCGTCGAGCAATCGAATTTCCACGACTACCGCGTTGCCCGGATCGACGACACTCCGATCATCGAATGTCATTTGGTAAAGAACGACGAACCACCGGGCGGCATCGGCGAACCGGGGACCGTTACCGTCCAAGCGGCGATCGCGAACGCGGTGTCCGCCGCCACTGGGAAGAAACTGACCCGCATGCCGATCGACAAGGCGATGGTCGCGGCGAGGTCGTGATGGGAATGCGTAGCAAACTAGCGCTATTGTTCGGCGTGGCCGCGTTCGCTGCCGTTTCTCTTGCCGGCTACCTGATTTTCCAACCGGGACCGACGGATTTCGCGGGCGGCAGGGCGGTCTCTCTCGATCAATACAATGGGGCTCCGCCGACCGGCGTTCCGCCTGAACTTGCTTCGGCGGATCTCGTGACGCGCGGGGAGTATCTCGCGCGAGCCGCGGATTGTGCGGCGTGCCACACTCAAGCAGGCGGCCAAGCCTATGCCGGCGGGCGGGGGTTCGAACTTCCCTTCGGAACTATCTACACGCCGAACATTACGTCGGACAAGGAGACCGGCATCGGAGGCTGGACCGATGCGCAATTCCTGCGTGCCGTTCATGAAGGCGTCGGTCGTTCCGGCGAACGTCTGTATCCGGCGTTTCCATACCCGTCCTATGCCATGTTGACGGACGACGATGTCTTGGCGATCAAGGCATATCTGCTTTCGCTCCCGCCGATTCGCCGTGAGAATCGTCCCAATACCTTCGTTTTCCCTTTCAATCAGCGGCCCCTGATGGCGGTCTGGTCGACATTCTTCAACCGCGCGGGCATTTTCCGGCCCCGTTCGGACAGAAGTGCAGAGTGGAATCGCGGAGCGTATCTCGTCGAGGCCGCCGGCCATTGTGGTGAATGCCACACGCCGAGAAATCTCATGCAGGCCATGAATACCCGGAGGAAATTCGCAGGAGGTGTGGCCGAGAACTGGAAAGCCTATAACATCACTTCCGACGGAAGCACGGGTATCGGCAACTGGACGGACGAAGAATTGGCGGAATACCTATCGAAGGGCTTCTCCTCGGGACATGGAGCGGCATCCGGGCCGATGGCCGAAGTCGTCGAATTGAGCACGAGCAAGCTGTCGGCAGCCGACGTCCGGGCGATGGTCACGTACCTCAGATCTATCACGGGGATCCGCGATCGATCGCTTTCCCCGACGGTCACGGCATCGGTCTCGCCGAACCCCAAGACGATAACGGACCAAGCGATTGGCCTTCGCGTCTTCCAGGGCGCTTGCGCGAGCTGTCACGCGTGGGACGGTTCGGCTCGCTTGACGCCGGAAGCCGAATTGACGGGCGCGAGGGCAGTCAGCGATGCGGCGGGAACCAACATTACCCTTATGATTCTCCATGGGACTGGGCCACGAGATTCGTCGCGGCCGTTCATGCCCACTTTCGGTGCCTATAGTGACGCGGAGATCGCAGCCGTGACCAATTACGTCACTTCGAGGTTCGGATCGGCGCCTTCGAGCTTGGTCGCCGGCAATGTGGCACGCTTAAGAGCCAAAAATTGACGGGTAAGCTGCTTCAAACTACGTGATTGGCGTCGTTTTCGTGTAGAGTCCGGCGTGGCGTCGTTGCATTGCAGCTCACCCGGTTCTCGCGACAACTCGACATGCCTTCGCTCATCATCGTTCACGGCGTCGGATTGCCGACGAAGGACGCGCTGTTCAATGCTACCGCGGGCATCGCCGCGGCCTTTCCGAACGTCGGGTCGGAGCACAGATTTTTCGTTGATTGGAACGAAGCGGCCGCGGACCACGTCCTTGTGGAAGGGCAATTCCGGTGGGCCTCAGCCGACCGGCTTTTCGTGGCTTTGCGGTCGTCGATACGAATCGATTGGTGCTCGCAGGGATCGGCAAGCACGACGATCATCGCGGGACTGAGCGAGATTAGCCTGATCATCAGCAGGTGCTGCTTCGCAGTCATCGTCGCGGCTTTCTTGCTGATCCCAACAACCGGTTTGTTTCTCACGGCCCGCGCCGCATTCTTGCTTGAACCGGACAAGGTAAGCGGTTGGCGCGATCTTGCCGATCCTACCGCTCTCTGGTTTCTCCCGCGACAACTCGTAACCCAGGTTGTCATGTCCGGCCTCGACCTCGGCATCACCGCCGTACGTATCGCGTCCTGGTCCTGGCTATCTGTGCTGATAACCCAAGCGGTTTTATCGCTTGTGTCTGCAGCCCTACATAACTCAACCTCGCCGCTTCGGGTTTCGATTCGTCAGATGACCCTCGGGCTTTTTGGCCCTTTGCTGGTAGTGTTTCTCGTCCCGACCTACGACCTACGGCCTACGGCGGGCGTCATCGCTGCCGCTTTCGCCGCGCCGCTCGTGTTCACCGGGGCGTTGATGGCTTTCTTGTTCGTAGTCACTCTGCCGTTCTTTGGCGTGAACACTGATTTGATCGCTGCGGTCGGATCAGCCATCTTCTACTTGGCCATAACGAGCGTCGGTCTAGTTTGCGCGATTTTCATCCTCGCAAAGGTAAGACCTGTTTTCGGACATGTTCTGAAGATCGCGTTGGACATTCTTCTCTTTATCGGAGATCGTCAGTTCCGTAACGGGACACGGGACGAGCTCGATCGCGTCGTTTCGGAGGCTCGTGAACGCTGCTCCGACGGACTTTTCTACATCGCCGCGCACAGCCTCGGATCGGCTATCGTACTTTCTTCGCTGCTTTCGTCGAAGCAGTGGCTACCCGCCGACGAGGTCGTTTTAGTCACGCTCGGTTCGCCTGTTCGTCGTTTCTTTCAACGATTTTACCCGGATTATCTCTTCCCAGAATCGCCGCATGCAGTTGCCGAATCGATAGCCTCCCGGCTGTCCCGCTTCTCATGGATTAACGTCAACCGACCATGGGATCCTATCGGATCGAGGATGGGCTTTTCACCGACCTTCGAAGCACGGGATCGGTCGACGGGGCAAAGGCGACTGCTATTGCGCGCCCATGTCGGCTACTTCGTCGACCCGATGGTTGCGGCAGTCGTGCGCGACGAAATCGCCGGAATTGAATCGGTCCGGCGCCCGCTGCACCCTCCGACGTTGCTCCCTTCTCGGCCGATCGCGCAACGCGACGCTCTACGTCTGCCAGCCTCTGTGACGGCTGTGCTGTCAGTCGCCGCAACGGTTGCCGCCTCCTTCTTTCTCGTTCATGCGTTCTGGCTGTCGGCAAGCGACGTCGACGGTGCTTTCATTGCGCAGTTGGGCGAGTTCAAAAGCGGCCGGGTCGAAACTGCCATTGCCGACCCGCGATTGTTCGCCGGATCGGAGGTCACGGGATCTGGGCGCGTACCCGTGATACGGACGTACATTTCGTTTACTCCGGCCGGGGCGGCCCCGGTCGATGTGGGCCCGCGCAGCGTCGGATGGTTTTATAAGCGATATTTCTTCGATTTCGACGCAGCCACTTCGCTGGTCGAGCGGCAATGCCAAAATACACCGCTGATGTGGGGACAAACCGCCAATTGTCCGAACGTCCCGATAAAGGTCGCGTACGAGGCCGCCGATCCGTCGAAATTCACGTTGCCCGACTTTGCACTTGCCCCGGTCCCGTCCCTCTGGCTCCGAATGAAGAAGATAATGTCCTGTTTTATCGCTTCGATCGCAGGACTGTTGTTCACCTTCGCAAATCTATGGATCGTGGCCCAAGCTCTTCGGTGCGTGATGGGAATACCGTATCCGCGCAGGTCGTAGCCCTCCGGATGACCGCGGCTCGATGCTCGCTACGGTCCGGGTGCGGCGCATGGAAGCGGCGCGAGTCCTACTTATCCAGGAACTCCAGCAGGTATTTGAGAAGCGCCGCGGGCTTCTCTTCTGCGATGAAGTGTCCGCTGCCATCGATCCGGAAGGTTTGGGAGCCGGGCGCCTTTGCATCCAGAGCTGCCTTGAGCCTGGGGTAACCTGGGCCGCCGAGACCTAGAACCGGCATGCTGAGCTTCTCGTATCGACCATCGTCGGCGATATCTTGACCGAACGCTTGATACCAACCGTTACTCGCCCGAATCGCATCGCGGCTCGAATACGCAGATTCATAGACAGCGCGATCATGCGCATCGATCGAGCCCTCATCCTTCCCCATGTATTTGAAGAACCAAGCATGCTCCAGGCCGGCGCGCCCCTCTAAAAGCTGCTCGGGCAATCCCTTTACCTGATGAAACGCGAACCACCACAGATAGGGGTGATCTTCGTCCAGTTTGTCGCTGAATGTTCCGGGGGTCGGAAGCAGCGGTAGCTTAAGGTATCCTGCGAAGGGATGCGCAACGTCGAGCATCACCAGCTTTCTCACCTGCTCGGGATGGTTCGCCGCCAGACTGAACGCGACCATGGCACCGATATCGTGGCCGACCACGTCGGCTTGTTGTTCGCCCAGCTCGCGGATTAAAGCGGACAGGTCGTCGGCCATCGTCTTCTTGTCGTAGCCGCCTTCGGGTTTGTCGGAAGCACCCATCCCCCTGATGTCCACACTGACCACGCGGTGCTTGACCGCAAGTTCGGGCATGATCTTGTGGTAGGCCCACCACGTCTCGGGCCACCCGGGGAGGAGCAGAAGCAGCGGCCCTTTTCCGCCTGCCACGTAATGGAGCCGCACCCCGTTGACTTTGGCGAACCCTTCCGAGAACCCCGGCAAGCTATGGACGAGCGCGCGATCGGACGTTTGTTTCATATTGGACTTACGGGACTCGGCCGACGCAGGGTCGATGAGAATGAAGAGCGCGGCGAGAGCCACAGCTCCCGCTGATCGGATAAGTGACATACCTTGGGATATCTTTTCGTAGCTTGGAACTTCAGGAGAGCAACGTCGCGTCCATCGTGATCTCGCATTTCAGGACCTTGGCGATCGTGCAATTCGTCCGAGATCGTTCCGCACAGCGATTGAACTCTTCCTGCGTTACGCCGGGCGCCTTCGCCTTCACGACGATATGCGAACCGTTGATCGCCGGATGGCCCGCCACGTCGTGGCCGAAATCGATCGTCACCGACGTCTCAATGCTTTCAGCCTCTTTTCCGATCATTCCGAAGTTGTTCGCCAGGGCCTGATTGAAGCAGCCGGCATGGGCGGCAGCGAGCAATTCCTCGGGACAAGCGCCGAGGGCTCCCTCGAAGCGGCTCGCGAACGTAAAGGGTTCGTTTCGCAGGGTGCTCGACGAAGTCGAGATGTCCCCTTCACCCTGCTTCCAGGATCCCTTCCAAGTGGAGAAACTCGTGGCTTTCATGTTCTTCCTCGTCGAGTTGATTTGAAAAGCTTCAATTCTTCAACTGGCCAAGTGCCTCGCCGAACTTCCGCTCGAGGTTGCCTTTGGTCTGCAACCCACCCTCCAGCAACTCCTTGGTCCTTGCTTGAGCGCGCGGCTCGCGGATAGTCTGCTGAAAGAGCGCCGCGTCCATGCGCACATCGGCCAGTGCCGGAAGCGCAATGTCGTTGACCCTCTTCTTGATCGCCGCAATTCCGGCCGGAGGAAACTTCGCGATTCTCGTTGCCAGCGAAGTCACGAACGGGCCGAGCTCTACCTGAGGGAGCGCTCTATTGATCCAGCCGTACCGCTCTGCCAAATCGGCGTCGTAGTCGTTCGAGGATAGAAGCACTTCCATCGCGCGCCCGCGCCCCAACAGGCGCGTCAAATGTTGGACCCCTCCCGCTCCGGGTACGGCCCCGAAACCGGCTTCTATCTGTCCGAAGACCGCCTTTTCTCGCGAGGCGAACCGCATGTCGCAAGCAAGCGCGAATTCACTGCCGGCACCTCGAGCCAGACCTTCGATCTGTGCGATCGTGACCTGGCGAAGCTCGCTCAGTCGTCGAAATAGGCCTCCCAGCGATCCGCTTGCGCTTCCGGAGATACGTGCGGCTTCCTTGGTATATTGAGGAACCTTCGTGATATCCACGTGCGGGATGAAGAATTCCGCATCGGCGCTCGAGAACACCACGACGGCGATGTCCTCGCTGCGATCGAGTTCGTCCATCAGATCGACAAGGTCGCGAACGAGTTCGGGTCCGATGAGATTGAGCGGCGGAGCATCCAAATTAGCGAACAGCACGCCGCCTTCGGTGCGGGTCCGTATCGTCTCGAATTGCTTCTGCATGTTTCTCTCTGCCTGGTTTTCCGCGGCGACCGCCGCGCGAGTTGCGCCGGCAGGCGCGAGCAGCAGTCCCGCTCCCAGCGAAAGGGTCTCTCGGCGAGTGATCGTCATGGAGCGAGATCCTTCCGATCCTAAACGAAAGCGCCCCGGATCGATCGATCCGGGGCGCTGAGTTCTCGTCAGTTCGGAAGCTGTTCGAGCAGCTCTTTGGTCGTAAGGATCGCGTGTGCGAACATCGGCGCGTTGGTCTCAGCGGCAACCATACCCTCGGGATTGAAGGCGGCGGTCGCGTCCTTGACCAGGGTAACGTGATAACCGAGCTCCATGCCGTACCGCGCGGTGGATTCGATGCAGCTGTTCGCGATGAGACCGACCAGGATGATCTTCTCGATCTTGTTCTGCTTGAGCAGGAAGTCGAGATCGGTGTTCGCGAAGCCGCTTTGGGCCCAGTGTTCCTTGGCGATGACATCCCCTTCTTGCGGACCGAATTCCTTGTTGAACTCTCCACCCCAGGAGCCCCGCTCGAAGGCGTTGACCGGCAAGCTGTTTTGGATGAACGTGTTCATATGGTTCCAACCATCGTGATCGTGGGGGTGAGCGCGATGGTGAGGTACGATGAATACCTTGATCTTCGAGGAACGCACCTTCGGAATGATCTTGCGAAGGTTGTCGAACATGCCTGACGCATCCGCGGTCGGCTTGATCGCGTTATAGAGCTTCCCGCCTTCGGTCATGAAATCGTTGTACGGATCGACGATGAGTAGAGCCGTACGGTCGGCGACGTAGGTTTTTTCCGCCATGGATGCCTCGTTCTGATGGCGCCTGAGGCTTGGCCTCGGCGCATGGGATACATTGATCACGGGCCGTATCGCCCCCGTGGGCGAGCGAAAGCCACCGGACGCATGGCCGGTTTGCCCCTTCGCTCGAAACTTATTGCGTGATCGAAGCGATTACCGACCGCTTCGACACCGTCCATATGAACCAAGCGCGCTGCCTGGTCAAGGTCGCTTCATTTTCTAAAGTAACTATCACGCATTCGTCAATGGGAGGCCTGGCATCGTCCGGCCAGCAGCTTGGAACAAGGGGGACGACTGTCGCCGCGCGACGTATCAGTTGAGCTGCCAGCGAAGTAACCGACGCTCCACAGATCTCAAGAGCACATTGGAGATCACTCCGAGAGCGCCCAAAAGGATAAGGCCTGCAAAGAGATCGGACGATTGGAACGACCGGCCCGCCAGCAGAATGGCCGATCCGAGCCCGGACTGCCCCGTGATCATCTCCCCGACGATCGTGACGATAAGTGCCACGGTCATCGAGACGCGCATACCGGACAGGATATCGGGCAAGGCGTTCGGCAAGCCGATTTTGGCGACGAATGCAAGGTTCGAGAGGCGGAGAGTTTGCGCGACCTCGCGGAGCCGGGGATCGATGCCGGCAAAACCATGCACCGTGGCCAGCAGCGTCGGCCAGATCGACCCGAAAACTACGGCCCCCAGGACCATCTCGGGCGTTAGGCCGAATACCGCGATAGCCACGGGAATGATCGCCGAGGCCGGTAACGGCCTTAGAAACTCCAGGGTCGGCGAGAGATAAGCGCGCGCGGCCGATGAGATTCCGACAGCTGATCCGACGAGTACTCCGGCGAAGCTTGATAGGAGCCAACCTTCGATCATGCGCAGAAGCGTCGCGGACGTCTGTTCCGGAAGATCTCCATCGGTCCAACCGAATGCGAGCGCTTGGAAGGTTTGGGACGGGCTGGGCAGGAATATCCTTGGAACGATGGCGAAATGCGACAGGATGAACCAGACCGCCGACATCGCCAGCGCTCCGGCCAGCGCCTTCAAGACCGACGTCGCGGCCGACATGGCTCTATACCTCCGACATCGTTTGGACTTGCTCGCTCGAGAGCCGCCGCTCCAGCATGACCAAGAGCGCATTGAGCCCCCAACCGAGAATGCCGACCCAGATCAGGGTGGCAAGCATATCGCCGGGACGGAGAGACTGCTGAGCGATGATGAGCGCGTAGCCGAGACCCTGCGGATTCGCCGCGATTTCGACGGTCACGGCCACCACCAGTGCCAACCCGATCGCTAGGCGCAAAGCCATCAGAATTCTAGGCAAGGCGGCCGGAATCAATATCTTGGTGACGCGCGCAATGGGTCCAAGACGCAGAAGACGGGCGACCTCGATCAGACGCATATCGATGGCGGCTATCGCCGTATGAGAGAGAATCAACGTCGGCCAAAACGTCGCGAAGGCTACGATCGCCGCTTCCATCGACAGACCGAAGCCGCACGCCATCAACGACAGGGGGATGAGTGCGACCGAAGGTATCGGACGGATCAACTCGATCGGGGTCAGCAGATAGGCGGCCGCTCTTGGAAATATCCCGAGAAGCGTGCCGGCAAGGACGCCCGTACCGAAGCCCAATGCGAGACCGAGACAGGACGCCGTCAGCGTCTCGAACGTGGTCCTGAGCAACGTTCCGTCTGACAAAAGCTGCCGGAGCGAGGCGAGTACCGCACTCGGAGCCGCGATTGTGTCGCTCTGTGTCCGCACACCGTGCAACGCGGCCTCCCAAAGGAGGATCGCCACAGCCGGCACGACCAACCCACGCCAGGCCTTCATCCGTGATGCCCTTGGACGAGGTCGAAGAGATCGCGCCTCAAATGCAGGAATTCGGTGTCCTCACGGGTGGTGAGCTGGTTGCGCGGAGACGGAAGGTCGATCCGGACGAACTTGCCGATCCGCCCGGGGTTCGCCGCCAGGCCGATCACCACGTCGCCCAGATAGATCGCCTCTTCTAGATCGTGGGTGACGAAAAGGACGGTCATGCGCCTGTCCTTCGCGATACGAAGTACCTCGTCTTGGAGAGACTGGCGCGTCATGGCGTCCAGTGCCCCGAAAGGCTCGTCCATCAGGAGGCAATCTGGTTCCTGAGCGAGGCATCTCGCGATTTGAAGTCGCTGCTGCATGCCGCCGGACAGTTGGCGGGGGAACTTGTTGACGTGATCTCGTAGCCCTACCGTCGCGAGCAGCGAATGAATCTTGTCCGCCCGTTCGGAGCGGGGAACGCCGGCCGCCTCGAACGCGAGGCTCACGTTTCCGTAGACCGTCCTCCAAGGCAGCAGAGCTCGTCCGTAATCCTGAAAGACGACGGCGATTTTTTCCGAAGGCCCGGAAAGCATTGCGCCGTCGAAACTCACCGTACCCGATGCGGGCCTGACTAGGCCGCCCGCCACGCGGAGCACGGTTGTCTTACCGCATCCGGAAGGGCCTATCACGCACGCGAATTCGCCCCTTCCTACCTTGAACGACACATCATCGAGGATCTTGCGGCCGCCGAGGTTCACAGTGACGTGCTCGCAAGTCAGCTCACCCGACTTGACGCGCCGATCACCGGACATTGAGACGCGCCTCGTCGATCTTGCCCTTGAGCATCTTCTGATCATTCATGATATCGATCCAATCCACCAGGCGCTTCGCGTTGGATTCGATCTGCAACTCGGGGAGCGGCACGTTCTTGACGACATCGAGCGACAACTTCGTATATTTGGAAATGTCCTCTCGCGCCTTGTCCGGATTGCGGGTCATGAACGCCGCGGCATCGACCAGAGCCTCGCGGAATTTACGTACCGTCTCGGGATTGTCCTTCGCGAACGCTGCCGTCGTCGCATAGACGAAGATCATGAGATCGTCCGGCAAATCCTTCACCATCGTGGTCACTACCGCGGCTTGTCCTGTTTGGAGAATACGGGTAGTGACCGGCTCGATCGACAGCACGGCGTCCACGGTGCCTCCGCGGATCACGTCCGGCATCTGCGGAAATCCGACTTCAACGAACGTGACCTTCTTTGGATCGACCCCGGCCACCATGAGCCATTTGCGGAAGATGACGTGCATCAAGGCGCCGATGCCGGGAATGCCGACCCGCTTGCCGACGAAGTCGGATTGCTTCTGGAGACCAGCGGCCGACCTTCCCACCACGGAGAAGTTGGTGCTGTCTCGTGTCATCATGCTGCCCCCAGCGATCGCGACCAGATCCAGACCGCCGTCCACCGCCTGAAGAAAGGTCGCGGTCGTCGGTCCGCCGACATGCAGCGAGCCTGCTTGGAGTGCGGACGGAATATTCGAATTCAGCGGAACAAGCACGAGTTCGACATCGAGGCCTCGGGACTTGAAAAAGCTCTCCTCCGCAGCGATATAGGCCCCCACGTACTCGCTCGTCGGCGTGTACCCGAACTTTAGGCTCGTCTGAGATGCAGCGGGAGCTGCACCGGAGCAGATCAGCCCTACGAGCAACGGGATCACTAGACCAAGATACGAAGTGGTCGTCCTGGCAAACGTCATATTGTTTTCCTCCATGTTCAAGCCCGCGCTTCTTCGGCGCGGCGCCTCGATTTCGATCAATGGGACGTCAAATGCGGATTCGGCGATAGAAGGATCTTGCCCTGGCGACCTGGTCGGTTGGCGTGCAGCAGCGCTTGCTTGACGTCTGAGATCGGATAAACGGCCTCGATTTCCACTTTGATGGTGCCGTCGACGATCAATCGGCCGATTTCATCGTAAACGGCATTGCGTTCCGCCGCGGGTGCCGTCTCGAACCAATGTGTGAACCAGAAGCCACGAAGGCCGACGTCGCGAAAGACGACGTCCGAGGCACCGACCACGCAATCCGTACTGGAAAGAAGCCCATACGTGACCACGGTGCCGGAGCGTGTGAGGCACCGTGCTAATCGAGCCGTTCCGGCGCCCGCGACTGCGTCGAAAGCGAGTCTGATCGGCGCTCCGCCGGTTGCCGAACCGACGTCCTCGACGAGGTCCGGCTTGTCGATAACGACGGCATCTGCGCCGATCGCGAGCAGCGGCGCGACCTGGTCGGCCCTGCGCACGACGCTGACCGTTCGCAACCCCATGAGTCCGGCGATCCTGATCACGCTGTGAGCCACGCCGGAATTTCCCGCGTTCTGCAGGATCCAATCACCCCTGTTCAGTTGGACGAAGCCTTTCAACATGTGCCAGGCCGTCGCCGGGTTGACCGCCATCATCGCGAGTTGAAGAGTATCCGCCTCCTTCGGGAGCGCGACGACGCCCGCCGCAGGCATCCTTATCCTCTCGCACCAGTTCCCGCGGCCACCGCTCAGCGCCAACACGCGATCTCCGGGCTGCAGATGCTGCACCCCCTCGCCGGTCTTGGCGACCCGACCAACAGCCTCGCCGCCTGCCATCGCCGGCAATGGCGGGGGCGAGGGTCCGAACAGGCCCGCGAAATTCACGAAATCGGACGGATTGACCGGGGTCGCCAGGATCTCGACTAGGATTTCCCCTGCGTCGGGTTCGCCTGGGTCCGGAACATCCACGTATTCGACGACTTCGTGCCCCGGACCGAAACGATTGAACTGGACGGCTTTCATCAGACTACCCGTTCGTTGCAATTTGCCGAATTTCGCGGTGCGAGCGCTACCTCACCTTTACGAGGGTCTTGCCCAGATTGTCGCCGCTCAGCATCCCGATGAACGCGGCCGGAGCGTTCTCAAGTCCTTCGACGATGTGCTCGGAATATTTGACCGAGCCGGCGCGCAACCACGACGAAATGCGGGTGAGCGCTTCGTGATTCCGCGACTGCCAATCGCTCACGATGAAGCCCTCGACGCGCGCCCTGCTTGTCAGCATGTACCGCATACTGACCGGTCCGACTTCGGGCGACGAGAGGTTCGATTGCGATATCTGCCCGAAGATCACGACGCGCGCGTGCAGCGCGAGGTTCTCGTTCACGGCGGCCGAGATACTTCCCCCGACCCCGTCCAGATAGACGTCCACGCCGCGTGGGCACGCCTGCGCGATTGCCTCCTTGAGATTCGACGCGGTCTTGTAGTTGACCACAGCATCGAAGCCGAGTTGGTCCCTGCAATAAGCTGCTTTCCGATCGCTGCCGGCGACACCGACCACGCGACAACCCGTGAGCTTCGCAAACTGACCTGCAAGCTGTCCCACGGCACCGCCCGCCCCGGACACGACGACCGTATCGCCCGGCATCGGACGGCCGACCGACAACGTCGAGAAATAGGCCGTCAGGCCCGGCATACCGAGCACGCCGAGGGAGGTAGAGATTGGCGCGAGGTTCGGATCTATCCTGCGCAGTGAAGCCCCCTGCACGACGGCGTATGACTGCCATCCGCTGGGACTTTCCACGATTTCTCCAGGCTTGAAGGACGGATCTTCGCTGTCGATCACGCAACCGACGGCGCTTCCCACAACGACGTCTCCTATGTCGATCGAAGCCGCATAGTTCTTCGCCTCGCTCATCCTACCGCGCATGTAGGGATCGAGAGAAAGGTACAGCGTTTCGACCAGAACCTCGCCGGCCGAAAGCGACGGGATCGGGGCATCGGCGAGAATGAAGTTCTCTACCGAAGGCATTCCGACGGGGCGCGAGGAGAGTCTGACTTGCGTATTGGCGGGCATCACGTAGGACTTCATCTCGTTTGATCCGAAGGGGAGTGCGGGAGGCGCGCTGCACCGGCAGCTGCCGTAGACCCGATACCTCCCTCTTCCTCAGATCGGTCTTCAGGCCACTGATTGGCGTTTGTCGGAACATCGTCCGCCGCGCGACCGTAACATCGCCAAGGCATCAAATCAATACGTAACGTATCGTTTTTTATTGTGTCAGCCGGCGCGGTTTGTTACGACTGCCGGACAAGATCGATGGGAGGGTGTCATGAGCGCAAGCACGAGCGATGAGTTCGCTCTCTATTGTCGCGGCGAATCCGGCAACTGCTACAAGGTTGCTCTTATGCTGAATTTGTGCGGCCTCGCGTGGCACCCCCGGTTCGTGAACTTCTTCGACGACACGTCCAAGCCGGCCTTCCGCAAGGAAGTGAGCGACATGGGCGAGCTACCTGTCCTGGAAGGGCGGGGGCTCGTCCTGTCGCAATCGGGCGTTATTTTGAACTATCTGTCCGAGGCCACGGGCCGCTTCGGAGGCAGGAACGACGAAGAGCGCCGCGAGGTCCTCCGCTGGATGCTCTTCGACAATCATCGTTTCACGCCAAGCTACGCGACGTTGCGCTTTATGAAGGGCATCCGGAAGATCGAGGACAATCCCGTTACGGAATGGCTGCACGGTCAGGCGACCATCGCGTTCGATGTCGCGGAACACAGGCTCGGCGAGCATCCTTTCGTCGCCGGGGACGCGCCGACGATCGCCGATATCTCCATGTGCGGATATCAATACTACGACGAGGCGAGCGGCATAGATCGCGGTCGGTATCCGAACATACGCTCCTGGCTCGAGCGTATCGCCGCCCTTCCCGGCTGGGCACATCCCTACGATCTCATGCCCAGGGCGATACCATCCGCCGACCGGCCTGGTCCGGCCGCACAGGATACGTGGCCGTAGCCCCGGGGGCAGGAGCGATCGATGGACGTCAGGCAACTTAGGTACTTCCTCAGTGTCGCCGATCTCGAGAGCTTCAGTCGCGCGGCCGCGGCGTTGAGGATCGCCCAGCCCGCGCTCAGCCGGCAGATCAGGCAACTCGAGCATGAACTCGGCGTTCAGCTCTTTTCGCGCCACGCTCGCGGGGTTCACATGACGGCCGCCGGGCGTCTGCTGCGCGAACGCGCCTGCCTGACTCTCCGCCAGATCGACGAGACCCGTCATGAACTCATGGCCGCCGCGACCGACGCAGTCGGCCAGGTCGCTGTTGGGATGCCTCCGTCCTTGCGTCGGATCGTGACCGGGCCGCTCTTGAACCGATTCCGGCACGAGTATCCCGACGTGTTCGTCAAGGTCGTGGAAGAAGCAAGCGTGACGTTGAACGATGCCATACTGGCAGGTGGCTTAGACCTTGCGGTAGTCGGAAATTTGGACGTCGATACGGGGCTAGAAGCCGTTCCGCTGGCGCGAGAGCGACTGCTTCTCGTCGGCCCTCGTGGTTTTGTCGAACGCGGGCACGGAGAACTTGAGACCGCTCATCTGGCGAGGTTTCCCCTCGCGTTGACGGGTAGACCCAACTCCATGCGCATGATCGTCGAGAACGCCGCCCATCGCGCCGGGCTCCCGCTTCGCGTCGTCATGGAAGCCGACCATTTTCCTTTGCTGATCGAACTCATCCGAGCGGGGAATATCTTTACGGTCGCGCCCCACTCGGCCTGCGAATCCGCCCTGCGAGAGGGATTGGTGGATGCAGTCCCCATCAAAAATCTGTACGTCACGTGGACTCTGACGCGAAAGCGAGAGAGGCGCGTCACGGTCGCATCCCAAAGGCTGAGCGAAATCCTGCGTCGGTCGATCGATGACGCCGCAGCCACCCATCTATGGTTCGATTCGACCACTTCTGTTGGTCAGACACGGAAGCGATCCGACCCCACCGCGACTGGGGAGCACCCGCTCGCTCCGCGCGAAGTCGACGTAGCCCCCGGTCCTGGCCCGATCGCAGCTTAGCAAAGATCAACCGCCCGGCGGCCGCACGAAGATTACCGACCCGGAGATGTGATCGGAGGCGGAGCTCATGAGGAAGTGAGCGAGACCGGCGATATCGTCGGGCTCTCCGAGGCGACCACCCGGATATTGAGCGGCGATCCGACGCATATAATCCTCGGAAAGGCTCGCGCTCGCCAAGGCCGTGTTGGTCAGTCCGGGAGCGATGGCGCTCACACGGATGCCGAAGTCGGCCACCTCCTGATGAAGGGTGTTCGTGAAGCTCGAGACGGCAGCTTTCGATGCTCCATATGCCGCAGCGCCCACGGTGCTTCGGACGCCGAGAGCCGACGTCATGTTGACGATCCGACCGGATTTTCGCGCCTTCATATGAGGCAGGACTGCTCTCGTGAAGAGAAAGGTTCCCACCACATTCACATCGAAAATAAATCGCCAGTCCTCAAGCGACTGGTCGATGACATGTGCGCTCCGGATCGCACCTGCATTGTTGACGAGCCCGTCGATCTTCTTCCACTTCGAGAGCGTTTGCTCGACGGTCAAGTTGACTTGCGCTTCATCGCGCACATCGCACCTTACCGCGAGAGCGTTTTCTCCGATCTCGCCGGCGACCGTCTTGACGTGGTCTTCGTTCACGTCGACGCAGGCGACGTTCGCCCCCGCCCGGCCGAGCTCGAGCGCGATCGATCGCCCGATGCCCGCCGCGGCACCCGTCACGATGACGACCCTGCCTTGCACGGAAAAATCCGCTCCACCGGCGCTCATCGGCATGCTTGCTCTCCTGCATTTCTCATCGAATACATTTTCTAGTCGCTGCCGCATGGGCAGGCTAATACCGACGCGGCATGGCCACCGTAACGATCTGGCATCGTTCGTGGACCGCCTTTAAAAGCGGACCGCATGAGCACCCTTGAGCTTCAGCATCTCGCGTGCCTCCGAAGGATCCGCGATCGCGGCTCCCAGCTCTTCCAGGATCGTCCTGATCTTTCTCACCTGAGAAGCGTTATCCGGGGCGAGCTGTCCCTTTCCGAGGAAGACGCTGTCTTCCAGGCCCACACGGACATGGCCGCCGAGGATTCCCCCCATCGTCGCGAAGGGTATTTGATGCCGCCCGGCCGCAAGAACCGACCAATGATACTGGTCGCCGAAGAGTTTATCCGCGATGCGCCGTGCTTGCATGAGGTTCTCGGCATCCGTCCCCATACCGCCGAGGATTCCGAATACGGTTTGGACGAACAATGGCGGAGTGACCAGCTTGCGGTCGAGAAAATGGGCCAACGTGTACAGATGTCCGATGTCGTAGCATTCGAACTCAAATCGGGTGCCGTGCCCCTCTCCCAGCTCGTGTAGGATCGCTTCGATGTCCTTGAACGTGTTCTTGAAGACGCCGTCTCGTGAATTTTCGAGGTACTCCGGTTCCCAGGGGTAACGAAAGCTTTCGTACTTGTTCAACATCGGATACAGCCCGAAATTCATCGAACCCATATTGAGCGAGCACATTTCCGGCGATGCCGCCTTGGCCGCCGACAACCGTTGTTCCAGCGTCATCCATTGTGCACCGCCGGTAGTGATGTTCACGATTGCGTCGGTCGATTGTTTGATCCGGGGAAGGAATTGCATGAAGTGCCGCGGGTCCGCTGAGGGACGACCGTCGGATGGGTCCCGGGCATGCAGATGGAGGATCGACGCGCCGGCCTCGTAGGCTCCGATCGCGCTTGCCGCAATTTCGTCGGCCGAGATCGGCAGATACGGTGTCATTGTCGGCGTGTGGATGCTGCCCGTGACGGCACAGGTAACGATGACTTTCTGCGAGGACATGAGCGGATCCCGTGGTCGCTTCCGATGCGCGTTGGTCCTCTATCCCTGAGCGGATCGCCAATGCCGTTGCGGCATGGAAGAAAGAATGGGTCGGCATCGCCTTCCCTCCAGACGAGGTTGTAACTTCCCTAGACGAAGGTCAGGATGTATGAACGAGACGCTACGTATCGAATTCATCTTCGAAAGCTACGATGGCCCGATCAAGCCCTAAGCAGGAAACCGGCCCGGCCGGACGCCCCCGAAGCGAGGCATCCCGTCAAGCCGTCCTGGAAGCGACGCTCGAGCTGCTGAATTCCACCACCGTGCGGGAGCTCACTATCGAGGCGATCGCCCAGAAGGCTGGCGTCGGCAAGACCACGATCTATCGCTGGTGGGCAAGCAAGTCGGCGGTAGTGATCGAGGCCTTTGTCGACGTCATGCTGCCCAGCACTCCTATACGCGACGTCGATAGCGCGAGCGAGGCGATCGGCAAGCACATCTCGCTTCTGATCAAGCAGTACCGCGGGAAACTGGGGCGCATCGTTGCCGAAATTCTGGCCGAGGGGCAGTCCGATCCGGCGCTTCTTGCGGAATTCCGTAAGCGCTTCTTCGAAAACAGGAGGATGGCCGTCAGGCAAGTCGTCGAGAACGGCATCAGAAACGGTGAGTTCGACGAAGATCTCGACATCGATACGGCGATCGACGCAATCTACGGAGCTGTCTATTTTCGTCTCTTTCTCGGACATTTGCCCCTCGATCAGCGGTTCGCCAAGGATCTGCCGCGACTTGCAATAAGCATTCTCAAGACGCCCGCATGATGTTGTGACGGCGCCTAGTCCAGGTCGTCGGAATCCGGTTCTGGAACGGTAGGAACGCAAGTCCAATGCGGCCGGTCCGACCAGTTCGGGTACTCCCATTCGGGGTCGTCAATCGTCTGATCGATGCCGTGCACGACTCTTTGGATGATCGAAGCGATGTCGTCCTGCACATCTGGGACCGCATAGATTTTGTGACGCAAGGTTGCATCCGACTCGTCCATATCCGAATAGCTCCTGATGAAGCAGCGTGTCTTCGGAGGCGATTCCGCGATTTCGACGACCGAGGGCCAGTAGCGCATTTCGGTGAAACCGACGGCCGCCGCGACCAGGGCATAGGCGACGAGATGGACGAACGCCCCGATTCCGAAGCCGAGCGTGTAGACGATCCAAAAATTTGCGGCTTCAGAGAGCGGCCGATCGTCGTAAAGGGTGGCCCCCAAGAGAATCGCCGGCACAAGGAAGACCGCATACGATAGTCCGAACCGGACGCCGCCGCTCGGGCCACCATCGAAAGACCGATAGAGTCCGTCGATCAGCGCCTGCAGAGATTGTGCGAATCCAATCGACAGCGAAGCTTCGTCGCGAGTGCCTCGAATCAAATGCACGGCGATGGAAGGGTAGATCTTTGGAAAGTCCAAATAGTCCCAAGGTGTCTGCACCTTCAGGTGGAGATTGAAAAAGAGAAACCCGATGAGGAGCGGCAGGGCAAAGGAGGCGACGTAAGGAATGACAGGATGAGTGTCGGATGCGATCGCCCATGTCTCAGGGAAAATCAATAAAAGCAAAGCCGTAATGAGCGAGCCCACGGCGCCGAAGAAGACGGTGGTATGCTTATGGGAGCCGAATTTAGAGAGAAAGGCGAACGGCGTTGCCATGCAGATGAGGGCTCTGACTTTGCAATGTCCGGAGAATCCGTTGCTCATGTACGCTAAGGCTTTAGCCGCGACGGTTCCGCCGTGACTATGGGCCAGCACGACGTGAAGACACTCGGGATTCGCCACTATGGATTCGTCCAAGTGCCGCATGAATTGCTTAACGGCGATCTCCCTCGCTCGAAAGGAATTCCGGCCCGACCACGGGAAGGTCTTGAACTCGACTTTGCCGCGAATACGCCCACGTATCGCTCGCATCACACCCGAACGATGATCGAACCACGTCAAGGCGCGCTTCAACCCCAACGGGCCATGCGGCCATGTACCGTGCACGAGATGAACTATGACGGGGTTTCGCGCGCTCATCGATTGAAAGCACCTCAGGAGGCGGGCGCTATCGGCCCGCTCGCTCAAGGTATCGGTCGGAGAAGTCCTTGCAAAGTAGGAGGCAGACCACCGATCGGAGGAAAAGCCGGAATTGACGACGGACGGTACGAGGGTCCTTGGAGGGGTTTTACGGATCCTCGATCGCCTTTCGGCAATTCCCCGATTGGAAGTGGGTCGACGACCTCCGGAAATACAACGAGTACCGCGTCGGCCGTTGTGTTCGCACTACCGGCTTGGTTCTCTCCCCCTCGTGCCGCTGTGAGGGTCGCCTCGACATGACCCGCTAGTTTTGCAAGGCCGAGGCGGCCTGGAGCCCCTGGTTGGTGACAGGTCTCAGCGTGGTGTCCGTGGGATAAGTGAGGCTCTGAGCCTGTTACTCGTCGACAATAGCGACTGCACGCGTCCATCCGGCCGAGCCTCTGTGGACTTTGACGGGAAAACACACCACTTGGAAGTCATCGGAGGGAAGCGCTTCAAGATTGTGTAGTTTCTCCAAGTGCGAATAACCGATCTCGCGCCCCGCCCGATGTCCTTCCCAGATCAGATCTGGGTTGCCGCCCGCCGCAATCTTTCGCTTGGTATGCGAGAACGGAGCATCCCAGCTCCAAGCGTCCGTCCCGACAAGCCGAACGCCTCGTTCGAGCATCCATAGGGTCGCGGCTTTCCCCATGCCGCAGCCTGCGTCGACGTAATCGTCCTCTCCATAGCGGGTACCGGCGCGGGTATTTACCACGACGATCTCGAGCGGCCGCAACTTATGGCCGATCCGCTGGAGCTCAGATTCGACATCAGCGGGAGTCGCGACGTAGCCGTCTTCAAAGCGGCGGAAGTCCAGCTTAACGGCGGGCTGAAAACACCAGTCGAGGGGCACCTCGTCGATCCGCATGCTCGGCTCGCCTCCCGGCTTCAGAGCGTGGTTCATCGAGGAGAAGTAGTGGTACGGAGCGTCAAGATGCGTTCCGTTATGGGTGCTGATCTCGCAGCGTTCGACCGCCGCATATTCGCCATCGGGAAGCTGATCGATGCGGACGCCGAAATATTCGGCCACTGCGGGGGCGGTATCGTGATGGTTGCGATAATTGATCTTGGGCAATGCGTGCGGCGGATCGCTCGCAATGCCGGCTTGCAATGCGACAGAGATATCGATGAGACGACGGACCACGGTTACTCTCCGAGCGCTGGATCAGGGTTGAGCGGGAAGGATGCGGCCGGAGCAATCGCCGAAGCCGATCGAAACGTATCCGGCGCGTTCGGCCCGGGCCTTGAACACGACCGTATCTCCGTCCTCCAACCAGGTGCGTTTCTCTCCGTTCGGGAAGTCGATCGGATTTCGGCCGGTCGTGATCTCCGCCAGACAGCCCCGACTTTCGTCGGTCGGCCCCGAGGCCGTGCCGCTACCGAACAGATCGCCGGTCCTGAAATTGCAGCCGTTGCTTGCGTGGTGAGCAACCATCTGCGCGACGGTCCAATACATGTCCTTGAAGTTGGTCCGGGTTACGCGGAATGGTACCTTGTCGTCCTTCTTCATGGTCGGGGTCTGGATGAAGACTTCCATCATCAGATCGATCCCCCCGTTTCGCTGATCGTCGGACGAAAGAAGATACGGAAGCGGGGCGGGATCGCCTGCCGGACGCTGTGCGGCCGAGGTACGGAACGGAGCCAGCGCTTCCGAAGTGACGACGAAAGGCGAAACGGTCGTCGAAAGCGTCTTAGCCAAAAATGGACCGAGTGGAAAGCTTTCCCATCGTTGGACGTCGCGTGTCGACCAGTCGTTTAGCAGGCAATAGCCGAAGATATGAGAGTCAGCCTCACCGATCGGAATCCGATCTCCGAGCTTGTTTCCCGTACCGATGAAGCCGCCGAGCTCGAGCTCGAAATCGAGAGATTTCGTGGGCGCGAATTCGACGGTCCCGTCGGAATTTTTCCGTTGTCCCATTGGTCGCCGGATTTCCTCGCCGCTGATCCTCACCGAGCTTGCACGGCTGTTGTAGGCGATCGGCATGTAGCGGAAGTTTTCCGGTACTGGATTGTCGGGCCGGTTGATCCGCCCTCCCCGCTCCGTATGATAGAGAGACGTGAAGAAGTCGGTGAACCCGCCGACCTCCGCAGGTAGATGCAGGCTGACGTCAGACCGTTTGATGACGAGCTTGGAGCGCTCTTGGACAGCTTCCTTGGATTCGGCCGAGAGGAGCGAAGACAAACGCGCCCGCAGCCGGCTCACGATCTTGCGGTCTGCCGCCATCAATGGGTTGAGGCCCCCGCCCGTGCAGGCCCGGACGAACGGTGCAGCTTCGTCGATAAGCTTCAGCTCCGCGGCGGCGCCCAGATCGAACACCGCATCGCCGATGGCTACGCCCGCTCGGGGCGCTCCGCCGCCTTGCGAGAACATGCAGAAGGGAAGATTCTGGATGGGAAAATCCCCACCCTCGTCGTTGGCGCTATCGACCCAGCTGCGAAGTTTCGGGTCATGAGTTTCGTTGAGCTCGACCATCTGTGACTACTCCATCGTCAATCTGTCAGACCGCCGAGCGCTCGCGCGCTCCCACGATCGAAACCGGTGAATTGTCTTGAGCCGCGCTCTTGCGGACGGACCGAGGGCTGAGCAGCACGGAGATCATGCTGATCGAACCGATGCCCACGAGATACAGAGCGATCGGCCACGCGGACTTGGCCCAAATGAAGAGGCTGCTCGCGAGCAGCGGCGTCAGACCGCCGACGACGCCGGCCGGAATGCTGTAGGCGAGTGAAATTCCCGTGTACCGGATCTTGGGTTCGAAGAGGCTAGATACATAGGCCGGCAGCACGGCGAACAAGGAGCTGATACCCACCATGGCGAGAGTAATGGCCAGCGTTATCGAGAAGAAGCTTCCCTGATCGACCAGCCAGAAGAACGGGAAGCTGAATGCTGCCGTCCAGAGTGCGCCGAAGAACGCGACCGGACGCATCCCGATCCGATCCGCCAAAATCGCGAAGAGCGGCAGCATTACCAACTCGAACGCCGACCCGATGAGGACGGCATTCAACACGTCCTGCCGCGAGGCGCCGACCGTCTGATTGGCGTACGACACCACGAAGATCGCTTGTACATAGAACGCAACCGTGGTCGACAGGACGATACCGGCTCCGACAAGGACTTGCGTCATGTTGTTCTTGAGAACTTCCATCATTGGCCGCTGAACGACTTCGCCTTTGTTCAGGACCTCGACGAAGGCCGGAGATTCCAGAAGCGCGAGGCGGAATACAAGGCCGATTACGATCAATATCGCGCTTCCAGTGAACGGAATCCGCCATCCCCAGGACATGAAGTCCTCCTTGGGCAGCGTGGCCAACAACGCGAACGTCGCCGTCGAGAGGAATAGAGCGATCGGTGAGCCCATTTGCGGGAAGCTTCCGAAGAAACCTCCGCGCTTCTGCGGCGCATGCTCGACGGCAATAAGGACGGCTCCAGCCCACTCGCCGCCGAAGGCAAGTCCTTGAACGCATCGGAGGAAGATGAGCGCTGCTGGGGCCCAGATTCCGATCGTTTCGTAGCTGGGAATCATGCCGATCAGGACCGTTGCACCGCCCATGATGATCAATGTCCAGATCAGCATCGACTTCCTGCCGATCTTGTCCCCGTAATGGCCGCAGACGATGCCCCCAAGCGGCCTCATCACGGCGCCGGCGCTAAATGTTCCGAACGCGAGAAGCGTGCCGACCAGCGGATCGAAGCTGGGGAAGAAGATTGCGTTGAACACCAATGCCGACGCAGTACCGTAGATGTAGAAGTCGTACCATTCGATGCAGCTTCCCAGCAGGCTGGAGAATGCAGCGGTGAATGGCGTGTGCTTCGGTTCTTGTTCCATGCTCATATCTGGTTTCCCGTCCTAAAAATGAAGTTACGCCCCTGATTTTTCGGCGTGTTGTTGTTGCAACGCCCGCGCGGCATCGCCGATCGCAGCCACGATGTCGTCGTATCCCGTGCACCTGCAGAGGTTGCCGGCGACGGATTCGCGAATCTCCGCCTCGGATGGGTCTCGCTTGCGGCTAAGGAATTCCGTCGCCAAGATGACCATGCCGGATGTGCAGTAGCCGCACTGGAAGCCGTTACGGGCGACGAACGCGGTCTTGACGGCATCGACGGCCTGACCCGAGGTACCTTCGATCGTCGTGAGGCTGGCGCCGTCTGCCGACACGGCGAGAACCAAGCAGGATTTGACGGGCGCGCCGTCCATCATGATCGTGCATGCGCCGCAATCCCCCGTCAGACAGCCCACTCGCGTGCCTGTAGCATCGAGTTGGCGTATGGCCTCGACCAGCAGCCAACGCGAATCCGCCTCGCAAATGCGATCTTCTCCGTTCAGCTTGAACGAGAGTTTTTGCTTGCGCATCAGACCCGGTCCCTTCCGAGAGCCGCACGCAGGGCGCGGCGGACTATTGCCGGCGCGACGGAGCGACGGTAACCCGGGCCGGCAAACTCATCGGCCCACTCACGCTCGATGAGGGGAACGCTACGCTGCGCAATATTCGAGAGCTCAGCTTCCGAAGGATCGGTGTCGGTCACGACCTCGTACGCCACCGGCGTTTCGTTGGCGCCACCGACCGCGATCTTCAGATGCAATCCGCTTCCGACCGAAGTCGATGCGATGCAATTGGCCGTTACGATCGGCCAGGAACCGGTACTGAACTTCAGTTTCTCGTAGGCGCAGGATGCCCGTTTCGACGTGATCGGGAAGCGGATTTCGGCGAGCAGCTCATCGTCTCGTTTTGCGGTAGCGAAAGGTGCGAGAAAGAACCCCGCGGCCGGGACGTCTCGCGTCCCGTCCTTGCTCCGAAGGATCATACGTGCGCCCAGTGCAACGAGACACGCCGGCACGTCCGACGAGGGGTTTCCGTAGCACGCGGAGCCGCCGACAGTGCCTTGCCCGACGATCTGGGGGCCACCCGTGACCTGCTGCGCCATTTTCGCCAGCAGGGGCGCCCCGTCGGCGACGGCACTGGAATTGATGACTTGGGCGTAGGAGGTCCGGGACCCAAGGACGAGCTCATCGCCCGATCGGGTGATCGCGCGTAGTGGAAGATTCTTCGGGTCGATGACCACTTTCGGGCGGTGCCGACCGTATGTCATGTTCGGCACCAACCAAGTGCCGCCTCCCAACACCGCCGCCTCGCTTCCGAACGAAGATAATAGGTCCAAAGCGATATCGAACGACTCGGGCGCCTCGTATTGAAAGTCATGGGAGATCATCGCGCGCCTCCCAGAAGCGCGAGAATCCGCTCTGGCCGATGAGGGATTCGCGACACAGATCGGCCGCTTTCGCCTAGAGCATTGGCGACCGCGTTGGTGATCGCCGCGATGGCACCTCCAAAGCCGGATTCGCCCGCGCCTTTCATGCCCAAGGGATGGAAAGGGCTTGGCGTGCAGCGATGACCGATTCTTAGCGGAGGTATATCCATCGATCGCGGCAGCACATATGTCTTGAGACGATTGGTCGTCAGGGTACCGTCTCGCCCGAATTGGAGCTCCTCCCAGAGAGCAGCCCCGATGCCCATCACGATGGCGCCCTTGAATTGCCCCTCCACGAGGCCCGGGTTCACGACGATGCCGCAGTCGTGGATCGCGGCGTAGTCGAGCACCCGTACTTGGCCCGTTTCGGCATCGACCTCGACGGCGGCGGCATGGACCGAATACGGGAACGACGGATAGGAGCTTATGCGCCCATGCTCGTCCGGGACGTGGCGGACGTTGGAAGCCCGATATGTCTTCGAGGTCTGCAACGGCAGCTCGACGGAAGCCGCTGCGGAGTACGCTTGCGTATAGATCGTGTAAACGGCCTGCTTGAACGGTATCGTCTTTTTGCCGTCGCCGGACCGTATCTCGCCCGCGACGTACTGGAGTTGATCGGCGCCCACACCGAGCAATTCCGAAACGTAGGTGGAAATTCTCTCGCGAACATCCCGTGCTGCCAGAACTGCGGCCGCACCTCCAAACATAAGACTTCGGCTGCTTGTGTTTCCGCCGCCGATAGGCGTGATGTCGGTATCGCCTTGGGCGATGGCCACCTCGGCGGTATGGACGCCGAATACGTCGGCTACCAATTGGACAATCCCGGTCTCGTTACCGCTTCCCGGTGAAGTCACGCTCGTCGCTACGCGAACCGTTCCCGTCGGATCGACGATCACCGTCGAAGTCTCGAAGCCGGATGGCATCGAGCCCGGAAAGGAAGCACCTTCGGGCGTCAACTCGAATGCAAATCCGACACCCACTCGGCCTCGCGTTTCGTTTCCGGCAACCGCCTCCCAACGCGCCCTGGGAAACATTTCAAGCAGCTGATCAAGCGCACCCTCGTAATCGCCACTGTCTAGGTTGTGTCCGCTGGGAAGACGATGCGGGAAGGAGGATTTCGCGAGTAGATTTTTGCGCCGCAACTCGACGGGATCGATTCCGAGCTCGACCGCCATTAGGTCGACCGCTCTTTCGACCGCCAAATTGCCTGTCTCTTTTCCGTAGCCGCGCACGCCCTGCCAGGGTGGCTTGTTGGTGGTCACCAGAAAGGAATCGACCGCGCAGTTGGGAATGTCGTAGACGGTCGGAATAACAGTGGGAGAAACCATGGCCATCAGCCAACCGCCGACTGCCGATACTGTCCCGATGTCGGCGACCATCCGATCGCGGAACGCCATAAGCTTTCCGTCGGCATTAGCAGCCAACTCGAAATGATGGGTCTGCTCCCTGGCGTTGGCGAGAAAGCATTCTTCGCGGCTCTCTACGAAAGCCACGGTGCGGTTCAGATGTCGGCTTAGGATCGCGACGAGCGCCTCTTCCGGATGTCCGACCATCTTCAGGCCGAAGGTACCTCCCATGTCCGTTGCGACCACTCGGACTTGAGCTTCGGGAAGGCTCATGACCTCCGCGATCATCCAGCGCGTGGGATGCGGCTGTTGCATCGTGCCGGTCAGCGTCAGCTTGGAACGCCTTCGGTCCCATTCAGCGAAGTAACAGCGCGGCTCCATTGGAGCGCTCGTCGCGGGCGCGAAGGAGACGCTCCCTCGGACCACGTGATCGGCTACGGCGAAGGCGGCTTCGACGTCACCCTGCCGGATCTTGTCGCCGGCCACGAGATTTGTATTCCACGCCGATCGAGCCTTGGGTGAACTCGCATTCAGACCGCTCTCGGCGTCGAGCACGGCCGGCAATTCGTCGTACTCGACCTTCACCAGCTCGATGGCGGCTTCCGCGTCGTTCGCGGTGACCGCGATAACCGCCGCGATTGGGTGACCGACGTAGAGGACCTCGTCGCCCGACAGGCAGTAGGTGTCGAGATAGCCGGGGAATCTTTCGCGAGGCACCCGCGTTGGCATGGGCCGCGATATCTGCCGCACCTGTTCGCCGGTGATTACGGCGACAACTCCGGGGAAGCGGGACGCGGCCTCGACGTCGATGCTCCTGATCTTGGCGTGAGCCAACGAGCTCCGGACGACGCGGAGAAAAAGCGCGTCTCTCGGCACGAGGTCCGCCGCGTATTCAACGCCGCCGGACACATATCGGTCCCCCCCGATCCGCGGGACGCTCCTGCCGAGCCAAGCGCCGGCGAGCGGCATCGAGGCCGAATTCTGGGCCTCCCTCCCTTTGGGCTCATCTCGCCGAACAGCCATGTTTCCTCGCCGTCAAGAATTCTTAAACACGTTTTTAAAATGTCTGTTTAGATTTCGTCAAGCCGTTTCTGCGCATGGCTGCGCCTAGGTCGGCTTCAATATGAGCGATTAGGCGCGGCTGCCCTTGCGCGACTTCTTGGTCGGCGTCGCAGTACCTGTGTCCGGACCGGCCGGAGCGGACATGCCTCCGACGAGAAAGGCGATCATCGCCTTCCTGAAGCCTTCGGGGTCGTGTGCATCGACCGCTCCACCCGACAAGGCGGCGGCCCGCTCTGAGACTCCAGGATCCGCAGCGCTGTAGATGACCGCTCCGATCATGAAGACATAGCGCCAGTAGAATTCTTTGGGGTCCAATCCCGGACACGCGAGGGAGATGGCTTGGATGAACCGTTTGGCCATCGGATCGAAATGGCTCTTGATGATCGCCGAGGTCAATTCCGATGGGGCGACGCGGTGTTGCATGATCAACCTGGCGAACAATTGGCCGCTTTTCCCCGTCGCCACGTAGGGGCTGACGAAAATCTCGAGGATCGACGACAAGTCCGGCGCTCGGTCGTCGTGGGCTGCTTCCGCCAGACAACGCTCGAGTTCGCTGGAGCGAAGTTCGTTCAATCGAGCGGAAAGTTGGTCGAAGACAGCTCGCGTCAATACTGCCTTCGAACCGAAGTAGTAGCTCACCGCGGCGATGTTGACGTCCGCTTTCGTGGTGATTTCGCGCAGGGTCGCCTTGTCCGGTCCGCGATCCGCGAAAACGACTTCCGCAGACCGCAGAATGCGGGCGACGAGCTCTTGGTCTCGGTGATCGGTGTGCTTGAACTCCATACTTTCGGTTATGGCATGCACTTCCCGGCGTCAATATCGGGAACCCACGGATCCGGTCCACTGACGGCGACTTCGTCGCGAGCCTCGCGATAATGTCGGAGGGGCCATCTCCGGCGGTAACGTGGAACATCCGCCGAAAACTGCGCGCCCCCATCGGAATGCGCATCACCAAGACCCTCCAAAACCTAGACAGTCCCCTCGCGCCTTCGGCCCGCCGACTGAGGATCGACTGTTCCATCGGCGAGTTCGTCCCGACGAGGCCTGCGGGGCGTCGAACAGTCCGAACCGATCGTCCTGCCGCAGAGTTCGAACGATGTTTCGTCGAACGCCGGACGGGCGCTTTGAGCGGCTCTCACCGCATCGGCTATGTCCTTGACTAACCACCCGCTCATCGCGATGAGCTCCGGTACGGCTATCTGGCCGTTGGTAAGCCGTAGGTTGGACGGCACGTATGCCACGCCTTCGTGCGCGACCGACATGCCGAGCTCCCTCACCAGCCTTTCGTCTTCGCCCAGAGACATGTCTTCGGTATCCCAAAAGGTTCCGCGTTGGGGGCGCATCGCTCAATACGTGGCGCGGCCGCCGGAGATGTCGAATACGCCTCCGGTCGAGAAGCTATTGTCTTCCGAAGCGAGCCAGGCGACCATCGATGCGATCTCCGACGGCTCCACGAAGCGTCCTCGCGGAATCTTGGAAAGCATCGTTTTGACCTGCTCGGCGCTGGTCTGACCGTGAATCCGTGTTTCAGCGGCTGCCGGAGTGACGCAGTTCACCGCGATGTTCTTGTTTGCCAGTTCTTTCCCGAGGGATTTCGTCATCGAGATGATGGCGGCTTTGGACGCGGAATAGGCAGGCATTCGTGCGTTGCCCTCCTTGCCGGCCACCGAAGCGATGGCGACGATCCGCCCGTAGTTGGCTTCGAGCATCGCCGGGATGACCGCCTTGCAGCAGAAGAAGGTGCCCTCCACGTTGATCCGCATTACCCGCTGCCATTCGTTTACGGGATATTCCCAGGTCGTGAAGTCAGGGCCGGAAATTCCGGCGTTTGCGATCAATATGTCGATCCGACCGTGCCGAGACTTGACCTCCGTCGCTGCCGCCGTGACCGCCGCATGGTCCGTCACATCCACCAACGTCGTCTTGACGTTCTTGCCTGCCTCCGCCTTCTCCAGGTCCCAGTTTTCGACCGTCGCTCCTGATGCCGCGAAGCGCTCGACGATAGCCTTGCCGATACCGTTGGAACCACCGGTGACGACGGCCACGCGCCCGCGAAGATCGATCTCGTTCATGCACATGCTCCATTGGTCGCTCGGCTGAGGTCGAGCGACCAATGGATGCTAGAGAGCGGCTCCTCTAACGTATGGAACGGTATTGCGCGATATGGTTTTTCGTTGCGCTGTCAGACCGCTCGCCCTTATCGCTTCAAGCTCTTGGCGAATGCGGCTGGAGTGCAGTTGGCATGAACTCGGAAACGACGGGTGAAGTGGCTCTGGTCGCAGAACCCGACCGCTAAAGCCACTTCAGCCAGCGACTGTTCGTTTACTCGGATCAGCTCTTTTGCACGCTCGATCCGGGATCGCTCGACGAAGGCGATAGGGGTCAAGCCGACGCTGCTCTTGAACATTCGCGCGAAGTGGAAACGGCTAACCCCGGCGACCTGCGCCAGATCCGACAATGTTACTCCGCCGCACAGATTCTGGTCGACGTAGTCGTACACCGCTGCCAGAGCCCTCGGAGCAAGCTTCGATCGTGGCGTCGGATGGTCTACTCCCCAGAAATCGTAGGATCGAACGAGATGTGCCGCCAATGCGCACGACGCACCCTCCGCGATCAGACGTTGCGCGGGATGGTCCGGACGCTCCAACTCTTCCAGGAGAATGGCACCTAGTCGCTGTATCAAAGGATCGCGCGCATGGAAGACGTTCTTGAGGACGACATCGCGTGGTCCGCTCTCGATCACGGTCGATGCGTCGGCAAGCAGTTCTTGCGGTACCCTGATCTTGAGCTTCTTCAGCGGCCTGGCGAAGGACCAATACGACTCGGTCTTGGCCGGAAGGATCATGATCGACCCTGGCGACACATCGCCCTTATAAACTTCGCCTCCCCGCCGCTGGATGATCTCCCCGCCCCCAGCGCAATGCATGATGACGACGTGGTGATCATAGGCCGGCGCTTGGAAGCCGACCTCTTCGTCTAGCTCATGGAGATCGACCGTCGCTCCCGACCACGAACGCCCCCTGCTCGTCAACAAGGGGGGGCGCAGCTGATTGGACAGTGCGCCCTCGATGCTTATCAACCCGGAACGTGCGCTCATGCTTGCGTTGGACCGGCGGAGGCTCAGGCGGCGTTGAATCCGGCGACCGCCTTGGCCTCGAGATACTCTTCGAGGCCGTATCGGCCCCACTCTCGTCCGTTACCCGACTGCTTGTAGCCTCCGAAGGGCGCGCCTCGGTCGTTCGGTACGCCCTGCAGATTGACGTTGCCAGCGCGAATCTGACGTGCAACGGCTTTTGCGTGGTCAAGCGTTCCAGCAGAGACGTAGCCGGCCAGGCCGTAGGGCGTCTCATTGGCGATTCTGACGGCATCGCCCTCGTCCTTCGCACCGATGATCGTCAGGACGGGCCCGAATATCTCTTCGCGGGCGATCGTCATATCGTTGGTGACGTCTGCGAAAATAGTAGGGCGCACATAGAAGCCTTTGTTGACTCCCTCGGGAAGTCCGGGACCGCCGGCGACGAGCGTCGCGCCCTCGTCTATGCCCTTCTTGATGAGCGCCTGTATTTTATCCCACTGCCCACGGTTGACCACCGGCCCGATCGTTGTGCCGTCCGCCCGCGGATCTCCGGCTTTCGTCTTCTCAGCTACCCCCCTCGCGATCTCCGCGACTTCCTTCATTTTCGAAAGCGGGACGATCATCCTGGACGGTGCATTGCACGATTGGCCAGAATTGTTGAACATGTGAGTCACGCCGCCGGTCACTGCCTTCGTCAGGTCGGCGCCTTCCAGGATGATATTGGGCGACTTACCACCGAGTTCCTGGCTTACGCGCTTGACTGTCGGCGCAGCTCGCTTGGCCACGTCGACGCCGGCTCGCGTCGAGCCTGTGAAAGAGATCATATCGATGTCCGGATGCTCGCTCATCGCGGCACCCACCTCGGGACCTAGGCCGCTCACGAGATTGAAGACCCCCTTCGGCACTCCCGCTTCGTGGAGAATCTCGGCCAGAATGATGGCGCAGCTCGGCGTGAACTCGGACGGTTTCAAAATCATGGTGCATCCTGCCGCGAGCGCTGGCGCTACTTTGCAGGCCATCTGGTTCATCGGCCAATTCCAGGGCGTGATCATACCGACGACGCCGACGGGCTCTCTGAGCACCACGGCCGTGCCCATCGTTTCCTCGAAGTGGTACGTCTTGATGACCTCCAGAGTGTTCACAAGATGCCCCAAGCCGGCAGCTACCTGGAGCTTTTCGGCCATCGGGAGCGGCGCGCCCATTTCATCCGAGATGGCCACGGCAAGGTCCTTGGACCTGCGCTTGTAAACCTCGATGACTTTCGTCAGCAATGCGATCCGCTCGTCGCGTGTCGATTGCGAATACGAGGCGAAAGCCCTTTTCGCTGCAGCGACCGCCTTGTCAAGGTCTGCTTTGGAGCCGAGGGCGACCTCGTACAAGATCTCTTCTGTCGCCGGATTAACGACAGGGGTCGATTTCTTGACGGCAGGATCCACCCAGACTCCGTCGATGTAGAACTTCAAAAGATTGGTCATCTTGAGACTCCGTTTTTGGCCGCATGGCGGCGATTGGAAGATCGCTAGAGGGACGCCAATGTCCCTCCATCGACGTAGAGAACGAGCCCGTTGACATATCTGCCGGCGTCCGACGTCAGGAAAACCATTGCTGGCGCAACGTCGTCGGGCGTCGCCCAACGGCCTAACGGCACTCGTCGCGCGATATGCGCATGCAGATCTGGGTTCGCGACGAGCTCTCGAGTCAATTCGGTCTCTACGTAGCCCGGCGCTATGATATTGCAGCGGATATTCCGCGGTCCGAACTCCACCGCAAGCTGCTTTCCGAGCGCCGTCACCGCTCCCTTTGCCGCGCGATACGGTGCGATCGTGCCTCGCCCGCACTCGACCATGATGGATCCGATCATGATGATCGACCCACCGCCTTGGTCGAGCATATGCCTGATCGCCGCTTGGCTGACCAGAAACGCACCGGTGAGGTGCACGTCGAGGATCGAGCCCCATTCCGCCGTCGAATATTCCAGGAACGGTTTTCGGTTCTGGTTGCCCGCATTATTAACGACGGCATCGATTCGGCCGTGCTCCGAAGCGATCTTATCGACCTCCGACGTGACTTCGTTCTCGATGGTCACGTCGAAGCGGGCACCGGAGCACTTCAGACCCTCGTCACGCAGCACGCGCACCGCTTCCGAAAGCGCAACGCCGTCGTTGTCGTTCAGAACGACGTGCGCACCTGCACGAGCTGCGGCCGACGAGAAGGCGAAGCCCAATCCTCGGGCGGCGCCGGTCACGAGGACCGTCCTGCCCGTCAGCGAGAATGGATTCGGTAGTTTTGCTTCGCCTGACATGATGAGCAACCTTCGGGCGTACCTACTTCTTGACGAGTGGACACTTGCTTTCCGACAGCGGTGTCCACGCCTCCTCGGGCGGAATCACGGTAACAAGTTTGTAGTAGTCCCACGTCCCTTTCGATTCGGAGGGCCTCTTCACCTCGTAGAGGTACGCCGGATGGATCTTCCGGCCGTCCTCGCGGATCGACCCGAGGCCGAAGAGCGGGTCATTGGTCGGCATCGCCTTCATTTTCGCGACGGCCGCCTTCCCGTCGTGCGGGTTTCCGTCCATGCCGTCCAGAGCCTTTAGATAGTGCGCGACACTGGCGTAGACTCCCGCTTGGATCAGCGTCGGCTTGAACCCGGACTTCACACGCGCCTGAAATCGCTGAGAAAAGGCGCGGGTACCGTCGTCGCGGTCCCAGTAGAAACTGGTCGTGAAGTTCAGCCCCTGGGCGACCTGAAGTCCCATGGCATGTACATCGGTGATGAACAGCAACAATGCCGCGAGTTTCTGTCCTCCCTCGACCAATCCGAATTCCTTGGCTTGCTTGATCGCATTGGAAGTATCGCCCCCGGCGTTGGCTAGAGCGATGACCTTGGCCTTGGACGATTGCGCCTGCAAAAGAAACGAGGAGAAATCGGACGTGTTGAGAGGATGCTTCACGCCCCCGACGACCTTTCCGCCCGCGGCCTGAACGACGGCGGACGTGTCGCGTTCCATTGCCTTTCCAAAGGCATAGTCTGCAGTGACGAAGAACCAAGTGTCTCCGCCCGCTTTCGCGAGCGCAGCACCCGTTCCGTGTGACAGCATGTAGGTATCGTAGGTCCAGTGTACGGTATTGGGCGAACATTGTTCGCCCGTCAGATCCGATGTCGCGGCACCGGAGTTGAGAAACACCGCATTCTTTTCGCGGACGATCGTATTCACGGCGAGAGCGACGCCGGAATTCGGAACGTCCGCGATAGCATCGACGTTCTCCGTATCGAGCCACTTCCGGGTAATCGCAGCCCCGACATCCGGCTTATTCTGGTGGTCGCCGGAGATGACTTCAATCTTCCAGCCTTTCGCCAACAGTCCGGAATCTTCGACCGCCATCTGTGCCGCGACGGTAGAACCAGGACCGGTCGAGTCGGCATATAGACTGGACTGATCGCTCAAGACGCCGACCTTCACGACCCTGTCGGCTGAATACGCCGGCGAAGAAAGGACGGCGCAAGCCGACATAAAAACTGCGATGCCCATGCCAGAAACGCGCATTCACGAACCTCTAAAGGAAAAGCCGATCTGAATTCCGCGCAAGGCGCGCGACGGAGACCGGCATGATGCGTCAACTCTCACGGCCAGGTATTGCCGCATCTTGCTGCCCGCTTGCCTCCGATTGCGCATCAGGCGAACACCGCCACGTGCTGTCGGCAACACAACACTGCTTCGCCTTCGGCATTCCAGACCGTCATCCTCTGGCTCGAATATCCGTCTCGAAGACTTTCGGCCTGTACTTCGACGAGCCACCACCCCGCACCGTTCGCGATTCGGTCGGTCAGAACATCCAACGACCAGGTCATCGTGCTGAGCGGTTTGTAGCTATCGAAAAAGGCCATCGCCGCCGGCAGTGCGGCGTCGGCCAACGCCACGAGCGACGCCGTCGTATCGGGAGCGGCATCGTCGCGATGCTTCAACCAGATCGTCGTGGTCATATTGCGCGACTTCGTGAACGGAGCGTTCCCGCCGGCCGAGCGCCGCTCGAAATTTCTCGGAAAATTCAATCCTGGGATCGTTAGTGGGAATGGCTCGCAGTCCGACGGCGGGGGCACGATCGGCGCCACGACTTGCACTGCGGCGCATGACGCCTGACGAGCGGCACCGTAACAAAAGGTTGCTCGCGCGGAGATCCCATCGTCGCCTTGCGAATCCACTCCCACGAATGCCGTCGATCGGCCACGACGAAGCATCGATGGATGCAAAGCTACCATCTTCGAGGACGGTCCTACGAAAGCCATTTGCGCCGACCTCAACGGCGGAACGTCTGGGAATGCGGCCGACGCGCTCTGCAGGCAATAGGCTGCCAGTAACCCACCGTACAGAGTCCGCCCCTGCAACCACCCTTCGTGAACGTTCGCGCGAAACACCTCTCCGTCTCGCACCAACCCCTTCATAAGCGCTGAGAATTCGATTGTAGTCTCGTCCATCTTCGGTTCAGGCCTCTATGACGGTTGCGCGGACCAGTTCCCTCCGGGGGCGCGATACGGATGGAGATCCATAACGCCGCGCGAAGACCGCGGGAGTAAGCCCGTTATGCAGATGAAAGCGGCGCGTGAAATGGCTCTGGTCGGCGAATCCAACCACCACCGCGATCTCGGCCAGCGGCAAATCGCCCTCCTTGATCAATTCCTGCGCTCGTTGGACGCGGCTGCGCTCAAGGTAGGCCATCGGGCTCACCCCGACCGTACGCTTGAACAGCCGCGTGAAATGGAACCGGCTTACCTGAGCGATGGCCGCCAGATCGTCGAGCGAGATCGGACGACCAATATTTTGTTCGATGTAACGGATGACCCTGGAGAGATGCCGTGGACTCAACTCAGGTCCATCCTTCGACGCCATGCAGGGCGAGATGCCCTTCAGTTCAAACGTGCGCAGAAGGTGAGCGACCAGAGCCCTTGCCGTCGAATCGATCACGAGCGTGCGAGCCGGATGATCGGGCCGCGTGATCTCCGAGAGGAGAGCCAAACCAAGATGCTCCACGAGCTTGTCGCGCGAATTGAGCACATCGGCCAGTTGGACGCAGGTGTCCTTGCTCCCGGAGAACTCCGCCGCCATACTCGCTACCATATCTGGCGGGATCGACACGGTCATATGTGCGTGCGGCATCTCCCACGCCAGATAGGCGACGCTATCGGTAGGCAATAGCAAAACCGTGCCCGGTGACGCGATGCTCGTGTGGGCGCGGCCATTGCGCCGCTGAAACAACGGCCCGGTTCCGCCGCATTGTAGAATGAGGAGATGATTTGAACGCGGCGCGATCTCGAGACTCGCTCGCCTGCAGAACCGCCGAAGTTCGACAACAAGACTATGTGACCCGATCGTCCACGAGCCATCGGCCAGCACATCGGAGTCGGCGGCGATCGATGCACTCGCCTCATCGCAGTGCGACACTTCGTTGTCCTCTCGTGGCGACAGGGCACCCAAGCTTTTTTGCTTGAGCAATTGCGGACGTAGTGATTGTTTAATCGGGTGTCGCCACGGTTGCTTCGGGCTTACGGAATCGCTGCCGCGCCATCTTCGTTCCTCCGTATCGCAAAACGTCTTGATCTTATTGTGTGACGAATGCCGTCGTTCTTGGTAGTTAACTTCAAAACTTGAAGCGAGTCCAGCATGAGATCGTCTTCTCTGGGAAAAATGATCTGCACGACTGCGAGAGCGGTCGACGTAGTGGGCGACCCTTGGACTCTTATGATTTTGAAAGAGCTCTTCATGGGAGGAAAGAAATTCGAACACTTTCAAGCCTTTACGGGCATCTCACCGCACCTCCTGAGCCTCCGGGTCAAGAAACTCGAACATGCTGGGGTGGTGGCACGACGGCCCTACCAGAAGAGACCCATACGCTATGAATACCTCTTGACCGAGAAGGGCATCGACCTCTTCCCGGTCATTATTGCCTTCAAAAACTGGAGCGAGCGGTGGATCGATTGGCCGGACGGCCCTCCGGTCGAGCTCCGACACCGGCACTGCGATCATCCGACGTCGCCGCGACTCGTCTGCTCTCATTGCCAAGAACCGATCACGGCTAGGGACATCGACTACAGCATCTCGAGCGCGATGTCTGACGAACGGGATGCCATGCGAAGGGCATTTGTCGAGCGAAAGATCAGACATCCGAAATGAAAAAGGCTCCGTTCGTGGTTGCACGAACGGAGCCGAAGTGGTCGACGTCAGGCTTCGGTGGAGGAGCTAATCCGCTTTGCCGTCGACCGGTTCGCCGATGCGTTCCCACGTGGTGCCGGTCCATCGCTGCATCTGGAGTTGCGTCCACATCATATTGTTCTGCGGCGACGTGTTGATCACCAATCCGGGCGCCGCCGTAGGCAAGACCACGTTCTGCAGGTTCAACGATTGTTTGATGATGTTCGCGCGCGACAGATCCGATCCGCATTGCGTAAGCAGCTTCTCGAGCAGGATGCCCTGCTGATATCCGTAAAGGTAGTTCGTCTCGGCGACGTCTGATCCGTGAAGATACTTCTCGAAGAAGGCCTTGTATTCCTTCATTCCGGGATCGTCGGCCCAACTGGTGTCGCTGGGATCCTTGTTGATCGTGCCGGCCAGCACGCCGACGGCATTCTCCGGGCCGGCGGGGTTGATCGTCGCGGAAACCGAGCTTGAGGGGTAATTGATGATGATCGTTGCCTTCCAGCCGATCTGCGCGACCTTGCGGATCGCTTGAGCAGCGAACTTCGGGGTACCGGCGATCAGCAACCCCTCCGCCCCGGATGCCTTCAAGGTCAGCACTTGCGAGTCGATCGTCGGAAAGGTCGTGTCGTAGCTCTCGGTGACGACCTTTTTGTCGAAATCCGGACCGAAGAAGGCCTTGAACGCCTTTACGTGGTCCTTACCCAAATCGTCATTCTGGTAGAGAATCGCGTACTTCGCGTTGGGAAGCTTAGCCTTGAAGAATTTCGCGTAGATCGTTCCTTCCGTGACATAGCTGACCAGGCCGGTCGTGGTTTGCGGAAAGTCGGCCACACTGGTGAATTTGGAAGAGCCGGTAACGATCGCGACGTTTGGTATGCCGCGTTGAGCCAGGTATTTCGCGGTCGCCGATACGCCCGCAGTGCCGAGTTGACTGAACATGAAGGCGATCTCGTCGGATTCTACGAGTTTGCGGACGTGCTCGACCGTCTTGGGCGGAGAGTACGCATCGTCCATCGCAATGTAGTTGATCTTGCGGCCGTTGATGCCGCCGCGCTCATTGATGGATTGTACGTAGGCGAGAAGTCCCTTGCCTACCAATCCGATGGCCGACGCGGGTCCGCTGAACGGAAACACACCACCGATCTTGATCTCGGTCGCGGTCACTCCCGGCGCATCCTCGGCGGAAGCGACCGTTGTCAGCGATAGCAACGCGCTCAATATGACCGCGGTTGTCCTAAGCATTTCGTTTCCTCCAAATTATCATTTCGTTTCCTCCAATTTATTTTGTTAGGTTCCTCGACTTCGACGTCGAGGGACTTCGCGATCTGTCTTCTGACGATGACGTTCGAAACTGTCGAAAGCGTCTACGCCGCCGCGTCTGCCTCGGATGCATCCTTTTCGAGCTGCGCGATCAGCTCGCTGGTCGTGAACATCGCGTGCGAGTACGTTGGCCCGTTGATCTCGTGCGCTGCATGCATCGCTTCCTTGGTGAACGCCGCAGTCGCGTCCTTCACCAACGTCACGTGATAGCCGAGCTCCATGCCGAAGCGGCCCGTCGACTCGACGCAGGTGTTGGCGAGCATCCCGATGATGATGATACGCTCGATGCCGTGTTGCTTGAGCTGCTGGTCCAGATCCGTGTTCGCGAACCCGCTTTGCGCCCAATGCTCCTGGATGATGATATCTTCGGGCTGCGGCTGAAAATCCTTGTGGAAGGTGCCTCCGAAGGACCCCTTCTGGAACGTCTGGCGTTTTCCCGACGCGACCTGCGTATTGCTGGGATACTTCCAATGCAGGAAATCGCCCGGAACCCAACGATGATGAGGAACGAAGAAGATCTGCATTTTGATCCTGCGCGCGGTATCCATCATCGATTTCAGGTTCGCGAGAAGGTTGACCTGTTCGGCGACGTCCTTGGCGAAGGGCCAGAGCTTGCCTTCCGGAGCGAGAAAGTCGTTATACGGGTCGAGGAGAAGAAGGCCGGTTTTCTTGATCGGATAGTTCACTCTCGTCATCCTTCTTGGTTCGTGCCGATGCAGGCGCTTCGGTGGATCGACCGGTTGATTGCCCACCTCAAATTGACCGACGGCAGACGTCGTCCGTCCACGCGCAGCCGCAATCCGACTATCAGGTCGTGGGATGGTAATGGCTTGTCTCTTATTGCGCCGTTTTTGTTCGCCGTTGCTGCCGCAAGAGAACAGGGCTGTTCATGGTCGACTTATTGAATTGACGCTGCGCCCTCAGCCGAGATTGCTATCGTCAACTGACGAGGCCGCCGAAAGGAGTAGACAATGTCTGAGATGGTGGAACCCGCCGGAACGGCAGAGCTTCTCAACGAGCTCCCTCACCGGCTCCATCGAAGCTTTTCGGCGACGGCAGAGAACTCGCCGGATCGTCTTGCGCTCGTCGATGGCAACCTCAAGGTTACCTACCGCGACCTTTCGCGATTGGTGGCATTGACCGCCACGAGGCTGCACGCTTTAGGCGTGCGCCCCGGCGACAGGATCATGGTCGTCAGTGAGAACTGTGTTTCACTGGTAGCGTTGCTATTTGCGGCCAGCTCGATCGACGCTTGGGTCATCGTGGCAAATCCGAGACTTTCTGCCAGAGAGCTGGATCAAATCAGAGATCACAGCGGGGTACGACGGATCTTGATCGGAGCGGGAATCTCGGCGCATGCGGCGGACCACGCCCGCCGGATGGGCGCTTTGGATGCGGATCTGCCCTCGCTGAGCGGCGTGAGTGTCACCGAACTGCGATCGGACGCCATTCCTGAGCCGGTATCGAGCGACAGGGCCCAGCAAGTCGCGCTGCTGGTCTATACCTCGGGAACGACAGGAACGCCCAAGGGCGTGATGTTGACCCACGAGAACGTGCTTTTCAGTGCCTTAGCGATTGCCAAGACCCGGGAGTTTTGCGCGGAAGATTTGGTGTATCTCGTGCTACCGGTCTCGCATATCGCCGGCATGGCCGTTCTCCTCATGACCATGCTGACCGGCGGAACCGTTCGATTGGCCCATCGCTACGAACCTTCCGAGTTGGCTGACGCGATCGCGAAAGAAGGCGTTTCCGTGGTCTATGGAGTTCCCGCGACTTATCAAAAGCTCCTGGAATACGCCGACGCAACCCAACGTTCTCTTGGCCGCTATCGCTTGCGCGCGTTGGCGGTCGTCGGCGCGCCGATGGATCCGTCATTGAAGGCTAGGGTCCGAGAACGCATCGGCCTCAACCTGTTGAACGGTTACGGCATCACAGAGTGCTCCCCGGGGATCTCCGGCTCGCGCATCGACGTTTCGGACGACGATCTATCTGTGGGACCTCTCCTGCCCGGCATCGCGGGGAAGATCGTGTCGAAAGATGGCACCGCCTTGCCCGAGGGAGAAGTCGGAGAGCTACATGTGCGCGGACGGTACGTGATGAAGGGATATTACCGGGCGCCGGACTTGACTGCCCAAGTTGTCGACTCCGAAGGATGGTTCAACACGGGCGACCTCGCTTATTTCAAGCAGGACCAGCTATTCATCGCCGGCCGAACGAAGGAAATGATCATTCGATCGGGATTTAACGTCTATCCCGCCGAGGTCGAGGCTGTCCTCAACTCCCACACCGCAGTGTTGCAGTCTGCGGTCGTCTCTCGTCCCGTCGAGGGAAACGAGGAGGTCGTGGCGTTCGTTCAGCTGGTCAACGGAGCGTCGGCGACCGCCGCCGATATTTTGGCGTACGCCAAGATTCAACTGACAGCATACAAGCGACCTGCCGAAGTGATTATTCTTCCCGAGTTTCCCGCGTCCTCCACTGGAAAGATTCTGAAACGAAAACTGGCGGACTCGCTGCTTTAGTGGAGTGAATCCGACTACTTTGGCAATCATCGTCAAAACTGCGCAACAAGCTTCAAGACACACTTCGAAGTGTTCGTCCACTCTCGCGACGGTGGTCCTGAGAAAGCTATCGGACCACCGCCCAACCTGACGAGGTGGAACGAGATGTGCTCCGTCGAATGGATTTACAGCGAGCTTGTGAATATTGCCTTCGAGGAAGAAGAGCGAAAGCGGAAGGTGGCCGCTCTGATCGGCGGCACCCCAGTCTCGGAACGGGGCGAGGCTCAGGCACCGGTTTCGGCTCCCCTGCAAGAAGCCAGAGTTCCGATGCTCGCAAGGGCGTTGGCTGCCGTTTTCCGCTCGAGCAACGTTGGATTTAGAGCCTGAAGGATTCAGGCTCTAGCGGTCGCTTAGAAGCACGATCTTCCCCACGGTCGCCCGATCCATCAGTCGGGCCATGGCGGCGGTCGTATCCATCAGGCTGTATCGGTGCCCTATCTCCACCGAGATTTTACCCTCGACCGCCATCGAGAGGATTTTCGCGTTCAGGTCCCTCACTGCGGCGAAGTTCTTGCCCATGCCCCATCCGCCGAAGAATACGCCGACAATCGAGCAGTTCTTGAGCAATGGATAGTTCATGGCGAGCGTGGGGATGCGGCCGCTGGTGAAACCCATTACGATGATGCGACCAAGGCTGTTGATGCACCGCACGCATTGATCGAAGACGTCGCCACCGACGACGTCCAGAATGACATCGGCGCCCTTGCCTCCCGTGATACCTTTTACTCCGGTTCGAAGGTCTTCCGTGGAATAATTGATGACGTGATCGGCGCCTGCTCTAGTCACGGCATCACGCTTTCCGTCGCTCCCGACCGATGCGATCACCGTCGCTCCTAACGCCTTTCCCAATTTGATCGCGGCCATCCCGACGCCGCCCGCCGCTCCGGTGACGAGCAAGGTCTCGCCCGCTCTGAGATTCACCCGTTCGACGAGGGCGAAGTACGCCGGGCTGTACGTCAGGCGGAAGGTGGCCGCCTGCTCGAAGTCCAAGGCGGCCGGTATGATCGAGAGCGTATTGACGTCGGTGACGACCTCCTCGGCGAAGGCGCCAAAGTAGTTGAGAAACGAGACACGATCGCCGGGCTTCGCCTCGAGCACTTCCGATCCGACCTCGGTCACCTCTCCCGCACCGCAGGCACCGGGCGTATATGGCAGGTCCGGCTTGAGCTGGTAGAGGCCCTGCGCCATCAGAACGTCCATAAAGCCGAGGCTCGCGACCTTGACGGCCACTCGCACCTGTGTAGGTCCAAGACCCGCACGTTGGACATCTTGCCACCTGAGTTCATCGGTGGGGCCGAACTTGTTGCAAACGATTGCTTTCATGGCGTCGGCACCGGGGTTGGACGGAGGTCCACGATCCACTCCGCCTTCAGTCTCTTCGCGAATAGCTTCGCCTCGATTTCTTCCGCTGTCTCGAAGAGTACTGCATCAGGCGTGACTTCTACCGCGCGCTTCAGAATCTTGCGCAGCTCTTCCCCGACCGAACACCGGTCGTATCCTTCGCCCACCGCGAGGTGAACTTCGAGCAGGTCGCGCGACGTCGGATCGTCGGGCGCCTCCTTCCGAAGCACAATCTGATAGGTACGGACTCCCTTCACGCTGCGCACGGCGTCCTGAAGCCCTACGAACTCGACTCGCGCACCGCGAATCTTCGTGAAGTCCTTCTCGATGCGCCAAATTGGGGTGATCAGACGAGGAATCGTCAGACCGCAGTGCGGACAATCCCCCCAGACCATGCCGCCCGTTACGTAGTCTCCCGTCCAGTAGCGGAGGATTACCGTTCCATGCCAATCGATATGACTCCAGACGAAGACGCCAGGCTCGCCCCAAGGAACAGGCTCGAGGGTCTTGGGGTCGAGGATCTCGGCAAAGAAGTACTCCGGATCGAAATGTAGCTTCGACCCCTCGGCGCATTCGTAGAAGCCCGTCGACCTGAGTTCGGTCGAACTCATCCCTTCGAGTATCTTGGTCTCGGTAGATCCTATGGCCTGGAACAGCTCTCGAAGTAGACTTCGATAGGAGTCGGTGAGCGGTTCGCCGACGCAGATTGCGGTACGGAAGTGATCCATCGGAGGCACTGCGCCGGCGTCCACCATCCGCTTTGCGGTCCGGAGCCAATGGGACAGGTACGAGGGCAGACAGAGGATATGGGCGAATTTTCCCTCCGCCGCCAACTCTACCTGCCGTTCCGTCGGCATGACCTTTCCACCGAACGTGTTGAAGTTCGGTTGACCTCCATACAGAGGCACGAGCATCGCCGCGTAGATGCCCAGATGGGGGGCAGCCGGAAGAAGATTCAACCATTTGTCTTCCGGACGCACGAGCCCGCTTAATTCGAAGAACCAGGCGGCACCTCGCGCCAGCAGATCCATGTCCGTCGAAGTGTATCCCGTAGTGATCGACCTACCCGTCGAGCCGCCGGACATTTGAAAGTGAATCGGCTGCCAGTCCTTGAGGAATTGCTCTTTTAGACGTACCTCGGGCGTTCGCAGTTTGAAAATGTCTCTTAACCCAGGCTGCTCGGCGGCCTCGCGGTACCGCTTCAAGCGTTCTAGATCCAGCTCTTCTACCTCGTAACGACTGGGCAACCCCTGAAAGGCAGGCATCACGGTGAACTCGTCCTGATGCGCGACGATGTCCTCCTTTCTCGTGATCGGTATCTTGCGGAAGTCCTCGTAGGTTTTCAGCTCGGCAGGCTGAATGCCGTGCTTCTTCATGAGGCGCCGATAGTAAGGCGAGTAGGGATAGACGACGTCTTTCGTGTACTTCAGCAATCGCTCCAGCGATTGCGCCTGCTGCACTTGCGCGGCTGTGCCTTGGAACGTGAATTTCATCATATTGGCCTACTTCTGCAGCAAAGAACAGCCGCCTTGCTCCATGGGGCGGAAAGCTTTATCGGGAGGCAGGACGGCCGTCACTTTGGCCAAATCCCAAGGCCCGGTGGATTCCGAAGGCTTTTTCACCTCCAACACATACACCGAATGGATCTTTCGTCCGTCGAGCCGCACCTTACCATGACCGAACAACGCGTCGTCCGTCGGCAGTTCTTTCATCTTGGCCGCCACGGTCGGGCCATCGAGCGTTCCGGCGGCCTTCACCGCCTTGAGATAGTGCGTCACGGCTGAGTACGTTCCCGCCTGCGTCATGGAAGGAATTCTTCCGCCGTTCAGTTCACCGAACCGCTTGGCCCAGGACCGGGTATCGTCGTTCACGTCCCAATAGAATGCTTCGCTATAAATCAGCCCCTGAGCTGCCTGCAGCCCAAGCGCGCTGACATCGCCTGCAACAAGCAGCAACCCGACCAGCTTCTGGCCGGAAGTATCAAGTCCGAACTCGTGCGCTTGTTTGACGGCCGTGATCAGGTCGGCGCCGGCGAGAGCCAGTCCGACGACCTTCGCCTTGGACGACTGCGCCTGGAGCAGAAACGAGGAGAAGTCCGACGTGTTCAGGGGCGCGCGAACGCTTCCCAGCACCCTGCCGCCGCGCGCCGTGACCACTTCGGACGATTCGTGCTCGATGGCCCTTCCGAAAGCATAATCTGAGGTAATGAAGAACCAAGTGTCGCCGCCTCTGTCGACCATGGTGTTGGCCGTACCGTGCGCAAGCATCCAGGTGTCGTAGGTCCAATGAAACGTCGTGGGCGAGCAGGCCTTGCCCGTAAGGTCCGCAGTGGCGGGCGACGTCGCGAGCAAAATCTTTTTCTTTTGACGGGCGACTTCGTTTACGGCGAGAGCGACGGCGGAATTGGGTACGTCGACGATCGCTTCGACTCCCTCCTCGTCGAACCACCTTCTGGCAGTAACGCTTGCGGCATCCGCCTTGTTGAGATGATCGGACGAGATCACGACGATCTTCTTGCCCAGCACTTCGCCGCCGAAGTCCGTCACGGCCATTTCTGCCGCCTTTAGACCATTGGTCTGAGCGAAGGGCCCCGTTAGGTCCGACAGCACGCCTATCTTTAGCACGTCGTCGGCGAAGGCCGGCATCAGCGTGACGCCGAGCGTTAGCATGGCCATCAACGACTTCTTCAGTTTTGTCGATCCCTGGGCCCGGTACATTCGTCTGGTGCTCCCCTGCGTGTTTTCTTCGCAATAGGATCGCTTTGCGTTCGAGGCAAATTTAGCCGGCCCGCTTTTTCACTCATTGAAAACCCCGTGGCGCGCGGGCGCTCCGAATGAGGCTTACCTGAGCTGCCGACTTCTATGGACCAGTTGAAGGCCTATTTCGTCGGCGGCCTGCCTGAGCTTTGGCATGACTTTCGGGACGAAATTGCGCGAGATGCGACTGGCCCATCCCGAGACGGAGATCGCGAACACCGCCTTCCCTTCCCTGTCGAAGACGGGAGCCGCATGCGAGACTAGTCCGGGCACGGCCTCCTCGAAATCGCAACAGGCGCGCTTGGCGCGAATGTAACCGAAGTCCTTTCGCAGATGCCCGGGATCCGTGATGGTCTGCTTTGTGTAGGAGCGCAGACGTCGGCTACCGTAGAGTTCGAGGAAGGATTGTTCGCTGCCGTACGCGAGGAGCAATTTGCCCAGCGCGGTGGCGTGCGCCGCCGTCGGCATCGTCTCGAATGCATTCATCGTTTCCCGGCCGCCGTCCGCGGCCATCACACGCTCGTGCACGATGACTTCTGCTCCTCTGAGTTCACCGAACTGAATGGTCTCGCCGAATTCGGACGCCAGCCTGACCAGGATGGGGCGTACTATGCCGCGAAGATAATTCGTACGGTGAACGGTGTCGGCCAATCGGAACAACCCGTATTGGAGGTGATATCTATCTCCCTCATCTCTCCGGACGTATCCCATGTCCGCCAAGGCCGCCAACAGGCGGAAAGTCGTCGCGATGGGCAGACCTACCCGCTTGGTTATCTCGACGAGGCGCAAGGGTTGCGGGCTCGCCGTGAGCACCTCGAGAACGTCGAAGCCGCGCGTCAGCGAGCGGTTTTCATATGCTGACATTGTTGTCTCCCGTGGCCAATCTACGCTCCCAACCTGGACGATATGGTGCGCGCAGTCGCGACGGCCTCCGCCGCAACTCGTCGAAGCCGATCGGGCGTGTACGTATGCTTGAGTCCGCCGACGCTGATGGCCCCCTCCAGCCGTCCGCCTTGCCCGAAGATTGGGGCCCCTACCGCGATCACGAGCTCGGCGACGTCTTCGTCTCCGATCGCGTAGCCCCGCTCTCGATCCGATGCGATACGAGCCCGTATCGAATCGGGATCGACATTCGTCGCATTGGCACGCTTCAATAGGGGGGCCGCCAACACAGCTTCCTGCCTTTCGCGAGGAAGGTGCGCGAGGATGATGCGGGGAGCGCCGCCGCAATGAAGCGGCAGAGTGGTTCCGATAGACATGACGTTCGCCTGTATCGGCAAATCGCCGTCCACCTTGTCGATGCAGATCGCTTGTAGATTGTGTTCGACCACCAGCAGGACGGTGTTGTTCGTGGCCTCCGAGAGAGTGCGCATCGCGGGCAAAGCTGCCGATCTGAGATCGATTCCCGCGATAGCAGCGCTTCCCAGCTTGAACAGATCGAGACCCAGTCGGTATCGACCGGTCTGTTCGTCCTTGTCGACGAACCCTTCAAGTTGAAGAGATATCAACATGCGGTAGCAGACAGTCCGGGGATACCCCGTCCGTTGAACCACCTCACTCAGGCTCAGTTCTGGTTGGTCGTGCGTGAAGGTGCGGAGGATTGCCACCGCTTTGCCGACCGATTGATTCCTCTCTTTTTCAGCCATCTTCTTGTGTCCGATAATCGGAACGTACTTCCGATTATCGGACAAGTCAACGTTGCTTTTCTTTTTGAAGCGAATACCGTGGTTATCCGGCGGCAGCTTTTTCCCTAAGCGGCGCCGTCGATACACCGATGAGCGCCCGGTACTCGTCCGCGCTCATGATCTCGCGCCCCAAGCCCCTCGCGATGCTCGCGACGAGCTTGAAGTGCTCAGCGTTGCTCGTGATCATGTCGTCACGGTGTGGCCACTTCCAGACCGTGTCTTCCATTCCTACTCGGACGTGGAGCCCCATGAGAAGTGCAAGGTTTGCCAAATGCGTGCTCGCGCGCCCCGCCGCGCAAACCATGATCACGGAACTGGGGTCGATGGCGCGAATTAGACGCACGGTCCTTTGCAGACCGTCGATCATGCTGTCCGGGTCGTACATCGGGCTGCATCCCGGCAATGCGGAAAGGACCGCCCAGACGAACGGTGGCTCCAAGAGGCCGCTATCGATCAAGAACCGTCTGGCATTGTCGACATCACCGTCGGTATATACGGCGATCTGAGGCTTCATCCCGGCCGCCAGTGTCATGCGTGCCTTCTCGATCATGGCATGCGGCGATTTGACGAACATATTGTCCCCGAGCAGGACCGACGTCGTGTTGATCGGAACCGCGTCGATCAACCCCGCTTCCATGACCTTTCCCATCTCCGCGCTCTCGCGGTCGTTGACGGCCACGAGACACGCGTCGAACGAGACATGCGGATACTTGGCACGAAGAGGCAGAATGACTTGCTCGAAGAGGCGCTTGTCCAGGACGTTGTACCCCGCCTCGTCGCGCGCGTGGACGTGAATGATAGGAGCCCCCGCCTTGATGCACTCTTCGGCGGATGCGATGATCTCCTCTACGGCGACCGGCTGGTTCGGGTTCTCGCGTTTCGTGAAGAAAGCACCGTTGATCGCAGCCGAAATGAAGACCTTCTCCGGAAATTCCCATTTCGGCATCGGAGCCGCTGTCGAGTAACGTGACCGGTTTGGATCCATGATGTCGGGGATCCCATAAGGCTGCCACGAAGTCTTTATGCCGGTCTTGGACACCCACCTATCGACATGGGACCAATTGATCCCGTTCTTCTCAAGTGACATTCGTTCCTCCTCTCGCGAACAGTCGATTGCAACGAAATGAGTTGCATCGACGAACTTTCTGCTTCCGAGGATCGGACGATAGCCATAGTGCGGCCGACCACCTTTGAAAATTTCAATTTCTTTCATTGAATGAAAGCTCTTGACCCGCCTCACGCCGGCTGGATTTAGGCCGGGTCTCGATTCGCCGATTTCCGAAGCGGATTTCATACGGGAGAGGGTACCGATCGAATATCGCGGCGATCGCGTGCCGAAGTGCATTCCGATCGCTTTTGGAGCTCAACACAGCCACCTTTAGTCCGGGAGGCACGCCCCCCAGTTTCCTCCATCCAAGCCTTGGTGGCTGCAGCGAGCGCCATCATTGCCGACCTGGCGGCCCTTGCCACCGCGTCGAGTCGAAGCGCCCCCCTGTCGATCGCACCGACCGCGGGGGTCGGAAGTTCGTCCACGATGAAAATGGCTTTCGGTCGCGCCGAGGCATCCGTAATCGACGTCGCTAGATGCCGATCGACCTCCTCCGGAACGCATGATTTTCCCGATTCCACGACCACGTACATCACAAGCACTTCTCCGAAATAAGGATCCGGCATGCTTGTAGCCGCAGCAATCGCAACGAGCGGATGCTTGTTCGCGATGCCTTCGATCCAAGCAAGATCGATTTGGCGTCTGCTGCCGACAGAATTGAAATCCGTCATCGTCAGCTCATCTCCATGAACCAACCTCATCGCCGCCCGCGATTGCTGTTCAACCTGACCGGCCAGGCAACCGTGTAGGTCGTGTGCTTGAGGCTATGAGCGGCCGTCACGATTTTGGCCGCATTTCCAGATCGGGGGCACGTTTTCAGTGAATGAAAACTCTCTTGTTGGGAGGTGGAGGAAGCGACGATCGCCGGATTAGATGCCGGCGACTCGGTTTTGTTCTTGATCGATGTGTTTGTCCCGGGAGGCGAGCCTTGAAGTACTTCATCGTTTATGCACATCCGGAGCCGCAGTCCCTTAACGGTCATCTCATGAGGCGTGCGGTGGCCGGTCTCGAAGCCGCCGGACACGAAGTCAAAGTTTCCGATCTCTATGCAAGCCGATGGAAATCTGCGGCGGATGCGGACGATTTCCCGGAAGGGACCGCAAGCCCATTGATTTACGGAAAGGCCTCCGCCGAAGCCTTCAATAGCGGGACGCAGTCTCCGGACATCGCCGAGCAGCAGGCGAAATTGCTCTGGGCGGATGCGGTGATCCTGCAGTTTCCTATCTGGTGGTACGGGATGCCCGCGATCCTGAAGGGATGGGTGGATCGCGTCTACGCGCGCGGCTTTGCTTATGGGGTCGGTACCTTCGCGGGGAAGAAGTGGGGCGAGCGTTTCGGCGAGGGAGTCCTCAAAGGTCGCCGTGCGATGACGGCGGTGACTCTCGGAGGCCGAGCGGCGCAGTACGGACCCAGGGGGGTCAACGGCTCGATCGACGATATTCTGTGGCCGATACAACACGGCGTTCTCTTTTATCCGGGTATGACGGTCGTTCCTCCGACCGTCTTCTACGAAGTTGGCCGGCTCGACGCCGGAACTGTGGACGGCCTCTGCCGTAGCTATCTCGACCGCCTACTGCACATCGCGTCGACCGACCCCATTCCGTTCAGGACGCAGAACGGCGGCGACTACAACGAGCAGCAGGTGCTTCACGGGCATCTTGCGGTGGACCAAGCCGGCCTAAACATCCATCAGGCGCCACCCGCCTACTCGTCGAATACTTCGATCGGGTCCGCGGGTGACTTTACACCGCGCCATGTTGCTCCCTCGTCCAGGACCGAGGAAACCTGGCCGCACCTTGCCTCACCAGAAGATTGAAGAACCGGTGCCCGGTGACTTAGCCATGCTTCACGGGCACGGTCTCCGCGGCGATCTTGGGATAGACGACCTGCTGCGATCGATCCGCAGTCCACTGGATGAACATTGCCGATCCGTCGCTTAGCAATCCGTCGTCGGCGAACTGCAGTCCCTTGGGTTTGGCGAGGTAGAGATCGGGGGCGCCGAACGGAATCTCTATCTTCCTGAACGCATCGACGAGTTGCCCGGGCTCCAAGGAAGTCGACATTTCAAGCACTCGCTGCAGAACCCGAGCCGCCTGCGCGAACTGAATAGCTCCTTGCCCGACGTGCTCGATCTTGCCATTCGCGCGAAGCTCTTCCGCGATTGCGCGCATGGCAGGTATTTTCGCGCCGGGACTGAACGCCGTCATGCCGAAGACGTCCGACGTCAGCACAGACTTTGCGACGTCCGGCCCCAATTCGCTCCACATCGATTGGTCGGAGTAGCCCAATCCGCTGCAGAAGATGCTGCCGTGATAGCCGGCCTCGTACCGGGCGCGTTGCAAGAGGATTCCGTTGCGGGGCGTGACCAGACCCGCGACGATATCCGGCTTGAGGTAACGAATCCTCTCCATGGCCCCGGCATGGTCGGATGCCTTCGGGTCGAGGGGCAGGTTGCCGACGATTTGGAAGCCGCTTTCCAATAGTCGTTTGGGCAAGAACTTGTTGACTTGCTGTCCGCCTTCATAGTCCGAATAGGCCATCACGGCCGTCTTTAACGGATACTTCGCAGCGTCCCGCAAGTAGACCAGGAGATCCTGGATGTTCTGCGCGGTTCCTCGGTCATACGGATAGCCAAGCGAGAATATCCGGTCCGACTCCGCGCCCCCGCCCCAAACCGAAAGCGCCGGCGTCTTGAGCTCCTTCAGCACCGGGGCGATTGCAATCATCTGAACGCTCTGAAGAGAGCCGACGAGAACGCTGACTCCTTCCTTCTGGATCAATCTACGCGCCTCCGAGGCCGCATTCGAAGGCTGGCTTTCGTCGTCCGCAAGGACGAGTTCGATCAGCGCACCGCCTTTGCTCGTTATGCCGCCCGTGCTGTTGATCGACTTGATGACGTGCTCGAACGCCGGCTGGCCTTCGCGTCCATAGGCGGCGAGCGAGCCGCTCATGGAGTTAAGGACGCCTACTCGAATGGGCTTTCCGCCCGTGACCTGCGCTCTGATTGGCACCAGTCCAAGGCCAAGAGCGGCTGGAACGGCAAGTGCGAATGCTCTTCGATTGATCAAAACCGCCTCCCGACGACGATCGAAGCTTATTGCTTCATTTATTGAAGCTATGTAGTCTAGCGGGCCAGGCTCGTCAACGGACGGTCTCAAATCCGCTTGAAGCGATCGACCTGGTTCGACCTCTCGATTGCTTTGTCGACTGCAGGCAAATAGATTACACCTGTAATATATTTTGGGCCTCGGAGTGGGGTCGCCCGAAGGCCAACAAGCGTTTTGGATCGGCTCTCGGCTAACTGCAGAAAAACGCGTCCGACGAGGGTCTAGAGATGCTTTCGAACATGTTGGCGCCAGCCTTGGCAAAACGAGGAATCCATTACGGCTGGTTGGTCGTTTCGGTCGCGTTTGTGACGATGCTGGCGACGGCCGCGGCGATGGGAATGCCCGGCGTATTGCTGTTGCCGCTCAAGAACGAATTCGGCTGGGACTATGGTCTGATTTCCGGGGCGCTCGCTTTGCGATTGGCTCTGTTCGGATTGGTTGGCCCATTCGCGGCTGCCCTGATGCACCGCTACGGACTTCGCCGGGTTGTCAGTATTGCGCTTGGAGCGATCTCGATCGGACTTGCTTTGGCGACCCAGATGACTGCGATTTGGCAGCTGTGGGCTACCTGGGGGATCCTGCTCGGCCTCTCGACCGGCGTTACCGCAAACGTCTTGGGAGCGACCATCGCGACGAGGTGGTTTACGAAGAACCGCGGCTTGGTGGTGGGAATATTGAGCGCGAGCACGGCGACCGGTCAATTGCTCTTCCTGCCGGCGGCGGCTTGGCTTGCCGATCATATGGGGTGGCGAATGGCGATGCTTCCGGCAGGAATCACCTGTCTCGTCTGCCTCGGCCTGGTGCTGCTCTTCGTTCGCGACTATCCCAGCCACGTGGGACTTCCTGCTTACGGCGACGAGGAGCTATTCCATCCTCGGGATCCCAAAGCCGACGGCAACGTGGTGAAAACGAGCTTCAAGACGCTCGGGTTCGCCTCTCGCAATGTCAATTTCTGGATTCTCGCCGGTACTTTCTTCATCTGCGGCCTATCGACCAGCGGTTTGATACAGAATCATTTCATTCCGTTCTGTCACGACTACGGTCTCGACTCCGTAACGGCGTCGGGAGTCCTGGCGCTCATCGGCGCCTGCGACTTCATCGGAACTATCGGCTCCGGTTGGCTCTCCGATCGCTACGATAGCCGCTGGCTCCTGTTCTGGTATTACGGACTCCGGGGGCTGAGTCTTGTTCTCCTGCCCTACTCGGACTTTTCCTTCTACGGACTAAGTCTCTTCGCCATCTTTTACGGTCTTGATTGGATCGCAACGATCCCTCCGACCGTAAAGCTCACGGGCGAGCAGTTTGGAAGAGAGAGAGGGCCACTCGTGTTCGGCTGGATATTCACCGCCCACCAGCTCGGCGCCGCGACCGCGGCCCTCGGGGCCGGACTCACTCGAGAGACCTTCGCAAGCTATCTGCCGGCCTTCATGGCAGCTGGCGCCATGTGCATCATCGCGGCCGCGGCGGTCATGTTGGTCAGCCGCCGCAGCGCGGCGCCCGCCGGGGCTACCTGATATTAATCATCGCCTGCGGCTTCCGAGGTCATTGACTAGTTCTAAAAAGGAACTGTAAAAGCATCGATAAAGAGCCGCAGGGAGGCGACAATGGTATTCGCTGCTGAGTCCAGTTCGTACTTGGACTTGCTTCCGCGACGGGTTCATTTGGCTCACGAGACGCGCGCCGATCTGCGCGATGAGATCGCGCTTTCGGGCGACGACGGCGCTGTTTCCTATGGTGACCTTCCCAGCGCCATCAGGGATTGCGCCGACGATCTGACGGCGCTCGGCATTAGAGCAGGCGACCGCGTGATGATCGTCGCGGAGAACAGTTTGGCGCTTGCATTGCTCTTTCTCGCCAGCAGCGCCGTCGATGCGTGGCCGATCGTGGTGAACCCTCGCCTCTCGACGCGTGAGCTCGACCTCATCAGGGACCATAGCGGCGCCCGCCGGATGTTCTTCGCCGGCGCGGTGTCGAAGGAAGCCGCGGCTCATGCCAGAAGATACGAGGGGCAGGAGGCAAGCTTTCGTCGTGTTCGTGGGGTGGCTGCGGCCCTACTCAACGAGGGCGCATTACAAGAGCCGGTCTTCGAAAGGGCCGAGTCGCAGGTCGGCGTATTAATCTATACGTCCGGAACGACCGGCACTCCTAAGGGAGTGATGCTGAGCCACCGGAACCTTCTCTTCAGCGCCCGCACGGCGGCGGAGGTGCGCAACATGACGGATGCGGACCGGGTCTATCTCGTCCTTCCGGCGTCGCACATCGTCGGCGTTTCAGTTCTCATCATGAGTCTCATGGTCGGCGCAACCGTACGCTTGGTGAGCAAGTACGACCCGGCGGCACTAGCGAAATCCGCCGCGAGCGGCGAGGTTACGGTTCTGAACGGCGTACCCGCGACCTACCAGCGATTGCTTGAATACCAGGCCCAGTCCGGGGTCGATTTGGAGCGGGGGCATTTGCGACTGATCACCGTCGCGGGCGCCCCCTTGGATCTCGATCTCAAGCAACGAACGGAACGCGCGCTGGCGTTGCCGCTTCTCAATGGTTATGGGATCACCGAATGCTCGCCCGGCATTTCCGCGGTCCGACTTGAAACGCCGCGGATGGACAACTCCGTGGGCACGGTGCTGCCTGGCGTGCAGATACGCCTCGTCGATTCCAAAGGCAGAATGGCTGAAGACGGCCAAGCAGGCGAACTGCATGTCCGCGGGCCGAACGTCATGATGGGATACTACAAGGCCCCGGAACTCACGACCAAGGCGATCGACGAGGACGGCTGGTTCAATACCGGCGACCTGGCCACGCTGCAGGATGGCGGGCTCTTCATCGTCGGCCGGACCAAGGAAATGATCATCCGCTCCGGGTTCAACGTCTATCCTGCAGAAATCGAAGCCGTCCTGGCGTCTCATGAGGCAGTGGTCCAATGCGCTGTCGTCGGTAGAAGGGTCGAAGGCAACGAAGAAGTAGTTGCCTTTGTTCAACTGATAAGCGGCTCTCAGGTGAGTGTTGCGGACCTTATGGAGTTCGTCCGTCCACAGCTCACCTCGTACAAGCGCCCCTCCGAGATCGTTTTAATGCCGGCTTTGCCGGCGACTTCGACGGGCAAGATCCGAAAGCATCTTCTGGCCGAATCCTTCAGGAAACCATGACTCCCGTGGCTTTCCGGATCGGACAGATACTAGCGAGCCGGCCGGCGCCAAGCCGGTCGGCCGCCTTTTCATTCCCAAGGAGACGTAAATGAAGACGGCCATCACCGAACTGTTCGGGATCAAGCATCCCATCATCCAAGGCGGAATGCACTACGTCGGATTCGCTGAAATGGCATCTGCCGTCTCGAACGCCGGTGGGCTGGGGATGATAACCGGGCTGACGCAGAAGACGCCCGAACTTCTCGCGAAGGAGATCGCCCGCTGCCGCGAGATGACGGACAAGCAATTCGGCGTGAACCTTACTTTCCTGCCGACTTTCTCGGCTCCTCCCTATCCGGAATATATCCGCGCCATTGTGGAAGGCGGCGTTCGCATCGTCGAGACGGCCGGCCGTAGCCCGGAACAATACATGCCGTCCCTAAAGGCTGCCGGCATCAAGGTCATTCACAAATGCACGTCGGTGCGACATTCGCTCAAGGCCCAGCAGATCGGTTGCGATGCCGTCAGCGTCGATGGTTTCGAATGTGGCGGTCACCCGGGCGAGGATGATATTCCGAACATGATCCTCCTGCCTCGTGCCGCCGATGAGTTGAAGATTCCGTTCGTCGCGTCCGGTGGAATGGCCGATGCTCGCAGCTTGGTCGCCGCATTGGCGCTGGGAGCGGCCGGCATGAACATGGGAACCCGCTTCATTGCGACGAAGGAAGCCCCGGTGCACGAGAATGTCAAGAACGCCTTAGTCGAGGCCACCGAGCTCGACACCAGACTTGTCATGCGTCCCCTTCGGAACACCGAACGAGTACTCAAGAATGCCGGCGTCGAACGCTTGCTCGAGATCGAAAAGGAAAAGGGGCGCAGTCTCAAGATTGAAGACATTCACGAGCAGGTCGCCGGCGTCTACCCGAGAGTCATGGTCGACGGGGATATGGACGCCGGAGCCTGGAGCTGCGGGATGGTGGTCGGATTGATCAACGACATCCCTTCCGTAAAGGAGCTCATCGACCGTATCATGAGCGATGCCGAACGGATCATCAAGCAGCGGCTGGCGAAATTCGTCAATGACGAGGCCGGCCTCATGGGACGCGCTCACTGACAACGACGAAGCCCCGGGATCGCTGCTTCACAGCGATCCGAGGCTGGACACCGTCCCCCGCGATCGCGGATGCCGATCAGGCCACGGTGCGGCCCGAGATCGCCTTTACTTCGAGATACTCTTCGAGACCGAATTTTCCCCACTCGCGCCCGTTGCCCGATTGTTTGTAGCCGCCGAAAGGAGCGTGCATCTCGTTGGGAGCCCCGTTCAGATTCACTGTTCCCGCGCGCAACTGCCGACCGACCCGCTCCGCCCTTTCTGCGGTGCCGGCGTAAACGTAACCAGCGATACCGAAAGGAGTGTCGTTCGCGATCCGAATGGCATCGTCCTCGTCCTTGGCCCCAATGATCGAAACCACCGGTCCAAAGATCTCCTCCCGCGCAATTGTCATGTCGTTGCGGACGTTCGCAAAAACCGTCGGCCTGACGAAGAATCCGCGGTTCGCACCGTCCGGAAGACCGAGGCCGCCGGAGACGAGCGTCGCTCCCTCCGCGATGCCCGTACGGATCAGGGTCTGGATCTTGTCCCACTGAAGTTTGGAGACGACGGGCCCGATCTTTGTGTCGGGATCCCGTGGATTGCCGGCTTTGGTGCGTTGCGCGACTGTAGCGGCGATCGCGATGACTTCTTCCATACGCGATTGAGGCACGATCATTCGGGTCGGAGCGTTACAGGATTGCCCTGAATTGTTGAATACGTGGGCAACGCCGTTGGTCACGGCCTTCGTAAAATCGGCGTCGTCCAGGATGACGTTGGGCGACTTCCCGCCGAGCTCCTGACTGACGCGCTTCACGGTTTGCGCTGCTCTGATCGCCACATCGATGCCCGCCTTCGTAGATCCCGTGAACGAGATCATATCGATCCCTGGGTGCTCGCTCATGGCGACACCGACATCCGGACCCAATCCGTTGACGAGATTGAACACTCCGGGCGGCAATCCCGCTTCATGCAGTATCTCGGCAAACAAAAGAGCGGAAGTTGGCGCGAATTCGGAGGGTTTCAGGACCATCGCGCATCCGGCCGCGATGGCCGGCGCCACCTTGCATGCGATCTGATTGAGCGGCCAGTTCCAAGGGGTGATCATTCCGACCACGCCCAGTGGCTCTCTTACGATGGTTGCGCGCCCCAGCGGCTCTTCGAATTGATAGCTTCGAAGCACCTCCAATGCAGAAGTAATGTGGTTCAAGCCCGCGCCCACCTGGACTTTTTCGGCGAACCGAATTGGAGCTCCCATTTCGTCAGATATGGCCGCCGCGAGCTCGCCTGCACGGGACCGGTACACCTCCGCTATGCGCTCAAGGATGCCGACGCGCGTTTCTCTGCTTGTCTTGGAGTAGGTTTCGAACGCTTTGCGCGCGGCCACCACGGCACGGTCAACATCGACTTTCGATCCGAGGGAGACGTTGTACATGACCTCCTCGGTCGCTGGATTTACGACCGACGTTTCCTTCGCGAGCGATGGGTCGACCCATTCGCCGTCGATGTAAAATTTGCTGCGATTGACCATGTTTGCATTCCTGTTGGTTCGTGGCCGGGGGCGACGCGCCTAAGCCGCCTTCTTCTGTTCGATGATGGATTCTTCGACGTCCCTCAGCTGATCCTTTCCGAAGAACATCTCTTTGTTTACGAAGAACGTCGGAGAACCGAACGTTCCACGTTCGACGGCCGTGTTGGTGTTCTCGATCAGCTTCTTCTTGACGTCATCATGTTGCGAACGGGCGACGATCCGCTCGATGTCGATACCCGAGCCTGCAAAGGCCGCCATGAAGACCTCGGAATCATCCATCTTCTTGGGGGCCTCCCACATATGGTGGTAGGCCGCTTTGAAGTAGGATTCGAAGAGCCCTTCGAACTGAGCCGCCACCGCTCCTCTCATGAGCGCCAAAGTATTCACGGGAAAGAACGGGTTGCGCACGAACGTCGTAATCTTGTGCCGTCTCAGAAAGCGCTGCGTCTCCAGCGCGAAGAATTCGCCCTTGTTGCGGATGCCTCGCATGGACTCGGCAGGCGAGAGGTTGTTGGTCGCCTTGTAGACCCCGCCTAACAGCACCGGGACGTACTCGAAGGTCACGCCGGTCCGCCGCTCGATTTCCGGCAGCACGAGCTGGGCCAGGTAGGCGTTCGGGCTTCCGAAATCGAAATGGAATTCAGCCTTCATTGACCCCTCCGCAATTTTTTGACTTTGCGCGAGCGCTCGCCGCGCGCCCCTTGCATCAATGTCCAATATAGTTCTATTTTCGAACTGTCAATTTTGAAGCTACTCGCGGGTCGCGGCATGCACCCGCATGGCAGAGGATCGCCCTATGCGTATTTTTTCCGGAGCACTGGCGACCTTGACCGCCGTGACCTTCTTGGGAGCGGCGAGCGCGGCGGAAAAAATCAAGATCGGCTGTACGGCGACCACCGATTGCGCTTCAGCGCTCGTTGCCATCGACGAAGGCATCTTCAGCCGGTACGGACTCGAGGTCGAGCCGATCCTGATCGGACTAACGTCGAACATCCCCGCGGCGATAATGTCCGACTCCATTCAGATCGGAGCGCCCACATCGGCCGTTTTCCTCCAGGCGGTCGACGGCGGCCTGGATCTCGTGGGAGTGGCCGGCGGGACCGTGATGACCGAAACATCGAACGGGAACATCACTGCTTTCGTCAGAAACGGTATCAAGATAACCGACCCAAAGGACTTTATCGGCAAGAAGGTGGGAGCCCCGGGCATCGGGGCGGCGCTTCATGTAATGTTCGTCAAGTGGCTGATGGAAAAGGGCGTGGATCCCAGAAGCGTGAACTTCGTCGAAGTCTCGTTTCCGACTATGGCGGACGCCATCAAGTCGGGAGGCGTCGACGGGGTTCTCACCACCGAACCATACGTCTCTCGCCTTAACGCGGCCGGGTTCGGCACGATCGGCGTACGCTACGCGCTTGAACTGAATAGATCCGAGCCTATCATTTTCTACGCGTCTTCGCGCGAGTGGGCCGCCGGGCATGCGGCCACGGTCACCAAGTTTCGCGCAGCAATCAGCGAGGCAGCCGTCGTGGTGAACACTGATCGCGAGAAGGCATCGATTTCGATCGCCAGATTTACCAAGCAACCCCTCGAGCTCGTTCGTATTTCCCCGCCGAACAAGGCGGAGCCTGCTCTGAAGGGAAATCAGTTGTCTTGGTGGGTCGATGTTATGGGTGCCCAGAAGATGTTGCAGGGATCGATAGACCTCAAGACCGTGGTTCTGGACTGACGGACCTCGTAAAAATTCATGACATCTTCTCTAGAACTTGGCGCACTGAAGCAAGGTCGCAGTGGGGAACGATCGGCTCAAATACGTCTGCTTCTTGAGCGAGCGTGCGCCAACGCCGTTGAGACCGCGGAAAGAGAGTTGGCCCGGTCACAGCTTCCCCCGTTGGCGGTGCGGGACGCTCTGGAAGTGCTGGCCCGTAACGCCGACAGAGAACTGCGTCCCTTGGACTTTGAGAGGCTGCTAGAGATCCCGCAGTACTTGGCGTCACGCCTCATTAAAAGACTCGTGCGCGACGGGTTTGCCGTCCAAGTACCACATAAGAACGATCGCAGGAGTTCTTGCGTGAAGATCACGAAGGCCGGCCTCGAAATGTCCGCGCGGATGGCCACGCCCTATTCGATTGCGCTCCAAAAGAGCATTGGAGCGAAGCTTTCCACGGAGGAGGCACAGTTGCTATGCGCTCTTCTTGACCGGATCGGGACCCCCCAAAAGGGCGACCCCGCGTTCACTCGTTTTAGACGCGCGCCAAGAGGCGCGCCCAAACTTGGGAAACAATTATGAACGGCAAACCTATCGCGTTCGTGAGCGGCGTCGGCCCCGGAACCGGCTCCGCAATCGTCAGACGTTTCAGTCAAGAAGGCTACCGCGTGATCGCAACGGCCCGAACGACGGAGAGAATTTCAGAACTCCAAAGAGAGCTCCCGGACGTGCATGCGATGGCTTGCGACGTGACCGACGAAAGTCAGGTAGCGCAAGTCGCTGCAGCGATCAGGGCGGACTACGGTGCGCCTCACGTACTGGTGCACAATGCAGTCGGCGGGGCTTTCGGGAACTTCCTGACTGTCGACCCGTCCTTGATGGAGCGCAATTTCAAGGTCAATGCGATGGGCCTGTTGCATCTAGCTCGCGAATTTGCCCCCGCGATGATTGAGCATGGAACCGGAAGTATTTTGGTGACGGGAAACACCTCTTCGATCAGGGGAAAAGCCAACTTCGCTGGCTTCGCCCCTACGAAGGCCGCTCAGCGGATATTGGCCGAAGCCATAGCCAGAGACTGCGGCCCGAAAGGTATTCACGTCGCCTATTTGCTGATCGACGCGGTCATCGATGTGCCATCGGCTCGCCAGCGCCATCCGCAGCAGCCGGACGATTTCTTCATAAAGCCGTCGGCTATCGCCGATGAGCTCTGGCATCTTCATTCGCAGCCGCGGTCCGCGTGGTCGTTTCTAACCGAGGTCCGACCATTTCGTGAAAACTGGTAACGCCGCTCAGGCATCCTCCCACGGGTGCAACACGATCTTGCCGGTCGAACGGCGTTCTTCGATCAATCGGTGTGCTTCTGCTGCTTTAGAGAGCGGAAACGTCGCTCCGATCTGTAGTGATAGCTTGCCCGAAACTACGTATCCCACGATCTCTTCCAGCATCGACTTTACGAGTTCCGGACGCCGGAAGAAGCCGCCCAAGAAAAAGCCGGTAATCGAGTGATTTGAACCGGTAAGGCGTTGGGGGTCGATCCGAACGCTCTCTCCGCTCGCGAGACCATAAACGACCATGCGTCCAAATACGCCAAGAGCGTCTAAGGCTCTCTCCAGCGTGGGGCCACCGGTCATTTCGAGAACGATGTCCACGCCGGCGCCACCGGTGAGGGCCTTAACCTCGGCCGGCCAGTCGGGTTTCGTATAATCGATTGCCGCATCAGCACCCAACTGCAACGCGAGGTCGCGCTTTGCCGCGGAGCTCGCTCCCGCAATAACCTTGCCGGCACCGAAAAGCCTCGCGAGTTGCACCGCGAACGAGCCCACGCCCCCGGCGGCGGCCTCGACGAATACACTTTCGCCTCTGCTCATTCTCGCAGAATTTCGCAGTGCGAACCCGGCCGTGAGCCCTTGAATGACCAGGGAAGTCGCCTGATCGGCGCCTATTCCAGGCGGAAGCGGGATTACGGAGGCGGCAGGCACGGAGACGTACTGCGCGTATCCACCGCGCCTCGGTGTGGAGTAAACGAGGCTATCCACTTCAATACCACGAACGTTGGGACCCACGGCGGCGACGCGTCCCGCGATCTCGCCGCCAGGCGTGAACGGCAGGGGAGTTGGCTCCGGATAATCGTCGCCGCGCCTGCGGAGGACGTCCGCAAAATTCAAGCCGACTGCCTCGACCTTGATCAGCACTTCACCGTCTCCCGCGACCGGATCCGTGACTTCCTCATAAGTTAGAACGTCCGGGCCACCGGTTTGATGAAATCTGACGGTCTTCATGGCTACTCCGATGATGGGATCGAACGGGAATTCAGGCCTTGGCGAGCCGCGACGAAATCTCGGCTGCCGCACCTCTAAGGCGGGTCGAGATCTGAGGGAGCGTGCTTCTGCTCATCCGGCCGGACCAACCAGAAACGCTGATGGCACATACGAGCTCTCCCTCGGCATCCAGGACTGGGACGGCGTGCGACATGATGCCGTCCAACGCCTCTTCGTAGTCGCAGCTGCCGCCCTTCCTTCGGATGTAGGATAACTCTCTCACGAGCGTAGCGAGACTGGTGATCGTCTTACGCGTGAATGGCCGCATGGGACGTTTACGATAGAGATCGATGACCGCTTCGTCGGGCTGGTACGCCAAGAGAAGCTTACCGATGGCACTGGCGTAGGGCGCAGGCGGCGGAGATTGGACGATCTCCTTGTACCGCGTGTCGCCTATGACGCTGTCGTAGATGACCACATCCCCGTTACGGAGCTCTCCAAGCGAAATTTGCTCATCCATTTCCCTGGCCAGCCTGACGAGTGAATCGTGGGCTGCTTCGCGCAACAGCCCCGCTCGACGGTCCGGATCCGCTAGTTTGAAGAGGCGATACCCCAAGGAATAGCAATCGTCGCCTCCTCTGCTCAGATAGCCCATCTCGCAGAGAACGGAGAGCAACCGAAAAGCCGTTGCGGTGTGCAAACCGGTAGCGTCCGCGATCTCGATCAGCCGCAGCGGATCAGGACTTCGGCGAACGCACTCCAGCAGCATGAAGCCGCGAGATATCGACCGATTCTCGTAGATCGACATTTATCACCCGAACAGGGGACTCACGTATCACGCTTCTATTTTTGAAGCTAGTATAATTTGCCGGTGATCTGGTGCCTGGTATTTCACACCTTGGAAAAATCAGGTGCCCTTCGTTCCGCGAACGCAGCGAAAGCTTCCCGCGCCTCAGCCGTAACCAGACGCTCTTTAAAAATTTTCGCCTCTTCGGTCATCTGTGCGGCCATCCGCGAATGTTCGCGCATCAGTGCCTTGGTTTTGGCGAGAGCTCCTACCGGCCGCTTGGCTAGTACGGCCGCGGCTGCCGATGCACGCGAACGGAGTTCGGCAATCGGCACGACCTCGTTCGCAAGCCCTCGAGCCACAGCCGTGGCCGCGTTGAGGGGCTCCCCCAACGCGAACATGGCATACGCCTGAACGTAACCGAGGCGCGCCGGGAGCAGATAGCTTGACGCGGCCTCCGGCACCAGGGCGAGGTTGACGAAGGGAGTTATGAGGCGCGCGTTCTCAGCCAGATAGATCAGATCGCAGTGAAGCAACATCGTCGCCCCCACGCCAACCGCGTTCCCCTGCACGGCAGCGACAAGCGGCTTTGTCGCGCTCGCGATGATCTCGGTGAACCGGAACGCCGGACTTTCTTCACCGTCCTCCTCTTCCGGAGCTTCCGCCTGAGCTTTGAATTCGTCGAGATCGTTGCCGGCGGTAAAGCTGTCCCCATCGCCTTGAATCAGAATGACCTTGATCCCCGAATCCTTCTCCGCACGTTCGAGCTGGTCGGCAAGAGCCGTGTACATCTCTCCGGTCAAGGCATTCTTCTTCTCGGGACGCGAGATCGTCAAGGTCAATACGCCTTCGGACTCGCTGGCCTTCACGAAACTCGTCAAACGCATCTCCGTTGCTTTACTTCGATCTTTCGTAAGGTCGGACCGGCAGGCCTGGCAACCGAGCCGCCGGCGTGGCGTCGATAGTGCAATATGATCGCTCGCTTCCCGGAGGAAGACCAAAAAGAGTTCACGTTCTCATTGGATGAGAATTGCCCGGTCGAACGACGTTTTCAGCACGTGAGAACGACGAAGTGTACCTGCCACACTTCGCCGACCAATCGGCTACATGACCCGATCAGCTTTGACACTCGACGACGGGCGCCGCCGACGTCGCAGCGCGGAGACTCGGGATCCTCTTGTCGGTCGTCGAGACCGCCACTGGCGGGTGGACACCGTTGACGTGAAAGCGCGAGGGAGGTGCATCAGTGGACGACATCACGCTAGTCATCGGAGCGTCCGGACTCGTTGGATCCGAGGTTTCCCGGCTATTGCGATCGGAAGGTCATCGAATCCGGACGGCGACCAGCAAATCGCCCTCGGACTCGGACACCGTCATGGTTGACGTCGTCCGACGAGTAGGCCTGAAGGAAGCGTTCAAGAATGTGACGAAAGCATTCCTCATGGCTCCTCCGGGGCATTCGGACCAACACGCACTTTTGTCCCCCCAGATTCGGGAAGCCAAGGCCGCTGGCTTGAAAAAGGTCGTGATGCTTTCGGCACCGGGTGCCGGCGACAGGAACGAGACGCCGTTCAGAAAGGCAGAGATCGAATTGGAGAAATCCGGCCTGGACTATGCCATCCTCCGTCCGAACTGGTTCATGCAGAACTTCACAAGCTATTGGCTGAACGACATCCGGAAGGAGCGAAAGATATCCCTTCCCGTTGGCTCAGCGCGCGCCAGCTTCATCGATACTCGGGACATCGGTGCGGCCGCCGCCGCGCTCCTTACGTCTGCCAGGGATCGGTCCGGAATTCTCGAACTGACCGGCCCGGTCGCGCTGAACCACTCGGAAATCGCGGACGAGATTTCGGAGGCCACCCGTAAGCCAGTTCGCTTTGTGGATATCCCACCGTCGGCGTTCGAGTCACGGTTGTTGGGGTTCGGTGTGCCAGACTCCACCGTTGATTACTTGTCGCACATCCTGGCGCAGCTCAAGGAGGGGCATCGGGCGCCGGTTACCTTCACATTCGAAGAGGTTGTTGGACGCAAGCCAAGGTACTTCTCGGAATTTGCTAGGGATCACCGCAAACATTGGAGCTAACCGCCGGGAGCTGGGCCGATGTACCTCCCTGCGGCCGATTTCAGGCCGCTCATTCTCACCTGACGAAAACCGGCACGCTCCGTTCTGGACGACCGTCGGCGGTGGTTGCACGAACGCTCGAACAATCTATGCCGGGAGGAACGGATGGGCACGCCAGATCTGACACGTATCACACGAGTTGGGAAACTCGTCGACAGCGCCGCTGAGCGATTCCCGGACGCCATCGCAATTGTCGATGGACCATTGAAGTGGACCTGGAAGGAGCTGGGCGTTGCCGCATCGACGGCCGCCTCGGCAATCGAAAGCCGAGGAGTTCGGCCTGGCGACCGGCTGATGATCGTGGGCGAGAATTCATTCGAACTGGCAGCGCTCTATCTCGCGGCCGCACGCGAAGATGTCTGGCCTATCCTTATCAATGCGCGACTGTCGACCCGGGAATTGGCGCAGATACGCGATCACGCGCTCCCGCGACGGACAATCTACGTCACAGCCACCTCCGATGAGGCGTCCTCGCACGCGATCGCTCATGGCACGGAAGAACTGAATATTCCGGGCCTTCAAGGTCTAAGGATTTCTCGGCTCGTCGACAGTCATTTCGAGCGCTCGCACAAGGCTGCCGCGGAGCAAGTCGGTGTGCTTCTCTATACGTCCGGCACGACCGGAGCCCCTAAAGGGGTCATGCTGAGTCATGCTTCGCTCTTGGCCGTCACGAGCCAAGTGATCTCGACACAGGCTGTACGGGCGGACGATCGGTTCTACGGTATCCTTCCGTTTTCCCATATTTACAGCCTTGTTTGGGTACTCCTGACCGCATGCGCGTCGGGGGCGAGCATTTCGATCGCTCGACGGTTCGATGCGGCCGACGTTCTTTCTCTTCTCCAAGACGGCAGTGTCACGCGCCTCCAAGGCGTCCCGACTATGTTCGTGAAGATCGTTGAGGCGCTAGGCGGGCGACCGCTTGAAGCACCCCATTTGCGTCAAATTCTGACCGGAGCTGCCCCGCTCGATCTCGCGTTGAAGTCGGCGATCGAGACGGCGTTCCGCCTGCCGCTGGGCAATGGCTACGGCATGACCGAAATGGCTCCGACGATCGCGACCACCCGGTTCGACGAGAGACGAACAGATACGGCCAGTGGCCTTCCTCTACCAGGCGTCGAAGTTCGCCTTGTGACTCAAGGCAGGGAGATCGAAGGTACAGGCGTTGGGGAAATCCTGACGCGCGGACCGGGACTTATGCTCGGATACTACAAGAACTCTGTTGCGACATCCGATGCTCTATCGAACGGTTGGCTGAAGACGGGCGATCTGGGCATTCGGGAAAGCGACGGCGCCATACGCATCATCGGCCGCAGCAAGGATGTGATCATTCGCTCGGGCTTCAACGTCTATCCGGAGGAAGTCGAGGCCGTGTTGACGTCTCATCCGGCCATTGCAATTGCGGGGGTCGTCGGCCGACGACGCAATAGCGTTGACGAAGAAGCGATCGCATTCGTGCAGCTCGTCGCCGGGATGGACTGCTCGGAGGCTGAGCTTCGAGACTACGCGGCAGAGCGTCTGACCGCTTACAAGCGTCCGAGCGCTCTGGTCAAAGTCGAAGCAATGCCGCTCAACACGACGGGTAAAGTATTGAAGACGAAGCTTCGCGAGTTGGCCGCGAAGCTCCCATCTTGAGCGGCCCCATTCACTTGATGGGCGAAAACGGAGTCGGGCTCAAAACCCAATTGTACTGCGATTGGATCATGGGCATTAGCGTTTCGCCGGCCTTGATGAAGCGCTCATCCTTGATAAGCGATTGACGTCTGGCTTGCCGGTCTTCGAAGTCCTTGTAGCCGCGAAGCGCGAATACTTGGTTCAGTTCGCCCACCTCGCTGGTGAAGTATCCGAGAAGCGGTCCTTGATGTTCTTCGAGAACCGGAACCAGCTTCGTGAAGTCCTTGAGGTACGTGCCGAGCGCGCCCGGCCTGAGCGTGTAGGCCCTCATTTCTACGATCATTTGTTTTCCTCCTTGCGTGTTGGTCATCCACGTTTCGCCCAATGCCTCGATCTCGTCCAACGAAGCGCGGCACATTTCTCACTCAGTGAAAACGAATCGGAGTTCGATTTTTGCTGGATGAGAACCAAGCGCAATGCGCATGTACTTCGCGTTGCCCATGGGCTTCCAGATCCTCTCACCGCGTTGACTTGCGCGGCTTTTTTGGGAGGACCACTTTATGCGCTATTCGATCGTCGCACTGACGATTTTGTTGTTTGCCAGTCCTGCGTCCGCGCAGATTTCCGGTGGGGTCGTAAGAATCGGTGTACTCACCGACATGAGTGGCCCTTACGCGGACAACACCGGATCCGGATCCGTTCTGGCCGCCAAGATGGCGGCCGATGATTTCGGCGGAAAAGTCGCGGGCGTTCCGATCGACATCGTTTCGGCGGACCACCTAAACAAGCCTGACGTCGGTATGGCTCGCGCGCGCCAATGGTTCGACCAGGATGGCGTCGATGCCATCGTCGATGTGCCTGGATCGGCTATCGCTCTGGGCGTCCAGCAGCTCGCGCGAGAAAAGAACCGGGTGCTTATCGTCTCCGGCGGAGGCACATCCGATCTGACGGGGGCCTCATGCTCGGCGACCTCCATACACTGGACCTGGGACACGTACGCGTTCGGCAACGGCCTCGGAAGCGAAATGGTAAAGCGCGGATATGGTTCCTGGTTCTTCTTGAGTGTGGACTACGCTCTTGGGCAAGCTCTAGAGCGCGATGCCACGAATGCGGTGAAACGGGCCGGCGGAACGGTGGTTGGAAGCGTCCGACATCCGATCAACACCGCCGACTTTTCGCCCTTCGTCCTTCAGGCACAGGCGTCGAAGGCGAAGATCGTGGCTCTCGCCAACGGCGGCGCAGACACGGCCAACGCCGTTAAACAAGCCCACGAATTCGGGCTCGTCGATGGTGGTCAGCAACTCGCCGCATTGGCCATGCAGATCCACGATACCCGCGCGCTAGGACTTGACCTCACCCAGGGCATGATCGTTACACAAGCCTTTTATTGGGATCGTGACGATTCCACGCGCGAATGGTCCGAAAGATTTCGCGCAACCCAGGGGAAGATGCCGACCGATTTTCAGGCTGGTCTCTACTCGGCTATAACGCACTATCTGAAGGCGATTGCGGCTCTGAAATCAGATGAAGCGAAGTCGGTAGTCGGGAAGATGAAAGAAATGCCGGTTCAGGACTTCTTCGCACCAAACGGGACGATCCGCCGCGATGGCCGCATGGTGCACGACATCTATCTGCTGGAAACGAAAACGCCTAGCGAATCCCGGCGCGACTGGGACTTTTATAAAGTGCTCGCGACCATACCCGGCGAGCTCGCTTTCAGGCCTCTCGCAGAAGGCGGCTGCCCGGACCGGTGAGCGCATCTTGAGACTTACGGCCGCCGCCAAGCAGCCGCTTACTTTCGATCGATACCTCGATCGGGACAATGCTTGCCCCGATCGAGGTCGGAACGACGCCAATGGCTCTAGTTAGCGATTTCGAGCAAACCCGCTGCGCCCATGCCGCCGCCGATGCACATTGTGACAACGGCGTATTTGGCCTTCCGCCGACGCCCTTCGATGAGGGCGTGACCGGCTAGGCGGGCGCCCGACATGCCGTAGGGATGACCGATCGCAATCGCGCCACCATTGACGTTCAGCTTGCTTGGATCGATGCCGAGCTTATCGCGGCAATAGATCACCTGAACCGCGAAAGCCTCGTTGAGCTCCCACAAGCCGATATCGTCCACGGTCAACCCGTGGCGCTTGAGCAAGCGCGGAACCGCGAAGACGGGACCGATACCCATCTCGTCGGGCTCGCATCCGGCAGTCGCGAATCCTCTGAACACTCCCAGCGGCTTGATGTTCCTGCTCGCGGCGACCTTGTCGTTCATGATCACCATCGCACTGGCCCCGTCGGAAAACTGGCTGGCATTACCACCGGTAATGCAGAAGCCAGGCCCTTTGGCCGGCTTGATCTTCGCCAGCCCTTCCAAGGTCGTTTCCGGTCGAGGGCCTTCGTCCACCGAGAGAGTTACCTCATGATACGAAACCGCCTTCGACTCCTTGTCTACGACGGCCATTTTGGTCTTGATGGCTGCCAGCTCATCGTTGAAACGACCGCCTTGCTGTGCCGCAGCGGAGCGACGCTGGCTTTCGAGACTGTATTCGTCCTGCTGATCGCGCGAGATACCATAGCGCTTTGCGACGGTTTCGGCCGTGTCCAACATCGACATGTAGACGTCGCCCTTGATGGCAACGAGTTCCGGATCGGTCACATGGAACGAGTTCATGTGCTCGTTCTGGACGAGACTGATCGATTCGCCCCCTCCTCCAATGACAATGTCGGCCCCATCGAACAGGACGGAACGCGCGGCGGTAGCGATCGCCTGCAATCCCGAGGCGCATTGCCTATCCACGGTTGTTCCCGCGACGCTTACGGGAAGACCGGCTCTCAGGGCGGCTTTGCGAGCGATATTCATACCCATCGTGCCTTGCGGCATCGCGCTGCCCATCACCACATCCTCGACCTCGCGGCCGTCGACCCCCGCCTTCGAAACGGCAGCGGAGATCGCATGCCCGAGAAGAGTGGCGCCCTCGGTATTGTTCAGCGCGCCCTTCCAGGCCTTGCCGATCGGCGTACGCGCGGTCGAAACGATTACGGCTTCTGTCATCGCCTTCAATCTCCTCTCAAAGAGCTACTGTGGCTTCCTGCCTGTCTAGACTTGCAAAGCGACTCAGATGGAAAGCCGGATCCCCGAACTGGACGTCGATGGCTGCGATCCGTTTGAAATAGTGGCCGACGCTGAGCTCATCGCTCATGCCCATCCCGCCGTGAAGTTGAATCGACTGCTCACCGACGAAACGGGCGGCATAGCCGATCTTCGACTTCGTCCCGGATGCCAAACGCGAAACCGTGGATTCCTGCCGTATCAGGCTGAGATTCAGGTGTTGCATCAGCGACAACGATTCCTGATGGGCGATGAACATGTCGACCATGCGATGCTGGAGCGCTTGAAAATTACCGATGGTCGTACCGAACTGCTTGCGCGTCTTCGCGTATTCCAACGTCGTCGCGTTGAGTTCGGACATGATTCCGACAGCTTCCGCGCAAAGCGCCCCCACTGCTAGATCCCTGCATGCGTCGAGCGTCTCCCCGCCATTTCCTTCCAGACCGAGCAGAGCGGACGCCGGCACCTTCACGTCCTCGATCGAGATATCTGCCGCTCTGCGTCCGTCTATGGTGCGGAAGCTTTTGAGATGAAGGTTCGCGGATCTGCGGTCAACGATGAAGAGGCTAATGCCATCCGAGGATCTTTTCGGACCGGACGTACGCGCGGACACGATGAGCTTGTCAGCCCACGGAGCCGCCGTGACCGCATTCTTGCTGCCGGTGATGATATACTCGTCGCCCGACCGACGGGCGTGCGTGGCAACGCTGTGGATGTCGTAACGCCCCCCGCGTTCCGCCCAAGCCAGCGCCCACCGACTTGCCCCCGATCCGATCTTCTGCAGATGCTCTTGCTTCTGGTCCGGCGTACCGCTCCGCTCGATGAGCCCGCCAGCCAAGATGACCGTCTCGAAATAAGGCTCGACGACAAGCCGCTTGCCGAACTCTTGCATGACCACCATCGCGGTAATCGCGAAGTTTCCCAGTCCCCCGAACTCCTCCGAGAATGGAGCCGATAAGAGGCCCAAGTCCGCGAATTGCCTCCAGACCTCGGGGCTATAGCCGAGCTCATCCGATACGATCTTGCGTCGATCGTCGAAGCCGTATCGATCGTTGAGCAGCCGCTGAACTGTGGCCTGAAGCAGCGCCTGCTCCTCGTTGAGTTGAACGTCCATCGTTACGCTCCGACGATTACAGACCGAGCACGGCCTTCGCGATGATGTTGCGCTGAATTTCGTTCGAACCGCCGTAAATGCTGAGCTTCCGGGAGTTCAGGAATAGCTCCGAAGCCGTATGGCCATATTTCGGCCCTGGCAGTTCCCTGTTTGAGCTCGCCGGATGCTCTCGCAGCGAAAGGCCGTCGTTACCTATTGCTCGATGCGTCAGGTCGGTGATTCTCTGAAATATCTCCGTCCCCCTGATCTTGAAGAGCGACGCCGCCGGCCCTGGATCTATGCCTCGCGACATCTGCGAGACGATGCGCAGCTCTGTCGCTTCGAGTGCCAACAGATCCAGCTCGACTTTGGCGATTTCGCGCATGAATTCCGCATGCCCAGGATCGTCGACGGGTATTTCGATTCGAGCGATCTGCTTCAACCGCTCGAGATTACGCGTAGACTTCCCGATACCTGCCATGCTCGTCCGCTCGTTTCCGAGGAGATACTTGGCGTACGTCCAACCTCGATTCGGATCTCCGATCATGTTCTCGGCAGGGACGCGCACGTCCTGAAGGAAGACATCGTTAACCTCGTGCGAGCCGTCGATCGTGATGATCGGGCGCACGCTGACGCCGGGCGACCTCATATCGATCAACAGGAACGATATTCCCTCTTGCGCCTTGGCGGCCGGATCTGTCCGCACAAGACAGAATATCCAGTCAGCGTGTTGCGCAAGCGTGGTCCACGTTTTGTGTCCGTTGACGATATAGTGGTCCCCATCGCGCACGGCCTTGGTTCTCACGGATGCCAAATCCGAGCCGGAGCCGGGTTCGGAGTAGCCCTGGCACCACCAATCTTCTCCCGACAGAATACGGGGAAGGAAACGCTTCTTCTGCGCCTCGTTCCCGTACGTATAGATGACCGGACCGACCATCGTCACGCTGAACGCCAAGGGCGGCAGCACACCGGCGCGCGTCGTCTCCTGCTCCCAGATGAACCTCTGGGTCAGGGACCAGCCAGGCCCTCCGTACTGCTTGGGCCAGAGCGGAGCGATCCAGCCCTTCTCGTGCAGGATCCGATGCCAGAGCAGCGACTGCTCCTTGCTCAGATCCGTTTCAGGATTCGGAACGCGCATCTCTTCCGGGTAATTCTGCGCGATGAACGATCGTACCTCATCGCGGAATGCGACGTCCTCTGCCGACAGCTCCAATTCCATGAAGAGCTTCCTACCACTTTTCGCCGAACGGTCGGATCTCGTGCTCGAATGTCCAGGCATCTCGGGGTTGCTGGTAGAGCTGCCAATAGGATTCCGCGACGGCGGCGGGACGCATCAACCTGTTGGGATCTTCCAGGGCCTGAGCGCCTTCCCGCTTCGTGATGAGCTCTCGAACCCATTCGGTATCGACCGACGAGTCGATTATCAGATGCGCGACATGGATGTTTTGTGGCCCGAGCTCGCGGGCCATGGCCTGAGCCACGGCGCGCAGGCCGAATTTCGCGCTCGCGAAGGCTGCAAACCCCTTGCCTCCCCGTAGACTCGCGGTTGCGCCGGTAAAAAAAATGTTGCCCTTGCCGCGAGCAAGCATCGCCTTCGCCGCTTCGCGGCCCGCCAGAAAGCCTGAATAGCAGGCCATCTCCCAAACCTTGCGGAAGACCCGTTCGGTTGTCTCCGTTATCGGGAAGTTGACGTTCGCGCCAATGTTGAAGATGCAGACCTCCAGAGGGGCGTGACTGTCGGCGTCCGCAATGAACTTCACGACCTCGTCTTCTTTGCGCGCATCGAGCCCGCGCCCAAACGCGGTCCCCCCGCTCGCCTCGATCTCGTCGATGAGAGGCTTCAGTTTCTCGCCTTGCCGTCGACCGACGAAGACGGTGAAACCCTCCGCTGCGAATTTCTTGGCGATTGCTCCCCCGATGAAGTCTCCGGCACCCACGACGGCCACGGTCGCATTGCGCTTTTGCACGTTGATCCTCCTGTGGATTGATTTCCGGAACTGTCTATGCCCAGCGAGCGCGGACTAAGCCCAGCTTAAGCCATCACCGACGATCTCTAAAGTTCTATTTTCGAACTGTCAAATCAAAACCCGGAACGAAAGTCTTGTAAGGACCCGCGCATCAAATTAAATTGTGAAATCAACGCGCCCACGCGCGGATTCGGAGAACGCAATGAGATGGGACGAACTTGAGGAGCAATCCTGCTCCTTAGCCCGTACGGTGGGCGTCATTGGCGATAGATGGACCCTATTGATTCTTCGGGAATGCTTTCTGAGGGTCAGGCGCTTTGAAGAGTTTCAGGCAAAGCTTCGGATCACACGTCATCTTTTGGCCGACCGCCTGAAGAAGCTCGTTCGCTATGGCGTCCTACGGAAATCTCCGTACCAGAACTCGCCGAAGCGCTACGAATACATTCTCACCCAAAAAGGCCTCGACCTTTATCCGATCTTGATGTCGCTCGTTCATTGGGGCGACATTCACATGGTCGACGAACGAGGTCGCCCGCTTCTTCACGAACACAAGAACTGCGGAAAGATGTTCGACCCGATCATGATCTGCTCGGAATGCAAAGAGCCGATCTACGCCAAGGAGGTTCGCACCCACCCTGGCCCCGGTGTCGGCAAGTTTCCGAATCCCCAGCCCTCGAAGACAAAAGAAAAATCCAGACGCCGCGCCGCCTGAGCCTCCACTAGGCGTTGATGGATTCCCGCAGCTTGTGCTTGAGCAGCTTGCCGGTGGACGTGGCAGGTAGCGCCTTCATCAAGATGATTTCTGCAGGCCGCTTGTAAGGCGCGAGTTGCGGCCGAAGGAACTCGGACAATTCCTCCGCCGAAATCGCTGAGCCCGCGACCATCTGAACGAACGCCACCACCTCTTCGTTTCCCTCCACCTTCTTGCCGACGACGGCGCACTGCACCACAGCGGGGTGTGAGCTGAGCACCGCCTCGATCTCCGCCGGGTAGACGTTGAAGCCCGACCTGATGATCATCTCTTTCGTGCGACCGACGATGAACATCCGACTTCCCTCGAACCGCGCCAGGTCACCCGTATTGAACCACCCGTCGCGGTCGATCGCCGCCGCGGTCGTGTCGGGCGCGCGGTAGTAGCCTCGCATGACGTTTCGGCCACGGACGTGAAGCTCGCCGATCTGCCCGTCAGGCACGTCGGCGCCATTCGAGCCCACGAGCTTGGCTTCCACGCCCGAAATCAACGTTCCGACGGAATGATCGTCGCGGCTCATGTCAGGCCGCACTCCGGAGATTCCCGGGGCGCATTCGGTGATTCCGTACCCGTTCAGAAGAGGAATACCGAACTCGCTCTCTACGCGACGCTTGAGGTCGACGTCGAGAGGGGCTCCCGCGACCGTCGCTACTCTGAGTTTGCCACCCTGCAGTTTCGCCTTGCCGGCCAGGTCCTTGTACTCGAGCAGTTTCTGGTAGGTAGCGGGAACGCCGTTCAGCACGGTTACCCCCTCTTCGGCCAAGGCTTGTGCCAGGGCCGCTGGATCATAGCGGCCGACCAACTTGGCGCTTCCTCCGACCAGCAATGTCAGAATCAAGAGCGACGTGCCGACGATATGAGAGATCGGGAGGACGAGATAGTTCAGGTCCTGCTCTCCGATCGTCCAGAACCTCGCCGTCTCTGACGCACTGATCAGAAGGTTCTCGTGCGAAAGCATGACCCCCTTCGGAACGCCGGTGGTACCGGACGTATAGATCAAAACGGCGATTTGGCCGGCACCTGACTCGTCGACCGACTCCGGTCTGACTTCCTCGTTCAGAGGAGTCCGTCCGATTTCAGAAAGTGATGCGATCGGTCCGACGAAGGCGTCGTACGTCGCTGCGTGAGCGGCGGCTTCCTTCGATACCCGGGTGGCGAAGAATACGCGGCGGGCGCCGCTATGCGTCCGTATCTGCTCCAGTTCGCGGTGCGTGAGCCTCGGGTTGGCCACGATCGCCCAGGCATCGATACGACTGGCGGCGAACAGCAGACCCACAAGGGCAAGACTGTTTTCCGCCACGATCATCATACGATCTCCGGGGCGTATCCCCAGTTCTCGCAGGGCGACCGCAACTTCTTCGACCGACCGGCTGAGGTCGCCGTAAGTCCAGACTACCGCCCCCTCGACCAAGGCGACGCGATCCGGGTCGGTCTTCGCATAGTGGGAAAAGGCGCCATGAATGCGTAACGGTAAGGGCTGCCCATCGGTCATCGTTCCGCGCACCGAGCTCATCGACGTTCCCTCGAAAAGACTTTTATAGCCGGACTATACAGTTCTTTTATGGAACTCGTAAAGTGCTATCGCGCTCTGATCTGCCACCGAAGCACTCGACGCTCCAGTACGCTCATCGCTGAAGCAGTCACGTAGCCCAGGAGTGCCAACAGAACCACGCCGGCGAATAGATCTGCCGACCGGAAGCTGCGGGCCGATAGCAATATCCATTGCCCGAGGCCTTCCAGACCCGCCAGCATTTCGCAGACCACCGAGAGAATGAGCGAGACCGTGAGGCTGAGTCTCATACCCGACAGAATGTCAGGTGCCGCCGAGGGCAATGCGATCATGGCTGCCGTTTGCAGGCGATTCATGTCGAGACACCGCGATACCTCGTACAAGCGCGGTTCGACGGCCGCAAATCCGTGGACTGTCGCGAGGAGCATTGGCCAAATGGAGCCGAATGCAATCACCGCCAACGCCATACCTTTCGTCAGGCCGAATAGCGCGATCGCGATGGGAATGAGGGCCGAAACCGGTAGCGGCCGAATGAAGTCCAGTGACGGCGCCACGTAAGTACGCATTCGATCCGAACTGCCGATGGCAGCGCCTAGCGCGACCCCCACGACGGAAGCTGCCAGCCAACCAAAGAACATATGCTCGCACGTTCCTCCGAACTTGGTTGCCAGATCACCAGATCCGAAGCCACGGACGAGGGACGCCCAAGTGCGTAAGGGGGACGGCAGGAATGCGGGCGAGACGAGGCGGTAGTCAGCGACGAGTTGCCATACCCCGACGAATGCCACGGCGATCGCGATGCTGGCCGTTCGCCAAAGAACTGCCGCGTATGTCATTTCTGCCGCGCTCGAGTAGAATTAGGGTCGAAGAAAAGACGTTGCGCCACGAAGAGGCCGTCGTTGAGGGCGTACCCGACTACGCCGATCCAGACGAGATATGCGAGCATCAGGTCAGGCCGCAATGCTTGTTGGGCCGCCATGATCCCTGCCCCGAGTCCCATCGGATTGATCGTTATTTCGACGGTCACCGAAACGATGAGGGCTACGCCTGCAGCCAGCCTAAATGCCAGAAAGATCGTAGGAAGCGAGGCCGGCAGGACGACTTTGAATATCTTCGCCAGATACGACAGCTCGAGAACGCGCGACACCTCGATCAGGCCAGGCTCGATGCTCCGCACTGCGGTTCTACTTAGGACCATGAGCGGCCAGAAGCACGCGAAGGCCACGACGCAGATCTCCATGCGGTAGCCGAACCCCAACGCGATCAGCGCTATGGGCAAGAGAGCTATTGGCGGAATCGGTCTGAGACACTCGAGCGTGACTTCCAGAAGACGGTCGGCGGGCCTCGCCATCCCCAGGACCACGCCGACCAAGAGACCGGCACCGCCTCCCGCAGCAAGTCCCCCGAATGCAGCGGCTAACGTATCGACAGTCGCACCGAGTAACGTACCATCTCCGATCGCCTTCAGAAGTGCGACGATGATTGCCGAAGGTGGGGCCAATGCATCGCTTTGCAAGTGAGAGAACTCCGCCCATCCTTCGAATGCAAGCAAGGCTATCGCGGGCAACAGGACGCCTTTCACGCGACTCGTATTCACTTTTCGGACGCCTTGATGAAGTCGAAAAGCTCGCGTCGAAGGCGAAGAAATTCCCCGCTTTCCCGCGTTGCCAATTGGTCGCGCGGTTTCGGGAGCGCGATCGGAACGTCGATCCCGATCCGCCCGGGATGCGGAAGCAGCCCGATTACGCGGTCCCCGAGGTAGATCGCTTCCTCGAGATCGTGCGTCACGAAGATTACCGTGGCTCCGCTTCCCCGCACCAGCGCTAGAACCTCGTCCTGCAAACTTTGGCGGGTCATGGCATCGAGGGCGCCGAAAGGCTCGTCCATCAACAACGCCTTCGGGTTCTGTGCTAGGCACCGCGCAATTTGCAAACGCTGCTGCATACCACCCGACATTTCGGACGGATATTTTTCGGCCTGTTGCGGTAGGCCCACGGTCGCCAGCAACTTCTCGATTCGATCGGCGCGCTGAGACGAGGGGATGCCTGTCGCCTCCAATGCCAGCGACACATTTCCGTAAGCCGTTCGCCAAGGCAGCAAGGCCTTGCCATAATCTTGGAAAACGACAGCGAGATCTCTGCTCGGCCCCCGAAGACGCGCTCCGTTCATCATTACGGATCCGCGGGACGGAGTGTAGAGACCGGCAGCGAGCCTTAGCGCCGTCGTCTTGCCGCCACCTGATGCGCCGACGACGCAAACGAACTCCCCAGGCCGTACCTTGAGCGAAATGTCCTCAAGGATAGTCCGGCCTCCGAGGTCGAGCGTGACGGAATCGAATACGAATTCCGCGCCCGGACTAGCCCCCGCAGTCATCTCCTGCCTCGACATCTGGGCGATGTTTTTGCAATCGCCTACCCTTTGCGATCTGATTTATAGTTCTTTTAAGGAACCCGCAAGTGACGGACATTGGTTGTCTCATTTTGCCGCAGGCGTAGACGATCTAGAGAAGCGGCCTTGCCCTCACTGAAATGTGTATGACGACCCACGATGGCCTCTTCAATCGCTTCATAATTTGAAGTAACTAGGCGGTGAATTGCAAGTTGTGACGCCCGAAGGGCCGCCCGATGCGTTCCCCGGATCGTATCGGACTAGCATTTTCATTAGGCGGGGTTTTCCGATGCGCCAGCGATAGCTGGTCGATCGATCTAGCCTGTGGCGGAACACAAACGGAACACTCAGGCAAATTATGACTCAAGCGGAGACTATCAGCACAGCTCCTTCGGCGTCCGCGTCAACATGGCGGCGGCTCGCGATACCGGCTCTCGCCGTGACGGCTTCGCTTACGCTGGTCGCTTTGGCGACGCTGCGATGGGATTCGTGGATTTCAGAGATGGAATCGCAGTCGACGAATGATGCTTACGTTCGCGCCGAGATGACGAGGTTGAGCAGTCGCGTCGCAGGCGCCGTCAAATCCGTCAACGTCGTCGATTACCAGCATGTGAAGGCCGGCGAAGTGCTCATAGCGATCGATCCAGCTGACTATGAAGCGCAAGTGGCACAAACCGATGCGAACGTTGTGAGCGCGAAAGCGACCCTCGATAATCTCTCCAATCAGATCGAGCTCCAATATGCGACCATCGCGCAAGCGGTAGCACAGCGGTCGTCCGCGGAGGCGATGGAGACGGAAGCGCGTCAGGAACAGGAACGGCAGCAGTCATTGAGCGAGTCCCAGTCCGGCACCCGACAGAAATACGAGCAGGCGATCGCGGGCTATGCGAAGGCCCAGGCCGACGTCAAAGCAGCTTCGGCGCTGATCGCCGCGCAAAAGCATCAGATCGAAGTTCTCAACGGCATGAAGGAGCAAAGGAAGGGCGACTTGCTGGCCGCCCAAGCAGCGCTCCAAGCGGCTAAATTGCGGCTCGGCTATACGACGGTGGTCGCCCCTTTCGACGGGATCGTCGGTGAACGACAAGTTCAGCCAGGAGATTACGTCAATATCGGAAGCAACCTAATCAACGTCGTCCCGCTGCCCAATGTTTATGTCATTGCGAATTACAAGGAGACGCAGCTGACCCACATGAGGCCAGGGCAGCCAGTCGAGATCGTGGTGGACACCTTCTCTCGCCAGAAGCTGAGAGGAAGGGTCGAGCGAGTTTCTCCTGCCAGCGGCTCCCAATTCGCACTTCTCCCTCCTGACAATGCGACCGGCAACTTCACCAAAGTAGTTCAACGTGTGGCTGTCCGTATCGGATTCGAACCGGGGCAACCGCTCGTCTCCAAGCTCCTGCCCGGCATGTCTGTGACGACCAACGTCGATGTTCACGGTGCGCGGGGGATCGATGGCGACAACTAAAGTTGTTGAGTGCGGTCCCGTATCTCGAGGCAAGGTCTCCCAGCGACCACTTTTCGCGGTGGTCGCCGTCCTTCTCGGGGCTTTTCTGGCCAGCTTCGATTCACGCTTGTTCTCTCTCGCGTTGCCAGATATCCGCGGCGCTCTGTCGCTTAGCGTCGACCAGGGCGCTTGGTTCAACACGGCGGGAACGGCCTCGCAGATCTTCATCTCCTCGGCCGTCGCTTGGATTGCGACCGCCTTCGGCGTGCGACGAGTGCTCGTGATCCCTAGCCTCGTCTATGCGATGATCTCGATCATCCTTCCGCTCATGCACGATTTCAGTACCCTTCTCCTTCTCAACGTGATTAGGGGCTTGTTGCTCGGCGCCTTCGTGCCGACGACCCTTCTCGTGATTTTTCGGACCCTTCCGATGCAATGGTGGATCGTGTCGATCGCCATTTTCTCCATACGTGTCGGCTTTTCGATGAACTTTGGGGAGACACTGGTCGGCTACTTCATCGATCATGCCGGCTGGCAGTGGATCTACTGGCAAGACGCTATCATCGCCCCGTTGATGGGACTTGCCGTCTATCTCGGCACCGAGAACGAACCGGTCGACCACGGCCTGGCGAAGGACGCGGATTGGGGCGGAATGCTCCTCCTGGGCAGCGGCATGGCGATGGTCTACGCCGGCCTTGACCAAGGAAATCGCCTCGATTGGCTGAATTCCGGTCAAGTGACGATGCTGTTGGCCTGCGGTGCGGTCCTCGTCGCCGGATTTTTCGTAAACGAAGCGCTGGTGACTAAGCCGTGGGCAAGCGCCGACGTGATCCTATCGCGGAACATCGGCCTCGCGCTGGCAATCACGCTTCTCTATACGCTGACGAGTTTATCAAACTCCAGTTTGGCGCCCGGCTTCCTCACCAACGTCGCTCAGCTCAGGTTAGAACAGTCAGGGCCCCTTTTTCTGATTTGCGCCGTCGTTCCGATGATTTTTCTTCTGCCGGTCACGGTCTACGTTCTCAAACGGTACGACGCGCGCTTGTCCCTTATCCTTGGCCTGTCCGCATTCGCTTGCGCGGGCCTGTTGGGAACACAGCTCACGAGCCAATGGCGGCTGTTTGACTTCGTTCCGATGGTGCTCCTTCAAAGCGTCGGGCAATCCTTCGCGCTCTTCTCGATCGTAATAATCACTCTCTCAAATTCGAACCCCGCCAGATCGACAGCGTTTGCGGCCTATCTTCAGGTGTCGCGCTTGGGAGGAGCGGAGATCGGCATATCGCTGATGGCGACGTTCCTGCGGATTAAGGAGCAGATTGCGTCCAACCTGTTGGGGCTGAATATCACTCGGGGGGACGCGGACGTCGGTCACGTCCTTAACCTTCTCACCAGCAAGTTCACACCGATCGGCATCGGATCCGCATCGGCGCGGGCAACGGCGACTTTGGCGGCTACTGCCGCGCGAGAGGCCAATACTCTCGCTTATGTCGACGGCTTTTGGCTGACTACCTGGTTCGCCATAGCGGCACTAATTCTGGCCGCCTTTATTGGGCCACCACCACCGGGCCCATTTTCTCCCCCATCCGTTAAATGACGGCGGGCTGTTCCGATCTGGCTCGTCCCCAATCCATTTAATCTATGCCTCTCAACATTTGAAGTGATAGCGTTCGGTCGGACTCTATTCCGAGGAGCGTATATGGGCAGATCAGACCGGGAAACGGCCGAGCGCAACAGGGCAAAAGTCGTGGAGATGGCCGCCCGCCTCTTCCGTCAGCATGGGGTGGGTTCCGTCAGCATCGCCGATGTCATGACGGCCGCTGGCCTGACGCAGGGCGGCTTCTACAGGCACTTCGGCTCGAAAGATGCCTTGTCGGCGGAGGCCTGCTCCCTCGCTTTCAACGCAACCGTCGAAAATTGGCAGAAGTTCGACGGCCATTCCGCGAGCTGCAGAGATGCCGCGGGCGATCTCGCGGCCCAATATCTAGCGCCCAAGCCTGCCGAGCGAGCATGTCCGATGGTCTCCTTCAATCAAGAGGCTACCGTCAACAAGGAGAACAGATCGCTCGGACGGTCGTATGCCGAGGGAGTGAAAAAACTGTTTGATTTGTTCGGGAGCGCGACGGGTAGCGACCCCGATGATGGCGAAGCTCGGCGACGAAATCTCGTGCTCTTCGCGTCCTTGGTGGGCGCCAACGTCTTGAGTCGTGCTTTGGGCAAGGACGACCTTGCGGATGAGCTGAAGAGTTCGGTCTTGGAGAATGTTTCCAGCCCTACTGCTCGGTCCGGCGGCCGCGGTTGGGGGAAGGCGAAGAGGTCCTGACGACCCTCTTCAGCCAAGGCACATTATACGCTCCTGCGTATGGAAACAACGAAGCTTCCGATGCTTCATCGGAAGCAATGGCAAGGGATTCGCAGAGTACGCCCGTCGACTTTCTAGCCCGCAATGTGCGGAGGCTAAGACTCGAGCGCGGGCTTTCGCAGGAGAAGTTGGCCGCCGAGGCCTCCACGCGGCAGGCGCTGATCAGCAATATCGAGGCGGGCTCAGGAAATCCCACGCTTCAAGTCCTCATCCGAGTCGCTCGCGCGCTCAAGGTGGATTTCGCTGAACTGTTCGTCTCTTCGTGAACGGTCGCGTCGGCCGCGTCTCTATCGGCGCTCTTTCACTCTATGTAAGCAGCTTTGAGAGCAGGATCCAAATCGTAGCGAATATCCTTGGTTCACCAGGTCACATCGCTGCGGCAACTGACAGCTTTGCCCGCATTCATCTGAATTGAATTGGGTCGGTCTCGAACTGTCTTCTGGTGACATCCCAGAAATCGCGCACGAGCCTGTCTTTAGCGACGAACAAATCCAGCTGGTTTTCCGGAACCTCATTCGATTCGTTTTTCTTGAGCTCCTCGGTTGCCCTGTTCAATTGGTGCCGTATTCTTTTGCTGCTGACGAGTTGTTCGGACCAATCGACCTGCTCTTTATCTCGCAGGAAACCATCGTCTCCAAGATCGTAACCGTACATTTTCGCCATCCAGTAGGCGTAGAACATTCCATAGTACGGCTTGTCCTCCTCGGACAGCATGTCTGCGACCTCGGCCAAACGGGTTATCAGCCGATCGGCACCAGCGACGAAGTCCCAAAGAGCGGCCTCTTCTTCAAACTTCTTGGTTGAGCTATTCAGGAACGATTCGAATATTTCTTTGTCGGTTTCGTTCAGATCCCCGATAACAAGATAGTCGTCGAGAAAGCCGAGCCATCCGTCAAGGATATCGTCGGAATACCAAAGTACGTGTTGAGAAAGAAAGGAGGCGAAACGTCCTTCGGTCTGATTGCGAACACGGGGCACGGTGATTTCTTTGAACCCGAGATCTACCCCGACACGCTTTGCGAGAAATGCCACGGAAGTGTAGCTGTAGTACTTCAGATAGCGGCGTGCGCCTTCCGACCACAGAAGTTGGCTTAGTTCGCCGTGAATGGACTGGCGCACCTCATTCAACGGAAGGTAACCGGTTTCGATCGCCAGCTCGTATAGCTGATAGAGCGTAAGGGCCTCGTCGAAAGAGTCTCGGATCTTGCCTTCGCTTTCGTAGATGGCATCCTTCCAATGCGCCCTTAAGAGCGTTTTGAGCTCGCGTTGGCTCTTGACCTCGGAGCGGCTGCCGGCCGCGGGTCGCTTGCCAATTACTCCCCATGCCAGCTGCCCCCTTTCGCTCCATCGGCCATGCTTCAGAAAATCGATGCGCGCTTTCAATTCGCTATCGCTCATCGGAGAGCTCTCAGTTCGTCGATAACCGCACCCTGGGTGTTCGCGCCAGCATTCGCGACCTTCACCATGGCTCGATGATCCATGGAGGTCGTGCACTCGGAGTTATCTTCCCACGAAACCATGGTGCTTCCGCCGACCACATGATCATCCGCGCCGAGGATGATCCTCGTTGGGCCGAACTTTCCTTTGCCGTGAGTTCTTATGGTCTTGCTCCACACGTGCAGCATTTGGAGCTCCGGATTCTCCGGCTTAAGCGCATCTAGAATACGAAACGAGCCTGGCATCAATGAAGCCGGCTTTCCCTTCGCGAAGTCGACGAAACGCCCGAGCCCGCCCAAGCCCGCCAAGTGGCTGCCATTCAGGGGACTGCCGAATAACACGGCCTTCCTCAAAGCGTCGGCCATCCCTTTGGGTTGCAGGCTGATCGCGCAAAGCAATTGCCGGACACCAAGTGTCCCCAGCGAATGCGCAAAGATGGCGAGGTCCTTGTAGGCGTTCCGCTCGAAAGGGGGTTCTTGTTTCGCTGCCTTTTCCCATTGCGACGCGATGATCTGCGCGATCGCCATGAAGGTACCTATCGAATAGGTCTCGTAGCCTACGAACAGATAATCCCATTTGGCGAGATTCAAGTCGCCGTCGGCGTGCTCAGTGAGGTAGTTCGCAAGCTCCCCCCAGGTACTTAGATAGCTCCCGCGAAAGCCGTGCACGAAAATAACGAGCCCCTCGTTGGCTAGGTCCTTTCTCCGGACGTAAGCCCAATGTTCTTTCTGCCTGTCGAAGAATTCGCGTGCCACGAAAGCTCCTCCGAGAATCGATTTGCGAAGATTGCCTGGCCCCAGTGCAGAACGCCGGATCGACCCATTGCCCTCTGCGGCCGCAATGCTCAAAAAATGGTACGCAATGGGGTACGCGCGTAAATTGACGTTTGGAATATAGTCGCGTACCGGCAGGACCGCAAATGCCGATCCAGGCTCGCGCTCCCTAAAACGTCACAAGATCGACGTACCGTTTGGCTCTATCTCCAGTCGCGAATCGCAGCTCAGCCGAAAAAGGTCGCCTAGTACTGATCCGCGGGAGTAGCGCCAATGCAAGCGAGCGGGCTTCCGGGGGTAGTTCACGTGTTCTTCAACGCGACGCGAAACTCGGCTTCGGTCTTGGCCTTGACCTCGTCGAGCGAGACGCCGTCGGCGAGCTCGATCAGGGCCATGCCGCCGCTGCC
>NZ_JBVVOT010000011.1:0-212971 GCF_055807455.1 Bradyrhizobium sp. Kon58
CCACATCACCGCAGGACTTGACGCACAGACCCCGGGCGTCAGGACCACACGACTTGTTCGTCCGCGCACGTCCTCGCTGGGACTTCGGGAGCTGGCGTGTGCTCGCACCCGAAACCATGCGAAGACGCTGTCGGCGCCGTGTCGTAGGCGCGAAAGCCTGTGCTCACGGTTTCCCGCCCTGCAAGGCTCGCCGCGCCCGACGCCGTCGCGTCCATCGCTGCCCAACCCGCGGTTCGTGACGATCGCGATCCGCCCCTTGTCCCGGGTCAGGGTGTGTCGTAGATACGACAAATCCGAATTTCGGTAAAGTGGAATATTTTGACGGGCGGGGATTGACAGGCGGCGCGGGAAATTTGCGCGGGTGTTTTGCCCGACGGGCACACTCCGCCAATCCATCGTGCCCAATTGCTTCGGCATCGTCATTGCGAGCGCAGCGAAGCAATCCAGACTTTACCCGTGGAGGGACTCTGGATTGCTTCGCTGCGCTCGCAATGACGGCGTCGCGTGGTGCGCCCTGGCGGGCTCTATTCCGTCGACAGCCGCACCATCTGGCGGCCGCCGTTCATTTCCTTGAGACTGTTGACGAAGTTTTCCGGGCGCTGCCAGCGGTAGGGGACCTTCAATCCCATGTACTCGGCGATGTCGCCGATGAAGCCGGTGCAATTGGTGGTCTCGGCATTCCAGACCGGCGAGCTTGCCTGCAATTTCTTGATATAGGCAAACACGCGCTTGGCGTCGGCTTCGTTCAAATAGACGCGGTAGTTCGCGGTCAAATAGTCCGGGTCGAGATCGCCGTAACTCGCGCCGGTCTCCGCCGGCACCCAGGTGAGGTGACCGAGCACATAGGCCCAGGTGTCGCCGGCCGGCGTGAGCCCTGCCACTTCGACAGCGCGCTCGCTGGTCTTGCCATACCAGACGAAGGCGTGGCCCCAGCTCGCGGCCGTGCGGGCGCGGAAATCGACGTAGTACGGACCTTTCTCCGCGCGTGCGACTGCGCGCCGCGTCGTTTGCGGCGCCGGCCGTGATCCGGCGTCGGTCGTGGCAAGCGCGTTTGCCTCAGCAACGCGCTTGTTCGCTTCGTGGGCCGAGGCGGAGGGTGTCGTGCACGCGAGCATGGCCGCGAGCGCGAATCCCGCAAGGATGCAGGGTCCCGATCGATCAGGTTTGTTCGTCACGCTATGCCCCTCGACTGTCGGCCACTCACGCAGAGTCTACGCTTGCTTCTGCGCGTATTTCGCTGCGCGTCAGTAGCGCGCCGCGACGGGGCCGGGCGCCTTGCCGATCGGGGCCTTTCCAACCGGGCTCTTGCCAATCGGCATCTTGCCGATCGGCGCCTGCTCGGAATAGACGGGAACGGGCTGGCGGCGCGGCAGATCCGCAGCATTCGCAACCGTCACCAGAGTAAGCGTAGCACCCACGACAAATACAATCTTCTTCACAGTCATACCCCTAGAAGGTTTGGTCCAAACACGGCACCGCCGTGCCCCCAGACACGCCTCACAGAAGGGCGGCCGAATGCGTCCACAGTGCGGCATCCGCGCGACATGTTGGCGGCATCTGCCGGGCGCGCGGAGATGTGATGTGTCTGAGTGTTTCGGAGCACGCGGCTTGGAGGATGAGGTTGAACGCAGCGCGACCCATCCGACGCAGCTCGGTCTCATCCGATCCGGTTCAGGCTGTTCCGGATGGTCGAGAAGATGCCGCCGATGTCTTTTCGCAAGCCGTCGAGCGCGTTGAAATTGTCGAAGATGCGGGCGAGGCGGTCTTCGACCTCGCGCTTGCTCTTGGTCAGCGCGTCGACGCGCGAGGCGAGGCTGACGTCGCCGCTCGCCTCGATCTCGCCGACGGTCTTGGCAAGGAGATCGCGGGTGGCGCCGACGTCCGCAATCAGGGCCTCGATGCCGAACACGGGAGCCTTCAGCGGGACGAGGTCGGCCTGGGACTTCGACAGCTCCGTCTTGAAGGCGTTCAGCGTCGCCAGCGTCTCCTGTAACGCGCCGAGGCGCTGGCGCGACTGGAGAACAAAATCGTTCAGCGCATTCTGGCGGTCGGCGAGCGTCTTTCCGTCGGCGTCGGTCTCGACACCGGCGAGCGAGCGTTCGAGCTGGGCCTGGCGCTGGCCGAGCTCTTCGAAGTCGAGCCCGATGCCTTTCAGGATGTGGAAGCTGTCGTCGATGCGGGCCAGGCGCTGCTCGATCTCCATCTTGTTCTTCGACAGCGTCTCGACCCGGATGCCGAGTGGCGCTCCGCCGCCGGTTTCGAGCTCGTCGACGCTCTTGGCGAGGCGCTCATGGCTGAGGCCCAGCTCGCCGATCAGGGCATTGAGGCCGGCGTCCGACGCGCGCAGCGGCACCAGCTCTGCGTGGGACTTGGCCAGATCTTCCTTGTACTGGTTCATGGTCGCAAAGGTGTCCTGGACCGTGCCGACCCGCGACAGCAGCGTCGACGCGTCGCGCGCGATGTCCTTGAGCCGGTCGGCGAGATTGTTCTTGCGGTCGTCGGTCTCGAGGTCGTGCAGTGAGCGTTCGAGCTGGTTCTGGCGGTCGCGGATCTCGGTGAAAACTGGCTCGACCGCGCGGCGCTGCTCGGCGACCTTGCCGACCATGTCGCGCAGTTCCTGCTGGCGGCGGCGTATTTCGGCGAGCTGGTCGTGCATGTCGGTGGATTCGTTGCGGCCCCGCTGCAGCAGTGCGCGCTGCTCGGTCTCGCCCAGCTTGTCGTGGAGGGCGGAGACGGCCTCCCGGGGATCGCTCTCGATCAGGTGCTGGACGGTGGCGTCGAGGTGGTTCTGCAGGGCATGGGCGACGACGACGTCCTCGCGGGTCTTCTTGAGGCGGTCGCGCAGCGTGTCGAGGCGCCGGTCCTGGCGCGAGAGCCGCCAGGCGGAGGCGCCGATCAGTGCCAGCGCCAGGGCCAGGATCGCGCCGGTAGCAAACCGCTGCGGGACAGGCAGGCCTCCGAACCAGGCAGGCAGGTGGCCGACATCGTAACCGAGCGCCTGCTGGGCGAAAATCGCGATGGCAGCGAGCAGAACAAACCAGGCAACCAGGAAAAACAGCCACATCGTGACTTCCTCACGCCGGCACACATTATCGCCATAATTGCTATTGGAGAGCGGAACCGAGATCAAGGGCGGCGGGGCTTGCTGGATAGGTCCGGTCGCACGATCCACGGCTGAATGCGTCAGCCGATCGGCGGAGGGGCGGTGGGTGCCGGGGGTCCAAGGTTGGACGGAGTGTTCCGTAGCTTGGATGGAGCGAAGCGCAAGCCGGGTTCTGCAAGCCTTGGGCGCCGGCCCCGGATTCGCTTCGCTCCAACCGGGCTACCGCACTGCGTTGGTGGCTACAGCCGAAACTCGTTGGTCAGCTCGCCGATGCCGTCGATCGCCACGGCCACGATATTCACCGGCTCTTTCATCACGCCGACGCCGACCGAGGTGCCGACGGCAATGAGGTCGCCGGGGAGCAGGGTCATGTCGTGGGAGATCCTGCTGACCAGCTCCTGCGCGGAGAAGATCATGTCCGAGATCGGGTAGTTCTGCCGCTCCGCGCCGTTGAGGATGGTGCGGACCACCAGCTTGGCCGGATCGAGACCGGTGGCGATGACGGGGCCGAACGGGCCGTAATCGTCGATGCCCTTGGCCCGCGCCCATTGCGGGAAAGTGGGATCGCTGGTCAGGATGTCGTTGGCAGTGATGTCGTTGACGCAGGTGTACCCGAAGATGAAGCTGTCCGCTTCCGCCGGCGACACCCGGGCGCAGGTCTTGCCGATGACGATGCCGAGCTCGCCTTCATACGTGGTCTTGCCGTCGTAATAAGAGGGACGGCGGATCACCGCGCCTGGCGTCGTGATGCTGGTGGTGGCCTTCAGGAGGTAGAGCGGCTCCGGCGGCTCGGGCTGGTTGAGCTTGGCCGCGAGCGCGTGAAAATTGTTCCAGAGTGCGACGATCTTGCTGGGCGCGCAGGGCGCGAGCAGTTCGACCTCCGACAGCGCCAGCGTCTTGCCGGTGGCCGCATGGCGGCCGAACATCTCGCCCTCATGCACGCTGATGCCTGACGAATTCAGCGTGCCGAAGCCGGTCGCACCGCTCTTGCGGAAGCGGAGCCATTGTTTGATCTCGCCATCCATTACGCCACCGCCAGTGCGCGCGGATCCGATCGTGTCGAGATGCCGTCGTAGAGACCGGCGATGCGGGCGCGCTGGGTCACCATCGCCAGCACTGAATCGAGCGCGGGAGTGGCGATGCCGGTGAGGCGGCCCATCTCCTGCACGACGGTGACGAGGGGGTCGATCTCCATCGGGCGGCCGCGCTCGAGATCCTGGAGCATCGAGGTCTTGTGCGCGCCGACCTTGCGGGCGCCTTCGATGCGGCGCTCAACGTCAACGCGGAATTTGACGCCGAACGTCTCGGCGATGCCTTGCGTCTCCATCATGATCGCGCGCGACAGCGCGCGGGTTGCCGGATCGGTGCAGATCACGTCGAGTGTTGCATGGGTGAGTGCGCTGATCGGGTTGAAGCAGACATTGCCCCACAGCTTGAGCCAGATCTCGTCGCGGATGCGGTCGAGCACCGGCGCTTTCAGCCCAGCTGCGACGAAGAGATCGGCGAGGCGCTGCACGTCCGGGGTGGTCTCGCCGGAGGGCTCGCCGAGCGGAAAGTTGTTGCCGTAGACGTGACGGATCACGCCGGGCGCCTCGATCTCGGTGGCGGGATAGACGATGCAGCCGATGGCGCGCTCGGCGCCGATTTCGCGCCACTGCCGTCCACCGGGGTCGATGCTCTCCAGCGTCGAATTCTCGTATTGACCGCCATGCTTGTAGAAGTACCAATAGGGGATGCCGTTGACGGCGGTGACGATGCGGGTGTGGGGGCCGAGCAGCGGCTGCATCGTCCCGATCACGCCGGTGATCGAGTGCGCCTTCAGCGTGATGATGATGTAGTCCTGCACGCCGAGCTCGGCCGGATTGTCTGTGCAGCGCGGATGCACGGTGTGCTTCTCCTCGCCCGCGAGCAGCGTCAGGCCGCGCTCGCGCATCGCGGCAAGGTGCGCGCCGCGTGCGACCAGGCTGACGTCGGCGCCCGCGCGCGCGAGCTGTACCCCGAGATATCCGCCGATTGCGCCGGCGCCGTAGATGCAGATCTTCATGGAATCCTCGCGAAGCAGCGGAAGCCGGATTTCGGGACGAAAGATCCGGTCCGGCTCGGAAGGGTCCGAGCCGGGTCCGGTAGTCGCAGGGGAAGTGAGGCGCTTTAAGCTGCTTGCGGCGTGCCGTTGATCGCTTCGTCCATGAAGGATGCGATGTCGCGCATGCTGATGACCGAGACGAGGCTGTAATCGTCGATGACAGGCAGGTGCCGGATGTGATTCCGGTTCATCAGATGGCGGACTTGCTCGATCGTGTCGCTCGAGGTGCAGGACACGAGTTGCTGCACCGAGACGAGCTGCGAGACCTTGACGTTGACGGCATTGGCGCCGTGCTCGGCGACGGCGCGCACGACGTCGCGCTCGGTGAACATGCCGACCGCGGTGTTACCCTCGGAGCGGACCACGTCCTTCACGACCAGTGCGCTGATATTGTTGGCGCGCATCAGCTTGGCTGCGATACCCACCGTTTCGTTCATTCGCACCGTGACAACGCGCGGTGTCTTCTTGCGCAGAATGTCTCCGACCAGCATTGCAACCTCCCTGGGTGAATGATGAGGCGAGTGTGGTATACATAATGCCAATCGTCAAGCGTTCGGTTTGGCTCATCCGAAAATTCTTGCGGCAGTAATGCCGACGTTTGTCGTGAGCCGAAAAGAAAGGGGCGCATCGCTGCGCCCCTGTTTCACCCGTGCAAGGTGCGTGTTGGTTATGCCGTCTCGGTCTTAGCGTTCCCCGTCGCGGCGTTGGCGCTCTCGGCTTCCTTGCCGAGGATGAAGGAGCGGCGCATCGGCTTGATCACGAACAGCGCCATCAGGGCCGCCGTCGCGTTCAGCGCCACCGCGACCACGAACACGGCCTTCCAGCCATACGTGGCCGAGATCACGCTGGCGAGCGGAACGAGCAGGGACGCCGTCCCCTTCGCCGTGTAGAGCATGCCGTTGTTGGTGGTTGCGAACTTCGAGCCGAAAGTGTCGCCGCAGGTCGCGGGGAACAGCGAGTAGATCTCGCCGAACACGCCGAAATAAACCGCGGTCGCGAGCACGAAGACGACAGGCACGTGGCCATAGGCGGACAGCGTCAGCAGCATCAGCGCGGCGGTGCCGAAGGCGATGAACATGGTGTGTTCGCGGCCGATCGTGTCGGAGACGAAGCCGAAGAAGGGCCGTCCGAAACCGTCGAAGATGCGGTCGAGCGAGATCGCGAACGTCAATGCCGCCATCTGGAAGCCGGCAAGCGTGACCGGCGTGTCGGCGATCTTGAAGTCGTGCGCGATCGGGGCGATCTGCGCCGCGGTCATCAGGCCGCCGGAGGCGACCATGACGAAAACGAGATACATCACCCAGAAAATAGGGGCACGCAGCACCTGGGGCGGGGTGAAGTCGATCTTGGTCTGCGGCAGATTGAGCTGCTTCTTCTTCGGCGGGATCGAGATCCGCGGCGGCTGGATGAAGAACGCGAGTACGAAGACGATCACGCCCTGGCCGATGCCGAAGGTGAGAAACGCGTGCTGATAGCCGCTCGTCGCGATCATGGTCGCGATCGGCACGACGGTGAGTGCAGCGCCTGCGCCGAAGCCGGCGGCGGTCGCACCGGCGGCAAGGCCTCGGCGATCGGGAAACCATTTCAGCGCGTTGCCGACGCAGGTGCCGTACACCGCGCCCGCGCCCATGCCGCCGATGATCGCGGCCGCGTAGAGCAAGGTGAGGCTATCGGCATAGGAGTTGAGAATCCAGGACAGCGCGATCATGACGCCGCCGAACATGATGACGATGCGCGGGCCGTATTTGTCGACGAACCAGGCCTCGATCGGCACCAGCCAGGTTTCGGTGACGACGAAGATGGTGAAAGCGAGCTGGATCGCGGCGCGTCCCCAATGGTGCGCGTGATCGATCGGATCGACGAACAACGTCCAGCCATATTGCAGGTTGGCGATCATCGCCATGCAGACGATGCCCATGACCAGCTGGAGCCAACGGAAACCTGTGCGGAGAGGCGCGGCCGTGACAGCGCCATCGGTGCTGGAAATCATCAAAAACCTCCCGAGCGCCTGTCTGGTTCGACACCGGTCGCAAGATGACCTGATGTCGCAATATTGTGGCTTATCGTCGCAAGCGCGATGAAGACCTTGGTATACCATATTCCAGATTGCAAGCCCTATCTTGGCCGGTCACTGACAAAATATGCGGGGTTCCGTTTGGGAACGGCGGACTCATGAAAACGTCGCGCAAAGGAAAACGCCCGGCCGTAAGGCCGGGCGTTTTGCACGAGAAGGCGCTTTTGGAGCGCGTCAGACGGTCGATTGCGCGACCACCACCTTGCGCCACGGCTTGAGCACCGCGATCGCCAGCGCCGAGGCCAGGATGTTGGCGCCGGCCGCGATGATGAACACGTTGTCCCAACTGCCCGACGATTGCTGCATGTAGTTGCCGATCGGGACCAGCAGCGCGGCCGTACCCTTCGCGGTGTAGAGCAGGCCGGCATTGGTGGTCGCGAACTTGGCGCCGAACGTGTCGGTGCAGGTCGAGGGGAACAGCGAGTAGATCTCACCCCAGGCGAAGAATACGAAGCCCGAGAGCAGCACGAACCAGAGCGGATCGTGGCCCCAGAGGTAGAGCATCCAGATGCCGATACCTTCCATGCCGAAGGCGATGAACATCGTGTTCTCGCGGCCGATCATGTCGGAGATCCAGCCGAAGAACGGACGCGTCAGGCCGTTGAGCACGCGGTCGATCGTGGCCGCGAAGGTCACCGCGGTCATGGTCACCGCCATTAGCGTGACCGGGACGTTATCGATCTTCCAGTCGGCCGCGATCGGCTTCAAATTGGCCGTCACCATCAGGCCACCGGCGCCGACGATCACGAACATGAAGTACATCAGCCAGAAGATCGGCTGACGCAGCACCTCGGTCGGCTGATAGTTGCGGCGGGTCTGTTGCAGATTGGCGTTCGCCACCACGCTGGGCACTTGGCCTGCCTTCGGCGCCAGCAGGAAGAAGGCGAGAATGCAGATGATGATGCCTTGTCCGAGGCCGAAATAGAGGAAGGTGGTCTGGAAACCGCTGTCCTTGATCATGGCCTGGATCGGCGCGACGGTCAGCGCGGAGCCTGCACCGAAGCCCGCGGCCGTGATGCCCGCGGCAAGACCGCGCTTATCCGGAAACCACTTCAGCGCGTTGCCGACGCAGGTGCCGTAGACGCCGCCGGCGCCGATGCCCGCGATGATCATGCCGAGATAGTAGCCGTTGAGCGTGGTCGCCTGCGCGTTGATCGCCCAGCCGGCGGCGCAGAGCACGCCGCCGACCAGGACGACGAGGCGCGGACCGTATTTGTCGACGAACCATCCTTCGATCGGCACGAGCCAGGTCTCGAACAGCACGAACAGCGTAAAGGCCCATTGGATCGACGCACGATCCCAGCCGAACTTCTTCTGAATGTCGGGGACGAAGAACGTCCAGCCGTATTGATAGTTGGCGATCATCACCATCGCCGCGACACCGACTGCCAATTGCGCCCAGCGATACGTGTCGCTAACGCGCGCGGCTGTCGGGGCGGTTGCTTGCACCATGTCCGTCATAAAGCCTCCCGTGGCGCCTCTCATTTTTCTGCGAGCGCTGGAACGCCATTCTTGTATGCATTATGCCAAGCTTCAAGCGCTGGTCCGGTCACCGTGCGCAAATGCCGCAGGACCTTGCCCGGTTGCGGCTGTGACTCAGGACAGCACAAGTAGAAATGGCCCCGTCATCCGGGGCCATTCATCAAAAGTAGTATGCGGACTGATCTAAAACGGTCTCCCGCTGCGCGCGCAGGCGCGGCAGGCTATCCAGCCTACAGGCCGAAGCGCGGCAGGTCGCCGTTGTGATTCGAGATCTTGGCGCTCGCCATCAGGAGGCGGTCGATCGTGGCCATCAGGCGGGCGAACAGCGAGGCGGAGGGCGCGAGAGCGACGGAAGCGGTCTTGGACATCGGAAATCCCTTTCTTGAGACGGTCAGCAGTGCTGTCTCATTTCGAAAGGGAATTTATGTATACCAGATGCCAATGTCTATGCATGCCATTGCATAGCAGCATTTAGCTCTTCGCATTGCAGCATAATAGTCCGTTAAATGGGCCGATTTGAGGGGGATATGCCCAAAACCGCTCGAAACCGAACCATTTGACCGCCGATGTCCAAAAACGGAGCCTTGGCAGCGGCACACGAAGCCGTTAGTGGTCTGCCCCCTTCCAATCATCTGTCAGAGTGGTTCATGTCGAGCGCCTCGCCCGCCGTCTCGATCGGCATCGATTTTGGGACCAGCAACACGGTCGTGGCCCTTGCGGCGGACGACCGCCGGGTCGAAGCCATCCGCTTCGACCATGGCGGACAGCGCCACAGCGTCTTCGTGTCGGCGCTGTGCTTCTGGGAGGACCGGCCGGGCGCCGGCGCCCAGGCCGAAGGCGGCCCGTGGGCGATCGAGCAGTTCCTCGAAGGACGACATGTCTACCGCTTCCTCCAGTCGTTCAAGACCTTCGCCGCGAGCTCCAGCTTCAACACCACCCAGGTGTTCCGGCAACGCTACAAGTTCGAGGATATTTTGGCGGCGTTCCTGCGGACGCTGGCGCGCCATGGCGGCGATAAATTCGGCTTCGAGACGTCCACCGTCACGGTCGGTCGCCCCGTCCGCTTCGCCGGCGGCAATCCCGACGAAGCGCTGGCGATGCAGCGCTACCGGGCCGCGTTCGAGCGCCTTGGGGCCGGCCACGCCCGCTACGTCTACGAGCCTGTCGGAGCCGCGTTCTCCTTCGCCCGCCGGCTGGAGCGCGATGCGACCGTACTGGTCGCGGATTTCGGCGGCGGCACCAGCGATTTCTCGGTGATGCGGTTCTCGCGTGCCGGCGGCGTCTTGCGCGCCGAGCCGCTCGGCCATGCCGGCATCGGGATTGCGGGCGACACGTTCGATTACCGCATCGTCGATCACGTCGTCTCGCCGCGGCTGGGCAAGGGCTCGAGCTTCCGCTCGTTCGACAAAGTGCTGCCGATCCCCACCGGCCACTACACCAATCTCGCGCGCTGGCATCAGCTCGCGATGATGAAGAGCAACGGCGACCTGCGCGAACTCAGGGAGCTTGCGCGCACCGCGGTGAAGCCGGCTCTGCTCGAGGATTTCATCACCATCGTCGATCTCGACCTCGGCTTTTCGTTGTACCGCGCGGTGTCCGACGCCAAGGTCGCACTGTCGGCGCAGGATCAGGTGGAGTTCCGCTTCAAAGGTGGCGGCGTCGACATCGGCTCGACCATCACGCGGAAGAATTTCGAAGCCTGGATTGCCGACGATATCGCGAGGCTCGCCGCCACCGTGGACAAGGTGCTGGGCGAAGCCGGCATCACCGCGCGCGAGATCGAGAAGGTGTTCTTGACCGGCGGCACGTCCTTCGTGCCCGCCGTTCGAAAGCTGTTCGCCGAGCGGTTCGGCAACGAACGGCTGATGTCAGGCGACCAGTTCGAGTCGATCGCCTATGGCCTTGCTTTGATCGGACATAGCCCGGATCCCGACCGCTGGACCGCAAGCGGCGGGATTGCGCCGAAGGCAGGAGCGTAGCCTACGGTCACGCGGCCGCCCCTAAATCCCGTCCGGTCGCTATTGCTTGATCTCAGGCTCTACGAGCTTCGCCAGATTGCGCAGCGATTCCTGCCAGCCGAGATAGCAAGCCTCCGGCGGGATGACGTCGGGGATGCCGGCTTGCGTGATATCCAGCTCGGTGCCGACGGATACTTTCTTCAGGATCACGGTGACCTGGATCTCGCCCGGCAGATTGGGGTCGTCGAACCTGTCGGTGTAGCGGAGACGTTCGCCGGGGACGAGCTCGAGATATTCGCCACCGAAGGCGTGGCTGTTGCCCGTCGTGAAGTTACGGAACGACATCTTGAACGTGCCCCCGACCTTCGGCTCGAAATGATGGACGGTGCAGGTGAAGCCGTTCGGCGGAAGCCATTTCGCCAGCGCATCCGCCTCCAGGAAGGCGCGATAGACTTTCTCCGGGCTGGTCGTGAGAACGCGGTGCAGGCGGACGGTGCTGGGCATGATCATCTTCCTCATGAATCGCCGGGCTCGACGTCAGCGTCTATTGCCCGTTCATGTCTAGATGACGGACGAGATACCCCCGATCCGACAGGGCGTTTCGAATTTTTTGATGGATGAGGGGCAGACTGCCGCCACGTCCTGCGGCGTCATGATGAATGCCAGCTTTGTAATAGCGGATCGTCGGATTGTTCCGTCGGCCTGCGGCGTGAGGCGCGACGGCGAAAGCTGGCGGGCGATCACGCGCTCGACTGCGTCGGTTGCACTTATTGATCGAGGCGAATCTGCGCGGTTTTGACAATGTCCTGCCAGCGCGCGATCTCTTCGGTCATCCGCCGCTTGAGCGGTTCGGGGCCTCGCTGGTCCGGCGGTGGCAGGATCAAGCCTACCAGTTCAAGCCGTCTCCGCACGCCGTCATCGTCGAGCGCTGAGCGAAGCGCATCCGAGAACCGGTCGCGAATGGCGTCGGGCGCGCCTTTCGGCAGGTAGAACGCGAACCAGCTCGATGCGACAAACTGTGGAAGTCCTGCTTCCCTCGCCGTCGGCGTGTCCGGCAATTGCGGAACCCGTGCGGGCGCCGAAACGGTCAGAAAACGCAGATTGTTGTCACCCAGGAAGGGAAGAACGTCGCCCAACAGTCCACAGCTGAAGTCGCTGCGGCCCGCGATCAGGTCGGTCATCGCCAGCGCTGATCCGCGATATGGCACTTCCACCGGCTTGAATCCGATCACGGAGGTGAACAGCAGACAGCTGATGTGGCTGATCGAACCGACGCCCGCATGGCCCAAGGTGAGGTCCGGGCCACGCGCCTTGGCGATCGCGATGAACGACGCCATGCTGTCCGCGCCAAGGTCGCGGCGGGCAACGACGAGGATCGGCGTTTCCGCGACCAGGCCGATCGGCGTGAAATCGATCAGTGGGTCGTAACGGAGATTCGGATACAGCGCGACCGATGCAGCATGCGTCCCGACGTGACCGCTGACCAGCGTATAACCGTCGGGCGCGCTTTTTGCGACGCGCGCTGAGCCGGTCGTGCCGCCCGCCCCGGCGATGTTCTCGACAATGATCGGCTGCCCGAGTTTTCGCGCCATGTGTTCGGACACGATCCGGCTCATCACGTCATTGGGGCCGCCGGCCGCGAACGGGACGACCAACGTGATCGGCCGTGACGGGAACGGCGACTCGGCCTGTGCCGCATTCAACATTGCCAGCACCGCAGCTGCGACGAGGCCCATGCGCTTGCGCTTCAAAATCATATGGCCTCACTCCGCATCAATGGCGTCGCCTTGCACCGCCGCGAGAACACGATCGACCTCACGGCCGGACAGGCCGATGTATCGGGCCGGATCCGCAGCCGCCTCGATCTCATGGGGCGCGATGTGGGCTGTCACGGCCGGATCGCGCGAAAGGCTCTGGGCCAGTGTCAGGCCCGAGGCGATGGCGTGCGTGCATGCCGCACTCACCATTTCGTGCGCATGATGGCGCCCGACGTGAGGAGCCAGCGCCATCATGACGGCCTCTGCGGCGATGAGACCCTGTGTCCGACCGAGATTGGCCTGCATCGCATCGGGCCTGACGACCAGTCCGCTGCAAAGGCGAACAGCGTTGTCCATGGTCCGGGAGACCAGCACGAACGCTTCCGGCAGCAGCAACCATTCTGCTTGCCACGGTCCCGTCGCCCGTTCGTGGTCGTGGACCGAAGCGTCGAGCATGGCACTTGCCAGCCGGCGCAGCGACGGTCCGGTGCTGAGAATCTGCTCGCAGATGATCGGGTTACGCTTGTGCGGCATGGTGCTGGACGCGCCATGGCCCTGACCGCCTGGCTCCAGCACTTCGCCGACCTCGGTCTGCGCCATCAACACGACATCGGTCGCGATCTTGCTCAGGGTCGCAGAGATCAGCCCAAGCAGGCAAACCGTCTCGGCCAAACCATCGCGCGCGGCGTGCCATGCCACCAGGGGCTCGCCGAGTCCGAGCTCGCTGGCCAGCGCAGCGCGGACGCTGTCGCCATCATCGCCGAGTGATGCGAAAGTGCCGACCGCACCGCCGAACTGGACCTGGAGGACTCTCGGTTTGAGTTCGGCGAGACGTTGCCTGTGGCGCAGCAGGCCCGACAGCCAGACGGAAACCTTGAACCCGAAGGTGATCGGGATCGCGTGTTGAAGCTTGGTCCTGCCGACCATCGGCGTATCGCGATGGGTACGCGCCAGATCCGCAAGCGTCGATATCAGCCGCTCCAGATCGCGGTGGATGAGCTCGAGCGCGTCGCGCATCTGCATCACGAGCGCGGTGTCCATGATGTCCTGACTCGTGGCACCCCAATGGACGAATTCGCCATGGGGGTTGCCGGTGAGCCGGATCAGCTGCTCGACCAGATTCACGACCGGCAAACCAGCGCGCAAAGTGCCCGCGGCCAATTCGTCGAGATCGAGTAGTTCAGCGCGCGCAGCGGAGGCGATCGCAGCAGCAGCCTCGGCAGGAATCAAACCGAGCTGCCCTTGAACCTTGGCCAGCGCGACCTCGACCAGAAGCATGGACTCAAGCGAATTGCGCTCACCGAAAATAGTGCGCATGGGGGCGGTGCTGAAAATATCGGCGAGGTGACGGCTGCTGAAGACCGTTCCGGGCTCGAAACTCAGCATGGCCGTGTCGCGATCATGGATGAGCGAACGCGCGCGCGTTCAAACCAGTCGGCAAGCCTCAATCCGAGTTCGTGAATGGCGACCCTTACCTTGTGGGCGTATGGCGACGTCTGAGTAAAAAATAGCCGCATCGGTCGGTATCAGTCCCTCCGTCGTCGCGCTCCATTGCGCGCCGTACGGCTTGGCATCGATCAAGCCTAGGTTACCCCCTCGTTTTGTAAAAATGCATTATTGCGATACATGCGTTCTGAATTGGAGAACGCCGTCGAGCGCGCCGGAATTCGGATATGGCCAAGCGCGCTCATGTTGGGTTGCAGATCGTCGTCGAGAAGATCAGAGCCGCTAACGCGAGCTTCTCCGACGCAAGCGTCCTGTACCTACCGCCGAGCTCCTGAGGCGTCGAATCGGGCAAATGCCAAGCCTTGCAAATAGCGAGGATGTGGTATACGTTGAGGCTGTTCGTTCAGCCGCTGTGCCTTGTTGAATGCGCCCGCGGGCTCCTTTTCCATAGACATCGACGAATAGAATTTGTTCTGCGTGACGAGCACGCGGAACCCGCGCGTATGCGCTTTGGAGAAGAAAATGACGACAGGTACTGTGAAGTGGTTTAACGGCCAGAAGGGCTTTGGATTCATTCAGCCGAACGACGGCGGCAACGATGTGTTCGTTCACATCAGCGCGGTCGAGCGGGCTGGTCTTGCAGGTCTCGCTGAAGGCCAAAAGGTCAACTTCGAGCTCAAGACCGACAAGATGCGGGGCAAGGTCAGCGCTGAGAATCTCTCGCTGGCCTAAAGCCTTGGTGCCGTTTCACGGATGTGCTGAAACGGCCATGCCACCCGCTCGATCCCAGGATTGAGCGGGTTTTTGTCCGTTGCAGAGCAGGGTGAATAATGAGCGCCAAGAGACCGGCCGAACCGTCACCCGAAAGCATCGCGCGGACTAACCGTCAGCGTTTGGCCGCAGAGGAAGGCGCTCGGGCGATGGTGGATGTTGGAAAGCAAGCCGTCGATGTTCGCAAGAACATGGCGCGGCTTCGAGAGCTGCGCGAAGCCAAGGAAGCGGCAGACGCCGCCCTTCAGGCATCATTGCCCGCCGCCACCCCGACGAAGCGCAAGAAGAAGGTGACGCCATAGCTGGCTTCCATTGCGCCGACGACAATTGGGAGAGGGCCGATCACATGCCAAAGAGTGCGGATCGTGCCTAGAATCAAGTCGGATGGCGGTGGCACCATCACCTTCTTTCTCGCGCTTGGCGCGGGACGACAGATGTGCCGTCTTGCGACGACCTTCCTGACGCAGAAGCAGGCTTTCAGTTACCTTCGCAAGAACCGGACCGAGTTCGAGCGCATGGCGCGGGCGCGGCTCGCTTCTGGTGCAGTCGAAGACGGAATCGTCGTGCTATCGATGCTGTAGGGCAGGCGCAGATTTCAGTGCCGCGCCTTCAGCGCAATCCGCGGTCGGAGTCTGGGACCGACGCTCTTATTCGGAGCCGCTTCCCGGCTTCGCCTCCCGGGCCAATCGCTCCGCTTTCAGCCGTTCGCGATTCTCGTTGAAGGAGTTCTGGTCCTTCGCATAGTCATTGATCGGCTTCTGCGTTGTCGCAGGCTTGAACGCCTTGTTGGCTTCACGCTTGGCGCGATCAGAGGATTGATCTTTCGACATTTAAGCCCTCAATTTGATCAACGAGCGTGGTCCTGGCGAGTGCCGGACGCGACGCCACCTGTGCCCGAACTGAAAGGCCGACTTGCCATCCTCGGAAGCGAAGGCGACCAGTTCTTCAGCGTGGGGCAGGGTCTTTGCGAGGCGTGCTGCACTCGCCGTGGAGATTGCATGCTGGCATTTCCGGGCATGCTCGCATTTCCGGGAGCACGCCGGTCGAGGGAGTAACGGCCGGCCACCGCGTCTGTTCCTCGCGAACCAATCTTTAATCCAGCCTTGGCGGCGCGGCAAGCGCGCCGATCGTGCGATGCAGCCTTTGCGCGCCAACAAAAAGGCCGCCGAAGCCGGCGGCCTTTCGCGTCGTGAGATGAGCCCGCTTACTCGGCGGCCTGCTTTTGCGGCGGATCGAGCGCGCCGGACTTGTGGATATCGGCGACCTGATGGTCCGAGAAGCCAAGCACGGTGCGCAGGATCTCGTCGGTGTGCTCGCCGAGCAGCGGGGAGCGCTCCACCTCGCTCGGGGAGTCCGACAGCTTGATCGGGTTGCCGACCGAGATGTACTTGCCGCGGGTGGGGTGGTCGACCTCGACCACGGTGCCGGTCGCGCGCAGCGACTGGTCCTCGGCGATCTCCTTCATCGACAGGATCGGGCCGCAGGGGATGTCGTCCTTGTTGAGGATTTCCATCGCTTCGAACTTCGTCTTCGTCATCGTCCACTGTTCGATGCGGCCGAAGATCTCGTTGAGGCGCGGCAGGCGAACGGCGGGCTTGGCGTAGTTCGGATCGGTCTTCCAGGAGGGCTCGCCGATCACGTCGCAGATCTTCTCCCAGACCGGGGCCTGCGTGATGAAGTAGATGTAGGCGTTGGGATCGGTCTCCCAGCCCTTGCACTTCAGGATGCGGCCGGGCTGGCCGCCGCCGGAATCGTTGCCGGCGCGCGGCACGGCATCGCCGAACGGAATGCCTTCGCCGAACTGGCTGTATTCCTTGAGCGGACCATGGGCGAGGCGCTGCTGGTCGCGCAGCTTGACGCGCGCGAGGTTGAGCACGCCGTCCTGCATCGCGGCCGTCACCTTCTGGCCCTTGCCGGAATGGGTGCGCTGATAGAGTGCGGTGACGATGCCGAGCGCCAGATGCAGACCGGTGCCGCTGTCGCCGATCTGCGCGCCGGTGACGAGCGGCAGGCCGTCGCGGAAGCCGGTAGTGGAGGCGGCGCCGCCGGTGCACTGCGCGACGTTCTCATAGACCTTGCAGTCTTCGTACGGTCCGGGACCGAAGCCCTTGATCGAGGCGACGATCATCTTCGGGTTGATCGCCTGGATCTTCTCCCAGGGGAAGCCCATGCGGTCGAGCACGCCGGGACCGAAGTTCTCGACCAGTACGTCGCACTTCTTGATCAGCTCGGTGAGGACTTCCTTGCCCTTGGGGTTCTTGGTGTCGAGCGTGATCGAGCGCTTGTTGTGGTTGAGCATGGTGAAATACAGGCTGTCCACGTTCGGGATGTCCTGCAGCTGGCCGCGGGTGATGTCACCGACACCTGGACGTTCCACCTTGATCACGTCGGCGCCGAACCATGCAAGCAACTGCGTGCAGGTCGGCCCGGACTGGACGTGGGTGAAGTCGAGAATGCGAACGCCCTCGAGCGCTTTTGTCATCGTGTTGCTCCGTACTCTGATCTACCCCTGCACCCGCAGGGACCTTATGGGTTGAAGGGGAGTGCTTACTTCTTCTTCTGCAGAACGCTTTGCGGATTGAGGTTGCCGATGCGGCCGCTTTCGGAACCGGCGGCGGGATCGATCACGGCGTTGATGAGCGTCGGCTTGCCCGAGGCCATGGCTTCGTTGACGGCGCGCTTGAGCTCGTCCGGCGAGGTCGCGTTCACGCCGACGCCGCCGAAGGCCTCCATCATCTTGTCGTAGCGCGCGCCCTTGACGAACACGGTCGTTGCCGGATCAGCGTTTGCGCCGTTGACGTCGGTGCCGCGATAGATGCCGTCATTGTTGAAGATGACGACGCAGATCGGCAGATTGTAGCGGCAGATAGTCTCGACCTCCATGCCGGAGAAGCCGAAGGCCGAGTCGCCTTCCACGGCGAGCACGGGATGGCCGGTCTCGAGCGTAGCCGCGATCGCCTGGCCCATGCCGATGCCCATCACGCCCCAGGTGCCGACGTCGAGACGCTTGCGTGGGCGATACATGTCGATGACGCCGCGGGCGAGGTCGAGCGTGTTGGCGCCCTCGTTGACGAGGATCGCCTCGGGATGATCCTTGATGACGTTCTTCAGCACGCCGAGCGCGCCGTGATAGTCCATCGGCGATTTGTTGTTCATGAGCTTCGGCGCCATCTTGGCGACGTTCTCTTCGCGCTTGGTCGAAATCGCCTTGGTCCACTCGGCCGGCGGGGCGGTCCAGCCCGAAGCCATCGCCTGGTTGAAGGCGGAGACGACCGAGCCGATGTCGCCGACGACGGGCGCGACGATCTCGACGTTGGAGTCCATTTCCCTGGGCTCGATGTCGACCTGGATGAACTTCTTGGGCGCTTCGCCCCAGTTCTTGCCCTTGCCATGCGAGAGCAGCCAGTTCAGCCGGGCGCCGATCAGCAGCACGACGTCGGATTCTTTCAGCACCGTCGAGCGGGCAGCGCCCGCGCATTGCGGATGGGTGTCGGAGAGCAGGCCCTTGGCCATGCTCATCGGCAGGAAGGGGATGCCGCTCTTCTCGACGAAGGTTTTGATCTCCTCATCGGCCTGCGCGTAGGCCGCGCCCTTGCCGAGGATGATGAGCGGACGTTTTGCGCCCTTCAAAACATCAAGCGCGCGCTTGATCGAAGCGGGCGAGGGGATCTGCGCGGGAGCCGCGTCGATCACCTTGACCAGCGACTTCCGGCCGGCATCGGCGTTCATCACCTGGCCGAACAGTTTTGCCGGGAGGTCGAGATAGACGCCGCCCGGACGGCCGGAGACGGCGGCACGGATGGCACGGGCAAGCCCGATGCCGATGTCCTGGGCGTGCAGCACGCGATAGGCTGCCTTGCACAGCGGCTTGGCGATCGCGAGCTGGTCCATCTCTTCATAGTCGCCCTGCTGGAGGTCGACGATCTCGCGCTCGGAGGAGCCCGAGATCAGGATCATCGGGTAGCAGTTGGTGGTGGCGTGCGCGAGCGCGGTGAGACCGTTGAGGAAGCCGGGCGCGGAGACGGTGAGACAGATGCCGGGCTTCTTGGTGAGGTAGCCGGCGATGCCCGCCGCATAGCCGGCGTTCTGCTCGTGGCGGAACGAGATCATGCGAATACCGGCCGCCTGCGCCATGCGGCCCAAATCCGTGATCGGGATGCCCGGCACATTATAGATGGTGTTGATGCCGTTCAGCTTGAGCGCGTCGATGACGAGATGAAAACCATCCGTCAATTCCTGCTCGGTGCCCGGTGCTTCGGACTTGGTCGCGGTATTCAGCATGGGCCTTGTCTCCCTGGTCTCAAGATGCCGTTTCAGGCTTTAGGGGCGATGCCTCGCCCTTCTGGTGAACGTTGCTGGCTAGAAGAGTTCCTGACCATGCGCTTCGACGTAAGCGGCAAGGCCAAGGGTGTGATCGCGGGCGCGCTTCTCGGCGAGCTCGGTATCGCGCGCCTCCAGGGCCTCGATCATGCCGAGATGCTCGGGGAGCGACGTCGCGGTGCGGTCCTTGCGTCCGATGGTCAATTGCCGATAGCCGCGCACGTGCAGCAGCAGGTCGTTGGTGAGATCGACCAGCACCGGTGATTCCGACAGCGAGATCAGCGCCTGGTGGAAGGCGATGTTGGCGCGCGAATATTCCTCGACGTGATCCTCGGGCAGGCGGTCTTTGCCAAAATCCTTGAAGTAGTCGCGCAGCGCCGTGATGTCTTTCTTGCGCGCCGTGGCGGTGATGAGGCGGGCCGCCATGCTCTCCAGCGCCGCCCAGGCGCGGATCATGTCGACGATCTCGCTCTTGGTCCTGCGCACCACCATGATGCCGCGACGCGGAACCGTCTTCACGAATCCGTCCTGCTCGAGCATCGCGATGGCTTCGCGGATCGGCGTGCGGCTCACACCCAGGCGCTCGGACAATGCGCGCTCGTCGAGCATCACCGGCTCGGGCGTCGAGTAGATGTCCATCTTGAGGATGGCTTCCTTCAAGGCGTCATACGCCTTGTTCTTGAAGCTACTCTCCGGGGCAATACGAACGATTGCGATATCTGCCTCGGCCATGTTCGGCAACGCCTTGGTTGGTTTCCGCAGTGACACGACGAATCTCCTCCAGTGGGAGTCGTCTTTTACAGGATTATTAACGGGAAAGTTTTTGGCATACCAAATACCAGAATGTCAAGCTGCCTATTTTTTGCAGCGTTCTAAGGTGCGCTGCAGCTTGACAAGTTGGCTTCTGGCATACCAAATGCCATCGCCAGCCATTTTTGATCCAAGCCGGCGGAGTAGTCTCGGCTTTATGCCACTCCGTTCTGCGACATGGAACAGAGCGCGGCGAATGGAAAAGCATCACGGGCAGCCGCAACACGCGCGCGCTTTGAGAACGCAAGAACCAAGGTCAAGGGAGAAGCCACATGTCCAATTCCAAAGATGCCGTCCGCAAGGTGCTTGACCAGGTCAAGGCGGACAAGCGCACCAGTCTGACCGCGCCGGAAGGTAAGCTGGTCTGCGACGCCTACGGCATTGCGGTGCCGAAGGAGGGGGTGGCGAAGTCGGCCGGCGAGGCCGGCAAAATGGCCGCCTCGATGGGTTTCCCGGTGGTGATGAAGATCGTCTCGCCGGACATTCTCCACAAGACCGAAGCCGGCGGCGTCATCGTTGGCCTCAAGTCGGCCGAGGACGCCGAGAAGGCCTACGAGACGATCCTCTCGAACGCCAGGAAGTACAAGTCTGATGCCAAGATCGAGGGTGTTCAGGTGCAGCAGATGCTGGCCGGCGGCACCGAAGTGATCGTCGGGTCGATCACCGACGCCTCGTTCGGCAAGCTGGTGGCCTTCGGCCTCGGCGGCGTGCTGGTCGAAGTCCTGAAGGACATTACGTTCCGCCTCGCGCCCGCGACCAAGCAAGACGCACTGTCGATGCTCGACGGCATCCAGGCGCATGAAATTTTGAAGGGCGTTCGCGGCGGCGAGCCGGTGAACCGCACGGCGCTTGCGGATGTCATCGTCAAGGTCTCGCAGCTCGTCACCGATTTTCCCGAGATCGTCGAGCTCGATCTCAACCCGGTGTTCGCGACGGTCAAGGACGCGATCGCGGCCGACGTCCGCATCGTCGTCGACTTCGCTTACGTGCCCAAGCCGAAGCCGCGCCCGACCGAAGAGATCGTCGCGGCCATGAGCCGCATCATGCAGCCGAAGGCGGTTGCCGTGGTCGGTGCTTCGGCCGAAGACGGCAAGATCGGCAATTCCGTGATGAAGAATCTCATCAACGGCGGCTACAAGGGCGACATCTACCCGATCCATCCCAAGGCGGCCGAGATCCTCGGCTACAAGGCCTATAAGAGCGTCAAGGACGTGCCCGGCGTCATCGACACCGCGGTGTTCGCAATTCCCGCGAAGTTCGTGGCCGCGGCGCTCACCGAATGCGGCGAGAAGAAAATTCCCGGCGCGGTTCTGATCCCGTCGGGCTTCGCGGAAGCCGGCGCGCCGGAACTCCAGGCCGAGATCGTCGAAGTCGGCAAGAAGTACGACATCCGCCTGATGGGACCGAACATCTACGGCTTCTACTATACGCCTGCCAATCTCTGCGCGACCTTCTGCACCGCCTATGACGTCAAGGGCCACGCGGCGCTGTCTTCGCAATCGGGCGGCATCGGCATGGCCATCATCGGCTTCTCCCGTTCGGCCAAGATGGGCGTGTCGGCGATCGTCGGCCTCGGCAACAAGTCCGACATCGACGAGGACGATCTGCTCGCCTTCTTCGAGCAGGATCCGAATACCAACCTGATCGCGCAGCACTGCGAAGACCTCAAGGACGGCCGCGCCTTTGCGGAAGCCGCAAAGCGCGTCTCCAAGAAGAAGCCGGTCATCGTGCTCAAGGCCGGCCGCACCTCGGCCGGCGCGAAGGCGGCCTCGTCGCATACCGGCGCGCTCGCCGGCAACGACAAGATCTACGAGGACGTCCTGGCGCAGTCCGGCGTGATCCGCGCCCGTAGCTTGCGGCAACTGCTCGAGTTCGCGCGCGGCGTGCCGGTGCTGCCGACGCCGAAGGGCGAGAACGTGCTGATCATCACCGGTGCGGGCGGCTCGGGCGTGCTGCTGTCGGACTCCTGCGTCGACAACGGCCTGTCGCTGATGGCGATGCCGGCGGATCTGGATGCAGCCTTCCGCAAGTTCATCCCCCCGTTTGGCGCGGCCGGAAATCCCGTGGACATCACCGGTGGCGAGCCGCCGATCACCTACGTCAACACGGTGAAGCTCGGCCTGACGGACGAGCGCATCCATTCGCTGATCCTCGGTTACTGGCACACCATCGTCACGCCGCCGATGGTGTTCGCCCGCAACATGGTCGAGGTGAAGAAGGAGATGGAGGCCAAGGGCTTCGTGAAGCCGATCGTCGCCTCGCTCGCCGGCGACGTCGAGGTCGAGGAGGCCGCCGAATATCTCTACCAGAATGGCATCCCGGCCTATGCCTATTCGACCGAGCTGCCGGTGGAAGTGCTCGGCGCCAAGTACAAATGGGCGCGCGGGGCAGGGCTGCTCTGAGTCGACGATGCCGCTTCGCCTCTCCTCGCGCGCGGGGAGAGGCGAGAACAGTCAGGTCGCGATGAGCAGGAACGTGATCCGGCGTAAACCGCTCGAGCCCCGCTCGCCGTCGGAGGCCGACAACGAGGTGCGCGACGGCGGCGTGCAATCCGTCGATCGCGCGCTGTCGATCCTCGAGACTTTGTCCGAGGACGACGAAGGCTATCGCCTCAGCGATCTCGCCGTCCGCACCGGCCTGTCGGCCTCGACCGTGCATCGCCTGCTGGCGACGCTGGAAAGCCGCCGCTTCGTGCAATTCGACCGCGCCGAATCCAAATGGCATGTCGGCGTGCGCAGCTTCACGGTCGGCGCGAGCTTTGCGCGGCGGCGCAATTTCAGCGCCCAGGCCATCCCCTATTTGCGCAAGCTGCGTGATCTTACCCGCGAGACCGCCAATCTTGCCATGGTCGACGACGAGTTCATCATCGTGCTGACCCGCATGGAGAGCCGCGAGATCATGCGCTCGCTGACCCAGGTCGGCGGCCGCGTCCCCATGGTGACGTCGGGCGTCGGCAAGGCGGTGCTCGCGACCTATTCCGACGAGGACGTCGGCGCCGTCATCCGCCATCACGGCATGCCACGCCTGACCGAGAAATCCATCGTGCGGCCGAGCGACCTGTTCAAGGAGCTCGAAAAGATCCGAAAGCAAGGCTACGCGCTGGATGATGAAGAGGCCTGCATGGGCCTGCGCTGCGTTGCCGCGGTGGTCTACAACGACTGTGCCGAGCCGCTCGCGGCGATTTCGGTCTCCGGCATGACCAGCCGGCTGACCGATCAGCGGTTACCGGAAATCGGACAGATCGTCCGTGATGTTGCTGCCGAACTGACGGCCGCGCTCGGCGGGGCGGTTCCGACGCCCCGCTAATCGGAAACCCGGGGTATGTCACTGGACAGTGTCGGCCGTTTTGGCTGATATGCGACCAAACGACACGATGCGGCAAACGTCCGCATGAGCCCGGAGACGTCCCATGTTTCAACTTCCCGCGCGCCTCGTCGGCGCAGCCGTCGCGCTGACCCTTGCGGCAGCCACGCCGGCTTTTGCCCAGCAGCTCGAGCTCAAGCTGATGGCACCGGCAGCGCCGGGCGGTGGCTGGGACCAGACCGCGCGCTCGATGCAGCAGGCGATGGTCGCCGCCGGCGTCGCACGCAGCGTGCAGGTCACCAACGTTCCCGGCGCAGGCGGCAGCGTCGGCATCGCGCAGTTCGTCAACGGCGCCAAGGGTGACGGCAACCAGCTGATGGTCAACGGCTTCGTCATGGTGGGCGCGCTCGCCATGAACAAATCACCCGTCACGCTCGAGCAGGTGACGCCGATCGCGCGGCTCACCGAGGAAATCCAGGTGATCGTGGTGCCGGCAAATTCACCGATCAAGACCGCGCAGGATCTGGCCGCAGCGGTGAAGGCCGACATCGCCAAAGTGACCTTCGCCGGCGGCTCGGCCGGCGGCGTCGATCATGTGATGGCGGCATTGTTCGCCGGCGCCGTTGGCGCTGACGCGAAGAAGATCAACTACATCCCGTTCTCGGGCGGCGGCGAGTCGCTCGCCGCCATTCTCGGCGCGAAGGTCACCGCCGGCATTTCCGGCCTCAGCGAATATGATGGGCAGATCAAGTCCGGCAAGCTGCGCGCGATCGGCGTGACCTCGGAGAAGCGCATTCCAGGCAGCGACATCCCGACCTTCAAGGAGCAGGGCATCGACCTCGTGATCGCCAACTGGCGTTCGGTGGTCGCGCCTCCCGGAATCACGCCGGAGCAGCGCAAGACCTTGAGCGACGCGGTCGAGAAGATGGTGAAGTCGGACGCCTGGAAAGACATCCTCAAGCAGAAGGGCTGGGAGGATGCGTATCTCGGCGGCGACGCCTTCGCCGATTTCCTGAAAAAGGAAACCGTGCGCGTCACCGACGTGCTGAGATCAGTCGGCCTGGTCAAGTCATGACCACAGGCGATCCGATCCAGCCGCCGCGGCGCGTCGATCGCGCCGGCATCGTCATCGCCGCGTCGCTCGCGCTACTTGCCGCGGTGCTGGTCTGGGACGCGCGCGGCCTGCAATCGACCACGATGTACGGGATGGGGCCGGAGGCGATGCCGGTCGTGATCGCCACCGGCCTCGCGCTGCTCGCGATCGGCAATCTCATCGACGCGCTGCGTGGTCATTTGCCCGCGCGCGAGAGCGCCGATCCCGTGCCTGTGGTCTTGATCCTCGCCGGCCTTGCGCTGCTGATCGGCATCATCGGCTTCGGCGGCGGGTTCATTCTGGCGACGTCGGCGCTGTTCGTCACGACCTCGGCGGCATTTGGGCGCCGGGCCGTCCTCGTCGATTCCGCCATCGCCCTCGTGATGTCGATCCTCATTTACCTCGCGTTCGACCGGTTGTTGACGTTGAGCCTTCCGGCCGGCCCCCTGGAGCGACTGCTGTGATGGACACCTTCGCCGCGCTGGCGCATGGCATGGCGGTCGCCGTGCAGCCGATGAATCTCCTCTACGCCCTGATCGGCGTGTTCCTCGGCACCGCCGTGGGCGTGCTGCCCGGCATCGGCCCGGCGTTGACGGTCGCGCTGCTGCTGCCGGTGACGTACAAGCTCGATCCGGGCGGTTCGCTGATCATGTTCGCCGGCATCTATTACGGCGGCATGTATGGCGGATCGACCACCGCCATCCTGATCAATACGCCCGGCGAGAGCGCCTCGATGGCGACGGCGCTCGAAGGCAACAAGATGGCCAAGGCCGGCCGCGGCGGGCCGGCGCTCGCGACCTCCGCGATCGGTTCCTTCGTCGCGGGCACCATCGCCACCATCGGGCTTGCCTTTCTCGCGCCGTGGTTGGTCGATTTCGCCGTGCGCTTTGGCCCGGAGGATTATTTCGCGCTGATGTGCGTCGCCTTCGTCACGGTGTCGGCGACCTTCGGCGATTCCCCGATTCGTGGCCTGACCAGCCTGTTCATTGGTCTGACGTTGGGCCTGGTCGGCATCGACAAGCTGACCGGTCAGGCGCGGCTTGCGTTCGGCGTGCCCGAGCTGCTCGACGGCGTCGAGGTGACGACGCTCGCGGTCGGCCTGTTCGCGGTGGGCGAGGCGCTCTACGTCGCATCGCGCCGTCACCACACCGAGGAGAAGCTCGAGCCGGTGCGCGGCTCGCTGTGGATGACCAAGGAAGACTGGAAGCGATCGTGGAAGCCGTGGCTGCGCGGCACCATGTTCGGCTTCCCGATCGGTGCGCTGCCTGCCGGCGGCGCGGAGATCCCGACCTTCCTGTCCTATTCCTGCGAGAAGCGGCTGACCAAACACCCCGAAGAATTCGGCAAGGGCGCGATCGAAGGCGTCGCAGGACCGGAGGCCGCCAACAACGCTTCGGCTGCGGGCACGCTGGTGCCGCTCTTGACGCTGGGATTGCCGACCTCGGCGACGGCCGCGATGATGCTGGCGGGCTTCCAGCAATACGGCCTCAACCCGGGGCCGCTGCTGTTCGCCGAGCGGCCCGACCTCGTGTGGGGCCTGATCGCGAGCCTGTTCATCGCCAATTGCATGCTGCTGGTGCTCAATCTGCCGCTGGTTGGCCTGTGGGTGCGGCTGCTGGCGATCCCGCAGCCGTGGCTCTATGCCGGCATCCTCGTGTTCGCGACCATGGGCACCATCGCCGCAAAGCCGTCCGTGGTCGAACTGTCGATGCTGGCCGGCTTCGGCGTGCTCGGCTTTCTGATGCGGCGGTTCGATTTTCCGATCGCACCCGTCGTGGTCGGCCTGATCCTCGGCCCGATCGCCGAGAGCCAGCTGCGCCGCGCGCTCGCGATCAGCCTCGGCGATCCCATGACGCTGCTCCAGAGCCCGATCTCGGCGACGCTGCTTGCGCTGGCGTTGATCGCGCTGCTGGCACCCTTCGTGCTGAAAGGGATGGGACGCTTCAAGGCGAACGAGGACTAGCCATCCCGACGCGAGCGTCTTCTAATGCTACGTTCATCTCGTGGGAAAAGTCATGCCGTCAGAGCTCCGTTCGCCCCGTCTCGCTGTCCTGATTGATGCCGACAATGCTTCGGCAAAGATCGCCGACGGACTGTTCGAGGAGATTGCCAAGATCGGCGAGGCCAGCGTTCGCCGCATCTATGGCGACTTCTCCAATGCCAGGTCGAGGGGCTGGGCCGACATCCTGTCGAAACACGCCATCATCCCGCAGCAGCAGTTCGCTTATACGACAGGGAAGAATGCGTCCGACATCACCCTGGTCATCGACGCAATGGACCTGCTTCACAGCGGCCGGTTCGACGGTTTTTGCCTGGTGTCGTCGGACAGCGATTTTACCCGTCTCGCCGCCCGGATCCGGGAGCAGGGTATCGATGTCTTTGGGTTCGGCGAACAGAAGACGCCCGAGAGCTTCCGGCAGGCCTGCCGAAGATTCGTCTACACGGAGAACCTGCTGCCCGCGCCGGCGAACACCCAGGACGCCGCCTCGCGATCGACGTCGCTTCAGCCGCTTGATGCCGCAACCCCCATCATCAAGAAGGTCATCACCCAGATGGAGAGCGAGGACGGCTGGGTGACGCTCGGGGAGGTCGGTCGCCAGCTTGCCAATCTCGCGTCCGATTTCGATCCGAGAACGTTCGGCTTCCGCAAGCTGAGTGACCTCGTGCGCAAGACGAATGCGTTCGAGATTGACGAGCAGAACGGGAGGTCGATGCGGATTCGGGTCAAGCCCGCTGCCGCAGCGGCCCCGAGACGACGGAACTCGCGCAGACCCGCGAGGCCGGCGGCGGCAGGCGGTTCGCCGCCTAAGGCGTAAGCAGGGCGTGCCGTTATATTTGCGCTTGCCCGGTCCGGCGCGGAGCGTAACCATCGCAGGGCCATAACGCCACGCGAGGGTCCTGATGACCAGACTTACCCGCTTCGCCGTCGCACCGTTGCATTCGATGACCCGGCGTCTCGCCGATGTGGCCTCGGCCCGTGTCGCGCCGGATCTCGTCGTCACCGGCGCGCGGGTGCTCTCGACCTATTCGGAGCGTATCCACGCGAGCCGCGAGGTCTGGATCACCGGCGGCCGCATTGCTGCGGTGAAGCCGGCCGGTGCTGCGAAGAAAGTTTTCAGCAACGTGCCGGTTTACGACGCGGCCGGCGGCATTATCGCGCCGGGCCTGGTTGATCCGCACATCCACATCGAATCCTCGATGGTGACGGCCTGCGCCTACGCCGAGGCCGCATTGCTCAACGGCACCACTACGATCTTCTGCGACAGCCACGAGATCGGCAACGTCATGGACGTCGCCGGCGTCGAGGCGATGCTGGAGGACGCGCGCGAGGCGCCGTTGTCGATCTTTTTGACCGTGCCAAGCACGGTGCCGGCCACCTCAGCCGCACTCGAGACCGCGGGTGGCGACCTCACGCCGGACAAGATCGCCGGCCTGTTCGACCGCTGGCCGGAGGCTGTCGGGCTCGGCGAGAAGATGGATTTTGTGCCCGTCACCATCGGGGACGAGCGCAGCCATGCGATCCTCGCCGCCGCCCTGAAGCGCGGGCGGCCGGTATCCGGCCATGTCTATGGCCGCGAATTCGTTGCGGCTTATGCGGCGTCCGGCGTCACCGACACCCATGAGGCGATCGACCGCGACATCGCCGACGATTTGCTCGATGCCGGGGTCTGGGTCTTCCTGCGCGGGGGACCGCCGACCACACCGTGGCACTCGCTGCCGCAGGCGATCCGCACTATCACCGAGCTCGGCGCTTCGCACAAACGCACGTCCGTGTGCACCGACGATCGCGACGCCGATGATCTCCTGCTGTTTGGGCTCGATTGGGTGGTGCGGGAGGCGGTGAAGGCGGGAATGTCGCCCGAGCAGGCCTGGTCAATGGGCTCGCTGCATGGCGCGACGCGCTTCAACATGGACAGCGATATCGGCGGGCTCGGCGGCGGGCGCCGCGCCGATCTGGTGCTGATGGACGACAATCTGAAGCCGCAATGCACCTGGTATGGCGGCGAGCTCGTGGTCGAGAACCGCAAGATCACACCGAAGCTCGATCAGGCGCTGTCGCAGCGCTATCAATACCCGCAGGCGGCCTACCCGACTGTGAAGCTGCCGGAGAAGCTGAAGCTGACGCCGGAGCTGCCGGCGAAGGCCTGCACCATCAACGCCATCAAGACCGCGTTGCCCGGCATCATGCTGATCCATGAGAAGATCGCGATCGAGCCGGCAAAGGATTGGCCGACGCTGTTCGCTCGCTACGGCCTGTGCTTCGTCACGGTGGTCGAGCGCCATGGCAAATCGGCCGGCAATGTCGCCTATGGCCTGTTGAAGGACTTTGGCCTCAAGCGCGGCGCAGTCGCCTCCAGCGTCGGGCACGACAGCCACAACATCATCGTTGCCGGCACCAACGAGGCCGACATGCAGGTCGCGGTGGCTGCCATCAAGGAGCAACAGGGCGCCGTCTGCCTCGTCGCCGAAGGCAAGGTGAGGGCGCTGGTGCCGCTGCCGATCGCTGGGCTCTTGTCCGACAAGCGCGTCACCGAAGTGGCCGAAGAGGTCAAGGTGCTGAAGAAGGAATGGGCGGAAGCCGGCTGCACCATCCCCTACATGGGATTCAATTTGATTCCGCTATCGGTCATTCCGGAAATTCGTATCACCGACAAGGGTCTCGTGCTGGTGCCGCAGATGCAGCTGGCGCCGCTGTTCGAGTGATCGCTTTCACGCGTGTCTCGATCTAACTGACTGAAGCTGCCGCGATTTTTCCGCGGCTGCCGCATCGTGGAAAATAAAATCGATCTCGTTGAGTGAAGCCCTCGCGGGCCCGATGATCCCGCTCGAGCCAATGCAACTCAAGCGAGGTCCGATATGGCGAAGATGCGAGCCATCGATGCTGCCGTGCGAATTCTGGAGAAGGAAGGCATCTCGACCGCCTTCGGCGTTCCCGGGGCCGCGATCAATCCGCTCTATTCGGCGCTGAAGAAGCGGGGCTCGATCCGCCATATCCTGGCGCGGCATGTCGAGGGTGCCTCGCACATGGCCGAGGGCTACACGCGGGCCAAGGCCGGCAATATCGGCGTCTGCATCGGAACCTCGGGGCCGGCGGGCACCGACATGATCACCGGGCTCTATTCGGCGATCGCCGATTCCATCCCGATCCTCTGCATCACCGGGCAGGCGCCACGGGCGCGGCTCTACAAGGAAGATTTCCAGGCCGTCGACATCGAGTCGATCGCAAAGCCCGTGACGAAATGGGCGGTGACCGTGCGTGAGCCCGCGCTGGTGCCACGCGTGTTCAGCCAGGCTTTTCACGTGATGCGCTCGGGAAGGCCTGGCCCGGTGCTGATCGACATGCCGCTCGACGTGCAGCTTGCCGAGATCGAGTTCGATGACGAAACCTATGAGCCGCTGCCGGTCTACAAGCCGACCGCGACGCGCAAGCAGGTCGAGAAGGCGCTGGAGATGCTCAACGCGGCCGAGCGGCCGCTGATCGTGGCGGGCGGCGGCGTCATCAATGCGGATGCGTCCGATCTCCTGGTCGAGTTCGCCGAGATCGCCAACGTGCCGGTCGTGCCGACGCTGATGGGGTGGGGCGCGATCCCCGACGACCACGTGCTGATGGCCGGCATGGTCGGTCTGCAGACCAGCCATCGTTATGGCAACGCCACGATGCTCGAATCCGATTTCGTGCTCGGTATCGGCAACCGCTGGGCCAATCGCCACACCGGCTCGGTCGAAACCTACACCAAGGGCCGCACCTTCGTGCATGTCGACATCGAGCCGACCCAGATTGGGCGGGTGTTCAATCCCGATCTCGGCATCGTCTCGGACGCCAAGGCCGCGCTCGAACTGTTCGTCACCGTCGCCAGGGAGTGGCGCCGGTCAGGCAGGTTGCGCGAGCGCCAGGCGTGGCCCGCGGCCTGTCGCGATCGCAAGAAGACGATGCTGCGCAAGAGCCATTTCGACAACGTCCCGATCAAGCCGCAGCGCGTCTACGAGGAGATGACCAAGGCGTTTGGCCGTGACACCTGCTACGTCTCCGTGATCGGCCTGTCGCAAATCGCCGGCGCGCAATTTTTGGGTGTCTACAAGCCGCGTAACTGGATCAATGCCGGGCAGGCGGGCCCGCTCGGCTGGACGCTGCCCGCCGCCCTCGGCGTGCGCGCAGCATGTCCGGATCGCGACATCGTCGCGCTCTCCGGCGACTACGATTTCCAGTTCCTGATCGAGGAGCTCGCGGTCGGCGCGCAGTTCAATCTGCCCTACATCCACGTCGTCGTGAACAATTCCTATCTCGGCCTGATCCGCCAGGCCCAGCGCGGCTTCGACATGGATTATCACGTCCAGCTCTCCTTCGATAACATCAACGCGCCGGAGCTCGGCGGCTACGGTGTCGATCACGTCGCCGTCGCCGAAGGCCTTGGTTGCAAGGCGATCCGCGTCACCGATCCCAAGGATGCGCAGGCCGCGTTCGCGACCGCGCGCGAATGGATGGCGAAGTACCGCGTGCCCGTGATGGTCGAGTTCATCCTCGAACGTGTCACCAACATCGCGATGGGCGCGGAGATCGACAACATCGTCGAGTTCGAGGAGGTGCTGGATCTGCCGCTCGACGAGGTCGCGAGCGCGCGGCCCGGCGTGCTGCAGCCGGCGGAATAGGGAACAGCATCATGCCGAAATTCGCCGCCAACCTCACCATGCTCTTTAACGAGATGCCGTTCGTGGACCGCTTCGCTGCGGCCAAAGCGGCGGGCTTTTCCGGGGTCGAATATCTCTTTCCTTATGATTTCGAGAAGGCGCTTTTGCGCGAGCAGCTCGACAGCCATGGGCTGACGCAGGTGCTGCACAATCTGCCGGCCGGAAACTGGGCCGCGGGCGAGCGCGGCATCGCGATCCTGCCCGATCGCGTCGCCGAATTCCGCGACGGCGTGTTCCGCGCCATCGACTATGCCAAGGCGCTCGACTGCGAGCAGCTCAACTGCCTCGTCGGCATCGCGCCAGTGGACGCCGATCCGCGCGAATTGAATGAGACGCTGGTCGGCAATTTGCGCTTCGCGGCCGCGACGCTGGCGCGGGAGAACATCAAGCTGCTGGTCGAGCCGATCAACACGCTCGACATTTCCGGCTTCTTCCTCAACGGCACCGAGCAGGCGGTGCAGCTGATCTCCGAGGTGCGCTCGAACAATTTGTTCGTCCAGTACGATATCTATCACATGCAGATCATGGAAGGCGATCTCGCCCGCACCATGCAGGAGTATCTGCCGCAGATCGCGCACATCCAGCTCGCCGACAATCCCGGCCGCAACGAGCCCGGCACCGGCGAGATCAACTATCCCTTCCTGTTCCGCCATCTCGACGCGATCGGCTATCGCGGCTGGATTGGTTGCGAATACAAGCCGCGCACCACCACGCTGGAAGGCCTGTCCTGGCACGCCGCGCAGACGTTTGAGACCTGAGGAACTTTGACATGATCGACATCGGCTTTATCGGACTTGGCACCATGGGACGGCCGATGGCTGGCCATCTTTTGGCTGCAGGCCATCGCGTTCTCCTGCACGATGTCGGGCCGGTCGCACCCGAGCTGATCGCCGCCGGCGGCGTCGCCTGCAAGTCAAGCAAGGAGGTTGCGGAGGAGGCGGATGCGGTCATCATCATGGTGCCCGATACCCCGCATGTGGAGGCCGTGCTGTTCGGCAAGGACGGCGTCGCGGGCGGCATTTCCAAGGGCAAGATCGTGGTCGACATGAGCTCGATCTCGCCGCTGGCGACCAAGGAGTTTGCGAAGAAAATCGAGGCGCTCGGCGCGGATTATCTCGACGCACCGGTGTCAGGCGGGGAGGTCGGTGCCAAGGCGGCAAGCCTCACCATCATGGTCGGTGGCCCCGAGCGCGCCTTCAACACCATGAAGCCGATCTTCGACAGGATGGGAAAGAACGTCACCCGGGTCGGCGCCAATGGCGACGGCCAGACGACGAAGGTCGCCAACCAGATCATCGTCGCGTTGACGATCGAGGCGGTCAGCGAAGCGCTGCTGTTCGCGTCGAAAGCCGGTGCGGATCCGGCACTGGTGCGGCAGGCCCTGATGGGCGGCTTTGCGTCTTCGCGGATTCTCGAAGTGCATGGCGAGCGCATGGTGAAGCGCAATTTCGATCCCGGCTTCCGCATCGAGCTGCACCAGAAGGATCTCAACCTCGCGCTTGAAGGCGCCCGCGCGCTCGGCCTGTCGCTGCCTAGCACCGCAGTGGCGCAGCAACTGTTCTCGTCCTGCGCCGCGCATGGCGGCAAGGGCTGGGACCATTCGGCGATGGTGCGCGCGCTGGAACTGATGGCGGGGCACGAGATCGCCGCGGCCTGAACTGTTACCGGGTAACAGTCTCCGTTGTGGTTCTGCCTAGATCGGGCGAGGGAACCGGAACAATGATCCGGCCCCGCGGTTGAAGGCGCACAACAATCACTGGAGACATAAGCACATGAAAACCCGTCTTGCGATTTCGTTGGCTGCCGCGTCGCTGCTGGCGTCGAGTGCGGCCTTTGCTCAGTCGACGACCGAAGAGGGCGCCAGGAACGGCGCACGCGCGGGCGGCGACATTGGCGGTCCGGTCGGTGCGATGGTCGGTGGTACCGTTGGTGCAGCCGTGGGCGCCGGCCTTGAAATTCCGAACGCGATCCTGGGCGGTATTCCGCGTGATGATTCCGTCGTGGTCCACGAGCGCGTCGTGGTCGGCGAGCCACTGCCGCCGACCGTGGTGCTGCGGCCCGTGCCGAACTACACCGAATACCGTTATGCGGTCGTGAACGATCGCCGCGTGATCGTGGAGCCGCGCACGCGCCGCGTCGTCAAGATCATCGACTGATCGATCGCAGCGAGAGCTTTGAAGAGACGGGCCCTGCGGAGCATCACTCCGCGGGGCCTTGGCTCGTCAGGGCCGAATTTGCGCGAAACCGCGTCATGGCCCGATCGGCGATGGCCGCCAGCGCAAAGCCGATGCAGGTGGTGCCGGCATCGACCAGAAAGTCCTCCAGCCGCGCATGCCGTCCCGGTGCCCAGAATTGCATCAGTTCGAGCAGGCCGATCAGCACCACGGCGATGGCGGTGGTCGACAGGCGGCGGCGCGGATAGGCGAGGCCGAAGGCTAGTCCCACCAGGACGAAGGCAAGGGCGTGTTCGCCGTCCTGGCCGAGGTCGGAATGGGGCCGTAGGCCGGGCGGGCCAAGGGTTGCAAAGGCGACGGCGGCGGCAAGCAGCCAGGCAGAGGAACGAACCAAAATGGACATCCGCACCGCTTAGCATGGATTGCAGCAGGCTGCCGAGGGGCCGGGATCAGATCGCCGTGTAGTTAATGACGAAACGTTAAAACGGCTCGCGCACGCCAAGGCCGTGCATGAAGCGTTCCCGGATTTGTACGGGATCGCGTCGGGTGGCGCCGACGCCGGGTTTGTCATCGATACGAACGGCGATCAGGCAGGGCTCGCTGGCCGACATGGCTTCCTCGACCAGACGCTCGAAATCCTCCTCGTCCGCGGCCCAGGCGCTGTTGGCAAGCCCGGAGCCGGTCGCGATGGCGACGATGTCAGCCACGTTCGCGGCCGGTGTCGGCTGCGCGCCGGTGATCTGGTAGATACCGTTGTCCATCACGATCATGATGAGGTTCTTCGGCTTCAGCGCCGCGATCGTCGAGAGCGCGCCGAGCTGCATCAGCAGCGAGCCGTCGCCTTCGAGCGCAAAGACGCGTCGGTCCGGCTGCGCCAGCGCCACGCCCAGCGCAATCGGGAAGGCGAGCCCCATGCTGCCGAGCATGTAGAAATTCTGCGCACGGTGGCCGGCGGCCCAGAGGTCGAAATTGGTGTTGCCGATGCCGCCGATCACGGCTTCCTCGTGCTCGAGTTTCGCGATCAGGCGGGAGGTGACGTCGAAGCGGTTCATCACTTTGGTGTTGCGCGCGTCTGTATTCATTTGGGCCGACCTCACTTGTCGAACACCTTGCCGCCCGTGAGCAGCGGGTTGAGGATCAGGGCCACCGGGGCCTGCGTCGTGACGGCCTGCTTGATCGAACGGTCGGCGATGAATTCGAGCTCATCGAGCCGGGTGATGGTGTGATGCTCCAGCGCCAGCGAATCCAGCACCGGACGCATGGTGCGGCAGACCAGTGACTGGCCGTAGTTGAACTCGCCGAGCGTGCCGCGCTCGGATACGAACATGATCAGTGGAATCTGGTAGGGCACCGCGAGCGAGGCCAGCACGTTGGCGAGCGTCGCAAAGCCCGAGGTCTGCATCAGCACCGCGCCCCGCCGTCCGCCCATCCAGGCGCCCGAGATGATGCCGACGGCCTCCTCCTCGCGGGCGGTGGCAAAGGTGGTGAAGAACGGATCGGCGTGCAGGTTCTTGATCAGCGGCGTCAGCACGCGGTCGGGCACGTAAGGGACGAGGCTGATCTCGTTCCGCTTCAGGGTTTGCAGGACGATGCCGTGCCAGCTCTTGTCACTGGAGGTCTGCGCCGCCTCGGACGAGGTCTGTTGCTCCGCAATCGCCATTGCGTTCTCCCTTCGACCGCGCAGCTTCTTGGTGTTTTGCCTTTGTCGTGGCCATCGTCTTGGCCGTCGCGGCGGTCTGCCGAACTTGACGCAGGCAGCGGGATTGTCAACATGTCCGGGCTGCACCGTGATCTGCGCCAGACGACCTGCCGCGGCCGGTGCCGCCGTGTCATAAGCGGCAATAACAAGAGAACGGAGGAACGCATGACAGGAGCGCGCGAAGCGCTGGCCCTGCGGATCTCCTGGAGAGAGCCGGAAGGGTCCTGATGTCCGTCAACAGCAAGCGCGTCTTCTACGTCAAATATCTGGCCAACCCGATCTACATCGACATCCTGAGGGCGCGGCCCGACGTCCGGCTCGATCGCATCGAGAACGAGAGCCCCGCGGAATATTTCGCGCCGATCATCGAAGCGGCTCATGTCTACCAGATCGGCGCTGCCCGCGACGAACTGGCCCCGCACTTCCATGTCGATCCTGCCTTCCTGAAGCGCGCGCCGAACCTGCTGCTGGTCTCCAGCAACGGCGCGGGATTCGATCCTGTCGACGTCGAGGCCTGCACCGATGCCGGCGTGCTGGTCGTCAACCAGTCCGGCGGCAATGCCCATTCCGTCGCCGAGCATGCGCTGGCGATGATGCTGACGCTGTCCAAGCGCATCATCCAGTCCGACCGCAAGCTCCGCAGGGAGTCCAACGTCAATCGCAACGAACTCGTCGGCAACGAGATCGAGCACAAGACCGTCGGCATCATCGGCCTCGGCAATGTCGGTCGCCGCATCGCCGCGCTGTGCAAGGGCCTGTTCGGCATGAAGGTGCTGGCCTACGACCCTTACTTGACGGCCGAGGTGATGGCCGAGCGGGGCGGCGAGAAGGTGGAGCTCGACGAGCTCTTGCGCCGCGCCGACTTCGTCTCGATCTCCTGTCCGCTCGACAAGGGCAGCCGCAACATGATCAGCGTGCGCGAGTTTGGGTTGATGCAGCCGCATGCGTACTTTATCACCACGGCGCGCGGCTTCATCCACGATGAAGATGCGCTGCTCCAGGCGTTGCGTGACAAGCGCATTGCGGGCGCCGGTCTCGACGTCTGGTCCAAGGAGCCGCCGCCGCCGGAGCATCCGCTGCTCCAGTTCGATAATGTGCTGGCGAGCCCGCATACCGCCGGCGTCACGATCGAGGCGCGGCAGAACATGGGCCGCATTGCGGCCGAGCAGGTGCTGCAGACGCTCGACGGCAAGCGCCCGCCGCGTATCATCAATCCGGAGGTCTGGCCACGCTATGCCGAGCGATTCAAGCAGGCGTTTGGTGTGACGCCGGCGTAGTCGGCAGTCGCTTTGTCCTTCCGTGGGCGGCGCTCCTGCTGCCGAATGATCGGCGGACGGGAACCGCGCCCGACTTTGATCCGCGTCAAAATCTCCCTCCCGGATTCCGCCTAAATGGGATTAGAGTGAGCGCCGCCGGGGCAGGCAGGAGGTCCCATGTCAACTTATGTGGTCAGGTTCATGAAGGACGTGCTCGGCCAGTACGGCCGGCAGATCGAGGTGTGCCAGGGCACGCTCGAGATCGACGCTTCCGACGAGGACGAAGCCAGAGAGCGGGCGAAGGCAAGGTTTTGCGAGGACCAGGCGTTGCACCACTGGTCGTTGCATGCCGACCGCATCCAGGTCAGACCGGCTGACTTTCCGTCGTGAGCGCCTAGCGCCGGGGCGCCGTGACAGGTGGCGCAGTGACGCCAGCGCCGAGCGAGCGCTGTACCATGACGGTGTCGGACCAGTGACCGTGGCGATAGGCGACACCACACAGAAGGCCGGCGCGCGCGAAACCGAACTTCTCGTGCAACGCCAGCGAGGGCGCATTGTCGGCATCGATATAGCCAATCATCTGGCGGAAGCCGGCGGCTGCACAAGCATCGATCAATTCCTGGAGCAACAGCCGTCCGACCCCGCGGCCAAGATGCTCGTGGTGGACGTAGATCGAATGCTTGGCGGTGTAGCGATAGGCTGGACGCTTGCGGAACAGCACGGCGTAGGCATAGCCCACGACTTCGCCGCGGTAGGCCGCGACCAGATGCGGCAGGCGGGTCTGCTTCAGGTTCTTGCGCCGGTCGCGCAGATCGTCCGGCTCGGGCGCACCGGTTCCCTCGACGTCGCGCGGCACGCCGTTGCGGACGTGATGGCGGTAGATCGCCAGCATCCCCTCGACATCGCTCTCGCGTGAGGGCCGGACCAGGACCGGCCCGTCATCCGGGCGCGCAATCGCAGTTTCGTTCATCGGCACCTACTCGGTAACGACGTAAGTATAGAGCCCGATGCGCCCCTGCGCATCGATCTCCTTGTAGACGCCCTGGATTTCCACGTCGAAGCCCGGGAACGTGTTGAAGCAGGTCTCGAACATCTTGAGATAATCCAGCATGGGCTTGGCCCGTTCCGTCAGCCGCTCGCCGGGCACGATGGTGGCGATGCCGGGGGGATAGACCACGAAGGGTGTGGTGGCGATACGGCCCGTGATCGCCTCGATCGGCAGATAGTCGACATCGTTGCGGAACAGGTAGCGCGCGGCATCGCGGGGCGACATCACGATGTCAGGCATATGCTCGGGCATGAACTGTCGCGCCTGAAGCGCGCTGACGTCGGCGGCGCGAAAGAAGCGGTGCATCTCGCCGCAGAGGTCGCGCAGCCGCACGCCGGCATAGCGCGCCTGCCGCCGCTGGGAGAATTCCGGGATAACGTCCGCAAGCAGCGCATTGTCGTCGTGCAGCCTCTTGAAGGCGACGAGACCAGAGATCAGCGTGCCCGCCTTGCTTGCCTCGACGCCCGGGGTAAGCAGGAAGAGCAGGGAGTTGAGGTCGTTCTTCTCGGGGACGATGCGGTTCTCGCGCAGATATTGCGCGACGACCGGGGCGGGGATGCCGTGATCGACATAGCCGCCGGTGATGCGATCGAAGCCGGGCGTGAGCAGCGTCAGCTTGTTCGGATCGGTCATGGCGAAGCCCTCGCTGAGGCCAGGGAAGCCATGCCAGGCGCTGTCGGGGGAGAGCTGCCACAGCGCAGGATTGGTGGCGAGCTCGTCGGTGGAGAGTGTTTCCCAGGCGACGTTGTGCGAAGCGCCGGCGTGGCTGACATCGGGAATGGCGACGCGATCGGGGACGAAGGGTTCGAAGAACCAGCGCCTGTCCGGATTCTGCTCCTTCTCCTCGAACTCCCTGCGCATCGCGCGGATCTTCTTGCGCAGCTCGACGCCGAGCCGGATGGTGTCGTCCCACAGCACTTCGCCGGAGCGGCCCTTCATCATCTGCGCGCCGACGTCGAGCGAGGCGAACAGCGGGTAGAATGGCGACGTGGAAGCGTGCTGCATGAAACTTTCATTGAAGCGGCGGTGCTCGACGCGTCGCTTCTGGCCGCGGATGTGACGATCCTTGATGTGGATTTGGGATGCCTGCGAGAAGCTCGCGAGCTGCTTGTGGGTCGACTGCGTCGCGATGATCCCGGGTGCCTCGGGGGGAAGGTTCGCCAGCCCCATGGCGAAGCGGCCTGCATAGAGCGGGTGGAACTTCATGAAGCCTGCCCAGGCCTCGTCGAACAGGATATACTCGCAGAGATGGCCGATGCGCTTCAAGATCATCTCGGCGCTGTGGATGGTGCCGTCATAGGTGCACTGCTCGACCACGGCGACGCGGAACGGCCGCTCCTTGCGCCAGGCGTCCTTGTCCGTGACCAGGGGATGATTGCGGATTGCCTCGCGCAAGGCTTTTTCGTCGAGCATATCCCAGCGCATCGGGCCGATCAGGCCCCAGGCATTGCGGATGGTCGGCACGTAGACCGGGACGCCGCCATTGATCATCAGCGCGCCGTGATGGGCAGCCTTGTGGTTGTTGCGGTCGAACAGTACGAGATCGCCGTCGGTGACGAGGGCGCCGAGCGCAACCTTGTTCGAGGTCGAGGTCCCGTTGAGCACGAAATAGGTCTTTTCGGCGCCAAAGATCTGGGCGGCTTCCTTCTGTGCCTTCAACGCCGGTCCTTCATGGGTGAGGAGGTCACCGAGGTCGAGCACGGAATTGTCGAGATCGTCGCGAAATACGGACTCGCCGAGATGTTCGACGAAGACCCGTCCGATCGGGCTGCGGTTGTAGAACACGCCGCCATTGTGGCCCGGACAGGTCCATAGCTGGTTGCCCTCCTCGGCATAGTCGACCAGCGCGCCGAAGAACGGCGTCTTCAGCGTCTCTGCATATTGCTTCAGACGGCTGATCAGGTTCTTGGCGATGAAGGTCGGTGTCTCCTCGGACAGGAAGACATAACCGTCGATGAAGTCGAGCACCTCGACCGGGAGATCCTCGAACCGCTTGCGCCGGATCAGGAGGATGATCGGGAAATCGAGGCCGCGCCGCCGCATCAAGTTGATCAGCGCCGAGGTCTTGCCCTCCAGGCCCTTCTTGCCCCAATCCACCACCATGCAGCCGATCGCGGCATCGGTCTGCACCGCCATCTCCGCGTCCTCCAGCTTGCGGGCGCGAACGACCTCGAAGCCGGAACGCTGGATCTCCTCGATGATCTGGTTGAAGCGCACGCCTTCGAGGTCGTCGGCGTCGAACACAGGTGCGGCAAACAGGAAGTTGAAGCGCTTGAAATAATCCATTGTCCATCCCGAATGTGCGAGACCGACAGGTCTCGACACATTTGATGACAGCTGGATGACAGCGGGCGCGATCCCGAGCGGGCCGGTCGGATGACCGGCGTCTCAGTCGAGAAGCTTGTCCAATGTGATGGGGAAGCGGCGGATGCGCTTGCCGGTGGCGTGATAGACGGCGTTTGCGATCGCCGCGGGGACGCCGACAATGCCGATTTCGCCAATGCCCTTGATGCCGAGCGCGTTGATGTGCGCGTCCGGCTCGTCGACGAAGATCACGTCGATGTCGCGAACATCTGCATTCACCGGGATGTGGTACTCGGCGATGTTCGCGTTCATGATCCGTCCGAAGCGGTGATCCATCACCGTCTCCTCGTGCAGGGCCATCCCGATCCCCCAGACCACGCCGCCCATGATCTGGCTGCGGCCGGTCTTGGTGTTGAGAATCCGTCCGGCCGCGACGGCGCTCACGACCCGCGTCACGCGAATGACGTTTAGCTCCTCGTCCACCTTGACCTCGGCAAAGACGGCCGAATGGGTATTGCGCGCGTGCTTCTTGTCCTCATCGAACTGGTTGAGCTTCTCCTTCTCGATACGTTCGACGCCGCCATGGCGCATCGCGTCGGCGATCGAGACTGCGCGGCTGTTGTCGCTGGCGCTGGCAATGCTGCCGTCGATCAGGACCGTATCGGCCAACGCGGTGCCGGCGAGCGGCGAGCCAGGGATTTTCCCGGCCAGACCTAACACCTCCTTGCGCACCTCCTCGGCGGCTGCGAGCACCGCATGTGCGCTCGAGGCAGCCATCCAGGAGCCGCCCTCGACAGGCGCCTGCGGCAGGGTGGAATCTGCGAGCCGGACGCTGATGTTCTCGATCGGCAGGCCGAGTGCGTCGGCCGCGACCTGCGCCACAATGGTGTAGGTGCCGGTGCCGATGTCGGATGCGGCACATGACACCTCGGCATGTCCGTTCGACGTCAGCACGATACGGACGGCAACCGGCATCTGCAGTGCTTCCCACACGCCTGTCGCCATGCCCCAGCCGACCAGATCCTTGCCGTCGCGCATCGAGCGCGGCGCAGGATTGCGGCCGCTCCAGCCGAAGGCGTCCGCGCCGCGCGCGTAGCATTCGCGCAATTGCTTGCTGGTGTAAGGGAGGTTTTCGCTCTGATCGCGGTCCGAGTAGCACTTCAGCCGCAGTTCGACCGGATCGAGCTTGAGCGCGACGGCAAGCTCGTCCATGGCGCATTCGAGCGCGCAGACGCCCGACGCCGCGCCCGGTGCGCGCATGTCGCAGGGCGTGGAGACGTCAAGGTGAACCAGCTTGTGGGAGAAGCGGCTGTTCGGGCTCTTGTAGAGCTGTTCGGCCCAGCCGGTATCGTTGCGGGCAAAATCCTCGTAGCGCGAGGTGACGGCAATGGCCTCGTGCGTGACCGCGTCGAGCGTACCGTCCGATTTTGCGCCGAGCCCGACGCGCTCGATGGTCATCGGCCGGTAGCCGAGCCCGTACATCTGCTGCCGCGTCAGCACGACGCGAACGGATCGCTCTAGCGCGAGCGCGCCAAGCGTTGCCAACACCACCTGATATTGCGGCCGCAAGCCGGAACCGAAGGCGCCGCCGACGTATGGCGAGACCACCCGAATGTCATCCGGCTTCTTGTCGAACACGCCGCAGAGAAATTTCTGGACGTTCTGGACGCCTTGAGTCTTGTCGTAGATCGTGAGCTTGCCATGGCTGTCCCAGACCGCCGTGGTCGCGTAGAGCTCCATCGGGTTGTGATGCTCGGTCGGTATCACGTAGTCCGCCTCGTGGCGCACATCAGCTTCCGCAAGGGCGGCTACGGCGTCGCCCCGCGGCTTGTGCGGCTTGTCTTTTTCGGCCGCGTTGCTGCGCTCGCCTTCGAGGTCGGTCGCAAACCCATGCTGCTCATATTCGACCCGCACGAGAGTCGCGGCAAATTTCGCGGTTTCCCAGTCCTCCGCGACGACCAGTGCGATCGGCTGGCCATTGAACTTGATCGTGTCATCATAAAGCGGACGGAAAGGCGAGCCTTCCTCGGGCGCCACCTCGTCCTTCCACGCCTCGTCCTTGTCGGCCAGCGGCGGACGGTTCGCATGCGTGAGCACGTCGATCACGCCCTTGATCTGCAGCGCCGCATCGGTGTCGAGGCGGGCAATGCGCCCGCATGGAATGGTGGCCTCGACGACGAAGCCATGGAGGAGCCCATCGGCCGGAAATTCGCCGGCGTATTTGGCGGCCCCGGTGACCTTGGCCCGGCCGTCGACACGCGACGTTGGCGTTCCGACATAAGCGTTCATAGGGTCCTCACGCGATCTTCTTGTGGGCCTGGGATTGCGGCGTGGCGTTGGCCGCCTGTGTCAGCGTCCGCACGACGGCGCGGCGTGCGAGCTCGATCTTGAAGCCGTTATGTGAGCGGGCCGTTGCTCCCTGGAGCAAGAGATCCGCGGCGTGCGAGAAATGATCGGGCGTCGCGGCTTGGCCACGCAGGCCCGCTTCAGCTTCGAGGCTGCGCCAGGGCTTGTGAGCCACGCCGCCGAGCGCCACGCGCGCCCCGCTGATCGCGTTGCCCTCCAATTCGAGTGCGGCGGCAACCGAAACCAGAGCAAAAGCATAGGACATCCGGTCGCGAACTTTGAGGTAGCTGTAGTTGTGAGCAAAGCCGCGCGGCGGCAGTTCGATCGCCGTGATGATCTCGCCGGTGCCGAGGTTGGTATCGACATGAGGCTTATCGCCAGGCAGCCGATGGAAATCGGTCAGCGCGATGGTGCGTTCGCCGGAGGGACCCGCGATGTGCACGAGCGCGTCGAGCGCGGCAAGCGCCACGCTCATGTCGGATGGGTTGGTCGCGATGCAAGCGGCGCTCGTGCCCAGGATCGCATGGTTGCGGTTAAGGCCGTCCATTGCGGAGCAGCCGCTGCCGGGATGTCGCTTGTTGCACGGCGTGGCCGTGTCATAGAAATAGGCGCAACGCGTTCGCTGCATCAGATTGCCGCCAACGGAGGCCATGTTGCGCAATTGCGCCGACGCGCCGGCCAGGATGGCGCTGGCGAGCAGGGGATAGCGCTGCTCGATCAATGGATGGTAGGCGAGGTCCGAGTTCGGCACCAGGGCGCCGATGCGCAAGGACCCGTCGGTCGTCTCCTGGACCTCCCGGAGCGGCAGGCGGGAAATGTCGATCAGCCGGGAGGGGCGTTCGACATTCTCTTTCATCAGGTCGATCAGATTGGTGCCGCCGGCGATCAGCTTGGCGCCGGGATCGGCGGCGAGCAGGCGGATCGCGTCGGCGACATCGTTGGCTCGGGCGTATTGGAAGTTGTTCATGGCTGGCCCATTGCCTGCTGGATGGCGGCGACGATGTTCGGATAGGCGCCACAGCGGCAGAGGTTTCCGCTCATGAGCTCCCGGATCTCGTCGGAATCACGGGCGCGGCCTTCGGCGAGCAGTCCGGCCGCCGAACATATCTGTCCCGGCGTGCAATAGCCGCACTGGAAGGCGTCATGGTCGATAAACGCCTGTTGCACGGGATGCAGCGCGCCGTCCTTGGCAAGACCTTCGACAGTCGTGATCTCCGCGCCGTCCTTCATGACGGCGAGCGTGAGGCACGAATTGACGCGCCGGCCATCCACCAGCACGGTGCAGGCGCCGCACTGACCATGGTCGCACCCCTTCTTGGTGCCGCTCAGTGCAAGATGATCCCGCAAGGCGTCGAGCAGCGTTGTCCATGGCACGAGATCGAGCGTGTGACTGACGCCGTTGACGACAAGATGGATCGGGATTCGTTCGGAAATCTGATGCGTGACATCGCCCATGTCCTGCTCCCTGCGACGGCGACCGTGCCGGACGTCAGCCGTGTTGACGCGGGGGCACGCCTCCACCGGCCAATAGCGCCCAACGGACCACCGACCGGTTGGTTCCTTTTGATTCCCTTGCCGGCAGTTCGCTTTCCGAGAGTTGCGGTCAGCGCTTTACTTCGCCGAACACCACATTCGGCACGGCGCGGTTGACGACCTCGCGCAGCGCGAAGCTCGATTGTACCCGCGCGACGCGCGGCAGGCGCGACAGCTCCATGCGATGGATGCGCTCGAAATCCTGGATGTCGCGGGCGAGCACGATCAGGATGTAGTCGTCGGTCCCCGACATCAGGAAGCAGCGCACGACGGACGGGCATTTCACCACTTCCGCCTCGAACGCCTTCAACGCCTCGTCGCTTTGGCTTTCCAGCGCGATGCGGACCAGCACCGTGGTGGTGAGGCCGAATTGCGCGAGGTCGAGCGTGGCCTGATAGCCTTGGATGTAGCCGTCGTCCTCAAGCGCCTTCTGCCGCCGCGCGAGCGCGGTGCTTGATAGCCCAACCTTGTTGGCGAGCTCGGTGTGGCTGGCCCGCGCGTTGGTCGTGAGTTCCGCGAGGATGGCGAGATCTTTCCGGTCCAGGGCCAAAGTTTCGTTTCCAGCGTGAAAGGGCGTTTGCGCGCCGGAAACCGGCGCAGGGAGGCCAAAGCTAGCGGATATTTGCACGAAACCAAACCGGGCAGGTCGCTACGATCATGAGGTGAATCAAAAGGAGGCCCGGGATGCGCGTCGGTTTGCCCAAGGAAATCAAAGTGCAGGAATATCGCGTCGGGCTCACCCCGGGCGCAGTCCGCGAATATGTCGCGGCCGGGCACGAGGTGACGGTCGAAACCGGCGCGGGTGGCGGCATCGGCGCATCCGACGATGTCTATAGGCGGGCAGGGGCCGCCATTGCCGACAGCGCGCGCGAGATATTTGCGAAGTCCGACATGATCGTGAAGGTGAAGGAGCCCCAGAAAAGCGAGTGGGCCCAGCTCCGCGAAAGCCAGATCCTGTTCACTTATCTCCATCTCGCGCCGGATCCCGAACAGGCCAGGGGTTTGCTCGCCTCCGGCTGTACTGCGATCGCCTATGAAACCGTCACCGACGCGGCCGGTCACCTCCCCCTGCTTGCGCCGATGAGCGAAGTCGCCGGCCGCCTCGCCATCGAGGCCGCCGGCGCCGCGCTCAAGCGCTCGGCCGGCGGCCGCGGGCTGCTGCTGGGCGGCGTTCCCGGCGTGCAGCCGGCGCGGGTCGTCGTGCTCGGCGGTGGCGTAGTGGGAACGCAAGCCGCGCGCATGGCCGCGGGCCTTGGCGCCGAAGTCACCGTGATCGACCGCTCTATTCCTCGATTGCGGGAGCTTGACGATCTCTTTGCAGGGCGCGTGCGCACCCGCTTCTCCACCATCGAGTCAGTCGAGGAGGAGGTGTTCGCTGCCGACGTCGTGATCGGCGCGGTGCTGGTGCCGGGCGCGAGTGCGCCCAAGCTCGTCACGCGTGCGATGCTGGCATCGATGCGACCGGGCGCCGTGCTGGTCGACGTCGCGATCGATCAGGGCGGCTGCTTCGAGACCTCGCACCCGACCACGCATGCCGATCCGACCTATCTGGTCGACGGCGTCGTGCATTACTGCGTGGCCAATATGCCCGGCGCGGTGCCGGTGACGTCGAGCCAGGCGCTGAACAACGCGACGCTGCCGTTCGGCCTGATGCTCGCGAACAAGGGTTTTGCTGCGGTATTGGAAAATCCACATCTGCGCAACGGACTGAATGTGCATCGCGGCCGCATCACTAACAAAGCGGTGGCCGAAAGCCTCGGGCTGGAGTTTGCTCCGGTGGGGAGTGGGCTGGCGGCGTAGCGTTGCTGCTCATACCGGCTTGCGATGGCGGCTGCCGAGCGCGGCCTCGATCGTCTCAGGCTTCTCGATGCGTTCGATCAACATGTCGATGCGGTCGCCGCCCCAGAACAGCTCGCCGTTGAACACCATGGTCGGTACGCCGAATACGCCGAGCGCTTCGGCCTCGTCGATGATGCGGTCATGCTCGGCGCGGGCAGGGCCGTGGACGTAAGCTTCGAACTCACTGGCTGAGCCACCGCAGGACGTGATGACGTCGGTGATTGCGGCGAGATCGTCGATCTCGAGCTCATGGCTCCAGAACCGACGAAACACCGTGTCGTGATAAGGCCGGAAGAAGCCGTGCTGTTGGGCGAACAGCATGCCGACGCTGGAATAGAACGCGTCGTAGATCCGCCGGGGCCCTTTCATGACGAGGCCCTGCGCATTGGCATAGCGCCGCGCGTCCATATAGGCATAGCGGACCTTGCGCCAGAAATGCGGCGTGCGCTCTTCCACGGTCCCCATGAATTCGGCGACGCGTAGCGTATAGGGCAGCCATTCGAGCTCGACGCCGTGCGTCTCCTGCAGTTCGAACAGGCGCTTGTTGGCGACGAACGCGTAAGGGCTCTTGTAATCCGTGTAGATGCGCACGCGGGGGTTTGGCATAGGCGGATTCCTTTCATAGGCGCGGCGCTACCTGCTCACCGGGGAGCGGGTGCTCAAATAGGCCGGAAGAAGAAAACTATTGCCTCGGGTCCGTCCAGCGGAAGGAGTTTCCCCTCCGGGAGGCAAAAAAGCCAATCGCTTCCATTGCTGTTTGAGGCCGAAACGACGACATTTCCATCAGAAATTGATGGATTGACTGCTATGGAACGCACCAGATTTGAGCCTTTCGGCGAGCAATTGGTGTCCGCAACGGACACCCAACCGCGCTCGCGCGGGTCAAAGCTGCTGCTGCGGGTCGGCACCGGCCTGTTCTGGTCGCTGGTCGCCGGCATCGTGCTGGCGCGTGCGGCCTTCTTCGAGCCCGGCGTCTACGACGGCTTCAGCCGCGTCGCCTCGCTGGCCAAGAGCCTTATCTTCTGAGGGTGCCTGATCTTCTAAGGCGCGCCTGACCTTCTAAAGGGCGCCTGGCCTTCCGAGCCGGATTATTCCGGGCTAAGGATAGAACTTCCCTCGGCCCTGATATGTCGAAAACTTATTTCCCAATCGGATGGCGCTGCGTATAAATCCTTCTCCTTGGGGAGAGATTTGTGTCGCAGAATCAAGCATCCAGCCCGGCCGACGCCAAGCCGACCACGGCCACTGGCCGCATCGTCGCGCTGATTCCCGGAATCCTCCTCTGCATCGCCGTGGCCGGTGTTTCGGCCCTCCTCGAACGGGCGGAATTGGGCGTCTTCGAGCATCCCTACGTCGAGGCGCTGGTGATGGCGATCTTGCTCGGCATGGCCGTGCGCAGCTTCTGGAAGCCCGCGCCGCGCTGGCAGTCCGGCATCGCCTTCAGCGCTAAGCAGCTGCTCGAAGTCGCCGTCATGCTGCTGGGGGCCTCGATCAGCTTTGCTGCTATCGCGGCGTCCGGCGTCGCGCTGTTGGCATCGATCGCGGCCGTCGTCGTGGTCGCGCTCTGCGTTTCCTTCGGCATCAGCCGCCTGCTTGGTCTCTCGACGCGGCTCTCGATCCTGATCGCCTGCGGCAACTCGATCTGCGGCAACTCGGCGATTGCGGCGGTGGCGCCGATCATCGGCGCCAACAATGACGAGATCGCATCGTCGATCTCCTTCACCGCGATTCTCGGCGTGATGATGGTGCTCGGCCTGCCGCTGCTGATTCCGCTGCTGCAGCTATCGGCCACGCAATACGGCATCCTCGCAGGCCTCACCGTCTATGCCGTGCCGCAGGTGCTGGCCGCGACGGTACCGGCGGGGCTCGTCTCGACGCAGATCGGCACGCTCGTCAAGCTGATGCGCGTGCTGATGCTCGGGCCGGTGGTTGTCGGCCTCTCGCTGACGGCCTCGCGCTGGCACAGCGACGCCAAGAAGACCAATGTCGGCTTCTTCCGCCTGGTCCCGTGGTTCATCCTCGGCTTCCTTGCGCTGGCGACCCTGCGCTCGCTCGAGATCGTGCCGTCCACGGTGGTTGCGCCGATCACGCGGATCACGGGCTTTCTCACGGTGGTGTCGATGGCCGCGCTTGGCCTGGGTGTCGATGTCAAGGTGCTTGCCAATGTCGGGGGGCGGGTGACGGCGGCCGTAACGTTGTCGCTGCTGCTGCTGCTCGGCATCAGCATCGCGCTGGTGCACTGGTTCAAGTAGAAGCAATCGCGCGGCGATGGCAGTGCACCCTCTCCCCCTGTGGGAGAGGGTGGCTCGCCGCGCAGCGGCGAGACGGGTGAAGGGTTCTATCCGCGAGTCAATCTGTAGCAGGGAGCACGCGGAAGCATACCCCTCATCCGGCGCTTCGCGCCACCTTCTCCCACAAGGGGAGAAGGGAAGTAACCGTCGAGAAATCGCTAAATCACATCCGCGAGCGAATGCCCGTGCAGCTCGATGTTCAGCCCCTGCATGCCCATGTCGTTGAGCTCGCCGCCCATCGCCTTGATGCTTTCCTCACGGATCAGCGACATCAGTCCGCGGCGCAATGCCAGGAATTCCGACGACATCATCATCGACTGCTGCCGCGGCCGCTCCAGCGGGATCGGAATCTCCGCCTTGATCGAGCCGGGGCGGGCGGTCATGCAGTAGACGCGGTCGGATAGGAAGATCGCCTCGTCGATGTCGTGGGTGACGAACAGCACCGAGATCTTCAGCCGCTGCCACATGTTGGTGAGGATCTGCTGCATGATGACGCGGGTCTGTGCGTCGAGCGCGCCGAAGGGTTCATCCAGCAGCAGCACTTTGGGCCCCGTCGCGAGCGCGCGGACGATGCCGACGCGCTGCTTCATGCCACCCGAGAGTTTCTCGGGATAATGCTTTTCGAAGGCTTCGAGGCCCGCCAGTCCCAGCAGCGTGCGCGCGGCGCGCTCGCGCTGCGAGCGCGGCATGCCGCGCATCTTCAGACCGAACTCGACATTCTCCCGCACCGTCTTCCAGGGAAACAGCGAATATTGCTGGAACACCATGCCACGCTCGGCGCTCGGACCGTTCACCCTCTCGCCGTCGACGGTGACAATGCCCGTGGTCGGTTTGAGGAAACCGGCGACCGCGTTGAGCAGCGTCGACTTTCCGCATCCGGAGGGCCCGACGATCGAGACGAACTCGCCAGGCTTCACATGAATCTGCGTATCGGTGACGGCTTCGACCGGCCCCTCGATGCTGTCGTAGCTGAGGGAGAAGTTTTTGACCTCGATATGGCCCTGCGGTGCCTTGACAACGATCTCGCTCATCTTGACCTCCACGGCATCACCAATTGTCCGGCGCCTCGGATCAACATGCTCGATCCGAGGCCGAGCACGCCGATCGCGATCATGCCGAGCGCGATGTCGGCATACTGGACCAGCGAATAGGCCTCCCAGGTGAAATAGCCGATGCCGTACTGCCCCGAGATCATCTCGGCGGCAATCAACGACACCCAGGCCACGCCCATGCCGACGGTGAGGCCGGTGAAGATGTGCGGGAGCGAGGCCGGAAAATACACATCGCGGAAGATCGAGCGCTCCCGCGCGCCGAGACATTGCGCGGCGCGCACCAGCACGGGATCGACCAGGGACATGCCGTGCAGCGTGTTGACCAAGATCGGGAAGAACGAGCCGAGGAACGTGATGTAGACGATACTCTGCTCGTTGGTCGGCCACAGCATGATGGTCATCGGCACCCAGGCGATCGCCGGGATCGGCCGCAGCACCTCCGCCACGGGGAAGATGATCTCGTGGACCAGCTTGAAGCGGCCCATGATCAGGCCGAGCGGCACCGCAACGATGGCCGCGAGCGAGAAGCCGAAGAAGATGCGCCGGCAGCTCAAGAGGACGTGCAGCAGGAATTTCGGATCGTGGATCGCCTTGGTGAAGCTCGCATAGACCGCGAGCGGCGAGGGCACGTTGGTGAAGCGCACGAAGAACACGACGCGATAGGTCGTCAGCAGGTGCCAGACCAGCAGGAAGGCAAGCAGTGAGATGATGCCGATGGCGGTCGCGCGCAGCCCGCCCCGGTTGAGCCGATACCAGCGCAACGCGAGCGTGCCGAAGGAGGGCGGTGATGCGGGTGGCGTGGAGGCGGGCATGGCGCTTGCCTCCGCGATTGCACTTGCCGGCATGCTGTCTTCGGGATGTCTGAGGAGGGCGGGACTGCTCACGTCTTGCCCCCGCCGACCGCCGCCTTCACCGCGTCGTCGAAGCCGAGCACCTTGCCGCTGATCTTGGCGGCATAGGCTTCGGCGTCCTTCTTCAGCAGGAACGGCACAACCTCGCCATTGCCGACCGCGAAGAAGGCCTGGTCGGCGAACAGCTTGATGCCGCGGGTGGTATCGAACACGTAGGCGACGTTGATCTTCTTGCCCTTGGCCTTGTAGTCGGCATAGGCGCCGAGCGTGCAGGTGGTTGACGAGAAGGGCATGATGCCGGCCTCGTCAACCCAGACCTCGCCGGCCTTGCGCGGATCGGCGATCGGCTTCTTGCAGAAGGAATCTTCACCGGAGATCTCGTAATTTTTGGTGCTCGCAAGCTGCGCGTCATAGTCGAGCTTCATCTCGGAATAGGCTTTGCGGATGTAGCTGTCGTCGACCCATTTCTTCGGATCGAACTCCTTCATCCGGCCGAGGTTCTGCAGCACCTTGACGTCGGCCGTAGCGGCGTCGATCAGCGCCGGCTTGACCGAGGGATCGGTGGTCATGTTGCCGCTGGGGCCGAGGAAGATGTAGACGACCTCCTTGTTAATGCCGGTCCATTCCTGGATCTTCTCGGCGGCGAGCTTGGGATCGTCACGCAGCCATTGATTGGCGGCGATCAGCGCCTTGAAGTAGGCGACGACGACCTCGGGATATTTCTCGGCGAAATCGGTGCGGACCACGATGCCGTGGAAGGTCGGCAGATTGGTCTCGACGCCGTCAAAGATCTTTCGCGCAAAACCGCGGAACGGCAGCAACTCGGCGAACGGAACGAAGTCGGCATGCGCGTCGATCTTCTTCTCCTGGAGATTGGTCGAGCCGACCTCCGGGCTCTGGCTGACCAGCTGGAAGAAATCCGATGCATAACCGCGGTCCTGCATCGCCTTCAACACCATGCCGTGCGCAGCAGAGCCGAACGGCACGCTGACGAGCTTGCCCTTGAGGTCGGCGAGATCGTAGTAGGGCGAATCCTTGTGAACGACGATGCCGTTGCCGGAGCCCGACAGGCTGTAAGCGGCGATGCCGATCAGCCGGCTCTTGCTCTCAGGATTGCTGTCGAAAGTGAAGCCGTTCACGATCAGCGGATAGTCGCCCATCATGCCGATCTGCAGCTTGTTGGCCATCATCGCGTTGGTGACGGGCGGACCGGAGGTGAAATTCTGCCACTCCAGCTCGAACTTGATGTTGGCGTATTTGCCGTCCTTCGGCAGATATTTCTCGAGGAGGTGGAGCTGGCGGATGACGACGCCGGCGGTCACCGTGTTGGTCGTGGTGTCCTGCGTTCCGATGCCGAGCGTAACGGTTTCCGCCGCGGCCGGCTGCGCGAGGAGAAGCGCCAGCGACGTCACCGACATCGCGATCGAGAGCGTGGGAAGATGGCGGACCATTCTCATCCTCATTCGGTTGGATGTGCTGTGGTTGCCATGATTGGGTGAGGGCGTGGGCAGGGCAAATCCGGAATGAGCGCCACAGTCGATTAGTTGCCGGGAAAAGTCGATTGCATACTCCTTGGGCAGTCCTGCACTATAAAGCCGCTTGCATGGGCACCGGCCCTAGTCAGACCCTTGCCCTCGCATCTCTTCCAGCACGTCGGGCCGGCAGACCACGATCTGCGAGCGCTTGGTCAGCACGATTCCCTTCTCCTGCATGCGCTTCAGGCTGATCGTGACCCATTGCCTGGTGGCGCCGACCATGTGGGCGATATCCGCATGGGTGAAAGCTGCGGCGATCACCCGGCCGTCGGCGTCCTCGACGCCGTAGAGATCGACGAGATGCAGCAACAGATGCGCAAGGCGCTGTGTGATCGAGCGCGTTCCCAGCATCTGGGCCAGCGCTGAATAGCACTTCCCCTTGAAGGTCAGGCCTTCGATCAGGCCGATCGCGAGGTTCGGGATCTCGACCGCAAGGGATCGCAGCTCCTTTCCGGGCAGATGCACCACGCTGCAATTGCTGGATGCAACGCCGGACCATTGATGCACGGTGCCTTCGAACACTTCCGGCCCGCCGACAAAATTGCCGACATGCCAATAGGCCAGCGTGATCTCGCGGCCGAGCGGAGAGGTGTAGAACACCCGGATACGGCCGCTCTCGATCAGCCAGATACCGTCATGCTTGCCACCCTGGCTGAACAGCGTCTGGCCACGGTTGAGGACTTTTCGGCGGCCCTGCTTCAGCACCAGCTCCCGCTCGCGCTGGCTGAGCTTGTCCATCAACGCCGGCGGTCCGCCGATCCATTGCTGGTTCTCGGTGAGCAGCAGCGAGGAACCGCCGGCAGGCCGGATCGTGGCGGGAACCGTCCCGCGAACCACATTGGCCGCCGCCTGCAACATCATCTGCCTCCGGAACGTTCAAACCGTTCTAAAGAGGAGCAATGTCCGTGCCAGATTCACTCCGCTGTCATCGCCCGGCTTGACCGGCGATCCAGTATTCCAGAGACGTGAATGAGTTATCGAGAAGCTGCGGCGTACTGGAGTCCCCGCCTTCGCGGGGAATGACAGCGGAGTTTGGAGGACGACCTGTCGCGTCTACCGCCCCGCCAGGCTCAACAAATACGGCTTCGGGTAAATCCCACGATTGTGCCCATCCGAAAAAGAGATGTTCAGCCCGTAACCGAGATCGCCGATCTCGGTGATCGCGATGCCTGGAAACCGCTCGGGGAAGCGGCCGTCGAAGCGGGCGCGGGTGCAGTGGGCGCATTTGCAGGAGAGGCGGAGCGTTTCCGCCGGCAAGTCCAGCGTGTCGTCCTCAGCGGTGCGGACGCGGAGCGTCGCGAGGTCGGCGCTTGCTTCGTAATCTGCCACGGTCGGTGCCACCAAGGTCATGACGTGTCTCCGACCCTTCTCTACGTTGCCGCAGCGCTGCTGCGATAGCAACTAATTGCCAGGCGCAGGTGCGCGACGCTGATCTTCGCTGCCTGCTGTTCGATCATCGCCCGCGAAATGTGAAACTAATCGACCGGGAATTTCAGTTCGGCGTTGCCGGATTCCTGTCTCTCCGAAACCTTGTGCGCAATCGAGGTCAGGAGAGACAATGAGCGCATTTCAAAAGGAAACGGTCCTGTCGGTCAGGCACTGGACCGATAGCCTGTTCAGCTTCACCGCGACGCGCGATCCGGGCTTCCGCTTCCAGAACGGCCAGTTCGCGATGATCGGGCTGGAAGTCGAGGGCAAACCGTTGCTGCGGGCCTACAGCATGGCGAGCGCCAATCACGAGGAGGCGCTCGAGTTCTTCTCGATCAAGGTGCAGGACGGTCCGCTGACCTCACGCCTTCAGAAGATCAGGGAGGGTGACGTCATCCTGGTTGGCCGCAAGGCCACCGGCACGCTGATCACCGGCAATCTCATTCCCGGCAAGCGCCTGCTGCTGCTCTCGACCGGAACGGGGCTCGCGCCGTTCGCCAGCCTGATCAAGGACCCCGATGTCTACGAGAATTACGAGACCATCGTGCTCGCCCATGGTTGCCGCCAGGTCTCCGAGCTCTCCTATGGCGAGCACCTCGTCGAAGGGCTGCGCAATCACGAGTTCTTCGGGCCGTTGATTCGTGACAAGCTCGTCTACTACCCGACCGTCACCCGCGAGCCGTTCAGGAATCGCGGCCGCATCTCCGACCTGATCGCGTCGAACCAGATGTTCGACGACATCGGTCTGTCAGGCCTCGATATCGAGACCGACCGCATCATGCTGTGCGGCAGCCCGGCGATGCTGGAGGAACTTCCCGCGATGTTGTCCGCACGTGGCTTTGTCGAGGGCAATCACAGCCGGCCCGGCCATTTCGTGATCGAAAAGGCCTTTGTCGAGCGCTGAGGCGCAAATCGCACCCCGGCGACAACTAATTGCTATCGCCGGGACGCCTGCTGAACAAATCTGATGCAAAGGCGCCGGATCTGCCGGCGGACCAGGAGCAAGCGATGTCACTAGATCAGATCGTCGACGGACTTTCGGAGGTTTCCTGTGACGTGCTCGTCATCGGCGGCGGCACGGCCGGCCCGATGGCAGCGCTGAAGGCGAAGCTGAAGAACCCGAAGGCCAACGTCGTCCTGCTCGAAAAGGCCAACGTCAAGCGCTCCGGAGCCATCTCGATGGGCATGGACGGCTTGAACAATGCCGTCATTCCCGGCTACGCGACGCCGGAGCAGTACACCAAGGAAATCACCATCGCCAATGACGGCATCGTCGATCAGAAGGCGGTCTACAAATACGCGCAAAATTGCTACTCGATCATCGAGGAGCTCGACAGTTTCGGCATCCGCTTCCTGAAGAATGAGAACGGCGACTACGCCGTCAAGAAGGTGCACCACATCGGCACTTACGTGCTGCCGATGCCAAACGGCGAGACGGTGAAGAAGGCGCTGTATCGCCAGCTCCGCCGCGCCCGCATCCTGATTTCCAACCGCTACATGGCGACGCGGCTGCTCAAGTCCGCAGACGGCCGCATTGCCGGCGCGATCAGCGTCAACACCCGCACCGCCGAGATGCTGGTGATCAAGGCCAAGGCCGTCATCCTGTGCATGGGCGCCGCCGGCCGTCTTGGCCTGCCGACCTCCGGCTACATGTTCGGCACCTACGAGAACGCGGCCAATTCCGGTGACGGCTATTCCATGGCCTATCACGCCGGTGCGGCGCTAGCGAACCTCGAATGCTATCAGATCAATCCGCTGATCAAGGACTATAACGGCCCGGCCTGCGCCTACGTCGCCGGTCCCTTCGGCGCCTTCACCGCCAACAACGAGGGATCGCGCTTCATCGAATGCGATTACTGGTCCGGCCAGATGATGCTGGAATTCTACAACGAGCTGCTGTCCGGCAAGGGCCCGGTGTTCCTCCAGCTCAAGCATCTTCACCCCGACACCATCTCGGAGATCGAATCGACGCTGCACAAGGTCGAGCGTCCCACGCGCGGCCTGTTCCAGCAGGGGCGCGGTGTCGACTACCGCAGCGAGTCGATCGAGATGCATATCTCCGAGATCGGCTTCTGCTCCGGTCACAGTGCGTCAGGCGTGTTCGTCGACGACAACGCGCGCACCACCGTGCCGGGCCTTTATGCCGCCGGCGACATGGCGAGCGTGCCGCACAATTACATGCTCGGCGCCTTCACCAACGGTTCGGTCGCCGGCATCGACGCGATGGAGTTCGCGGACAATCACGACTTCGCGGAATTCGACGCGGCCGATGTCGCCAGCGAACGTGACCGCGTGATGGCGCCGACCAAACGCGAGGACGGCATTCCGCCGAACCAGATCGAGTACAAGACCCGGCGTCTCGTCAATGACTATCTCCAGCCGCCGAAAGTCACGCGCAAATACGAGCTCGGCATGCGCCGGCTCGCCGAAGCGAGGGAAGACATGCAGGAGCGCATGATCGCGCGCAACGCGCACGAACTGCTCCGCGCGCTCGAAGTCCAGTCGATCATGGATTGTGCGGACATGGCAGTGCATGCCTCGCTCTACCGCGAGGAAAGCCGCTGGGGCCTCTATCACTGGCGGACGGATTTCCCGGAGAAGGACAACGAGAACTGGTTCTGCCACACGCTGCTCAGCAAGCAGGACGGCAAGATGACCAGCGAGAAGCGTGCCGTGGAGCCCTATATCGTCCCGATCGCTGACGATGAGAAGGATCTCTACGACAAGCAGCGCATCCGCGCGACCGCCTGACCCGCCGCACAAATAACAGGAGACATACGATGCCTCTCGCTTCTTATCAGACATCGGTTCCGGTGGTCGTCGACGACGCCAAATGCATCGCGGACAAGGGCTGCACGGTGTGCGTCGACGTCTGCCCGCTGGACGTACTGCGGATCAGCGATATGACCAACAAGGCCTACATGGCCTATGACGAATGCTGGTACTGCATGCCCTGCGAGGCGGATTGCCCGACCGGCGCCGTCACCGTCAACATTCCATATCTCCTGAGGTAGTCATGTCGAGCCCGTTCGAATCCTACGACGATCTCGAAGATGCCGACGAGCGGCTCCAGGCCGCCGATCCAGGGGAGCGCCGCGTCGCCATCATAGCGCTCGGCCATTCCGGTGATCCCGCAGCGGTCGGCCATCTCGCCAAAATGGTCGCCGATCCCGACGCCGGCGTCCGCCAGCAGGTCGCGATGGCGCTCGGCGAGTTCGACGGGCCGGAGGCCGCCAGCGCGCTGATCAAGCTGCTGGTCGATCCTGAGAGAATCGTCGCGGCCGCCGCGGCCGACAGCATGGCCGAGTTCAAGGATCCGGCTTGCGCCGAAATCATCCTGCCGCTGGTCAAGCATGCCCACGCCTTCGTCCGCATGGGCGCGTTGCGTGCGCTGAAGGAGCTGCGCTGCAAGGATACGCTGAAACCGGCGCTCGAAGCGCTCCAGGATGCCGACGCAGCCGTGCGGGTGCAGGCGATCGGCGTGATCGGGTTCCTCAAGCTGGAGGAATCAATTCCGGCGCTGACCGCGCTGATCAACGATCCCGACGCGCATGTGCGCCGTGCCGCCGTCAGTGCGCTAGCCTTCTCGCAGATGAAGCCCGCGGCCGAGATGATCACGCGCGCGTTGAAGGATTCGGACTGGATGGTGCGGGAGATGGCCGCCGAAACGCTGGGCCTCAACGTCAACGGCTCGATCGCCGCCGACCAGCTCATCGCTTCGCTCAGTGACGAGTTCTGGCAGGTTCGCCTGAAGGCAATCCGCAGCCTTGGCCGGATGAAGATCGAGCGCGCGGTTCGCCCGATCGGAAATTGCGTCAACCACGACCAGGCTAATTTGCGGAAAGAGGCGGCTGCCGCGCTCGGCGAGATCGCCCACCACGACGGCGAAGCGTTCCTCGCCGTCATCGCCGACGATCCCGATCCCGAGGTGCGCAAGAACGCGCGCTGGGCGCTTCAGCAGATTGCGGCCCGAAAAGCACGGGCGGGGGCATAGAAGCGCGGCGGGCTGCCGCGCTGGACTTCCCGTCCCAGACGTTTATTGGTCTTCGCCAATGTGATAGGCCTCCGCCAGCGAGGCCGATCCGAAAAGAGCGAGGACGCGCCCATGACGACATTGACGGTTAAGGACCTTCTCCCCGAGGACGGCACGCGGGGAACGCTTGTCGGCCGCGTCTGGCTGCCGCAGGCGAATGGCCCGGCCGTGGTCGCCGTGCGCGGCGATGGTGTGTTCGACGTCACCGCAAAATTCCCGACCGTCAGCGCACTCTGCGAGGAAGAGAATCCGGCGAAGGCGCTTGCCGCGATCAAGGGCGAGCGCATCGGCGATCTCGACGCTATCGTCGCCAACACGCCACCCGATCAGCGCGATGCCAAGAAGCCGTGGCTGCTCGCGCCGGTCGATCTCCAGACGCTGAAGGCAGCCGGTGTCACCTTTGCCATCTCGATGCTGGAGCGAGTGATCGAGGAGCGGGCGAAAGGCAATCCGGCCTCGGCCGAAGCAATCCGAAAGGAAGTGACGCGGCTGATCGGCGACGATCTGTCGAAGCTCAAGCCGGGCTCGGACCAGGCGATGCATCTGAAGCAGGTGCTGATCGACCAGAACGCCTGGAGCCAGTATCTCGAGGTCGGCATCGGCCCCGATGCCGAGGTCTTCACCAAGGCGCCGACCTTGTCGTCGGTCGGCACCGGCATGGATGCGGGGCTGCATCCGAAGTCGACCTGGAACAACCCCGAGCCGGAGCTGGTGCTGTTCGTCTCGAGCCGCGGCAAGATCGTCGGCGGCGCGCTCGGCAACGACGTCAATCTGCGCGACTTCGAAGGCCGTTCGGCGCTGCTGTTGTCGAAGGCCAAAGACAACAACGCCTCGTGCTCCATCGGCCCGCTGCTCCGTCTGTTCGACGACAGCTTTACCCTCGACGACGCCCGCAAGCTCGACATCAGCCTGAACGTGAAGGGGCAGGATGGTTTCGTCCTCGACGGTCATTCCTCGATCAGCATGATCAGCCGCGATCCGACCGATCTGGTCGAGCAGACCATCGGCAAGGTGCACCAATATCCTGACGGCTTCGTGCTGTTCCTCGGGACCATGTTCGCGCCGGTCAAGGATCGCGAAGCGCCGGGGCAGGGGTTCACCCACAAGCGGGACGACATCGTCACGATCTCGGCGCCCCAGCTCGGCAAACTCGTCAACCGCATGCGGACCAGCGACGAGTGCGAGCCCTGGACATTCGGCATCGGCGCGCTGATGAAGAATCTGGCGCAGCGGAAGCTGATCTAGCGCCGACTTTCTTCACCTCGCCCCGCTTGCGGGGAGAGGTCGAATTTGCGCAAAGCGCAAATTCGGGTGAGGGGGACTCTCCACGAGTCCGTCTGTCACCGGTTGAGCGGAGAGAGCCCCTCATCCCAACCCTCTCCCCGTAAGAACGGGGGCGAGGGAGCGCACCGTCGCTCTCGCAACAGCCCGTATCATTTTCTTCATCTCCGCGTTGCATCGCTGGAACAAAATCGCGCTGGGCGTGTCATACGGGGGGCCCTGCTGCCAGCCGTCGCACCCGACCCAAATAGTCAGACAATATGACTAGTCGGGACCAAACTTCCGTGAAATAGTCCCTCCCGCCGCCTCAAAGGTCGGCCTGTGGGTGCGATGCTACCGATCGGCGCCCCGGATAACATTTTGGGAGATACGCCTGATGATCCTCAAAGCCCTCTTTGCGGCCAGCGCCACTGCCGCGTTGCTGCTCGCGCTGCCGGCGAATGCCGCCGAGCTCACCATCGGCTTCTCGCAGATCGGATCGGAATCCGGCTGGCGCGCGGCCGAGACCTCGGTCTCCAAGCAGGAGGCCACCAAGCGCAAGGTCAATCTCAAGATCGCCGACGCGCAGCAGAAGCAGGAGAACCAGATCAAGGCGATCCGCTCCTTCATCGCGCAGAATGTCGATGCGATCTTCCTCGCGCCCGTCGTCTCGACCGGCTGGGACTCGGTGCTGAAGGAAGCCAAGGAGGCCAAGATCCCGGTCGTGCTGCTCGACCGCGACATCGATCCCTCCGGCAAGGAGCTCTATCTCACCGCCGTGACCTCCGACAGCGTTCACGAAGGCGAGGTCGCCGGCGACTGGCTGGCGAAGACCGTCGGCGCCAAGGCCTGCAACATCGTCGAATTGCAGGGCACGGTCGGCGCCAGCGTCGCCGCCAACCGCAAGAAGGGTTTTGACACCGCCATCGCCAAGCATGCGAACCTGAAGGTGGTGCGCAGCCAGACCGGCGACTTCACCCGCGCCAAGGGCAAGGAAGTGATGGAAAGCTTCATCAAGGCCGAAGGCGGCGGCAAGTCGATCTGCGCAGTTTATGCACACAACGACGACATGATGGTCGGCGCGATCCAGGCGATGAAGGAAGCCGGCCTTAAGCCGGGCAAGGAGATCCTCACCGTCTCGATCGATGCGGTCCCCGACATCTTCAAGGCGATGGTCGCCGGCGAAGCCAATGCCACGGTCGAGCTGACGCCCAACATGGCAGGCCCCGCGCTTGATGCCATCGCGGCCTTCAAGGACAAGGGCACCGTTCCGCCGAAATGGATCCAGACCGAGTCGAAGCTCTACACGCCCACCGATGATCCGCAGAAGATCTACGACAGCAAGAAGGGCCTCGGTTACTGAGGCGAGAGCGTCGCCGGACGACCGTGTTTCGGCAGTCCGGCGATCCCGCTCGAAACCGCCGCACGAATGAACAGGCTCCGTGTCCGCATCGTCAGCGGGCGCCGCTGGGAGTGAATTTGTCATGGAGAACAGCCCGGATTCCGCTGCTTCCCTGCTGGAGGTGCGCGGGATCAGCAAGAGCTTTGGCGCCGTGCGTGCGTTGCAGGAGGTCGACTTCACGCTTCGCGCCGGCGAGGTCCATGCGCTGCTCGGTGAGAACGGCGCAGGCAAATCCACGCTGATCAAGGTCGTCACCGGCGTATTCCCGCGCGATGCTGGCATCGTCAGGATCAGCGGCGAAGAGGTCGCGCCGCGCTCGGCCAAGGCGGCGGTTCAGGCCGGCATTGCCACGGTCTATCAGGAGGTCAATTTGCTGCCGAACCTCTCGGTGGCGCAGAATTTGTTTCTCGACCGGCAGCCGATGCGCTTCGGCATCGTGCGTGAAGGCGAGATGCGGCGTCGCGCGAAGTCGCTGCTCGCGGATTTCGGTCTCGACATCGACGTATCAGCGCCGCTTGGCAATTATTCGGTGGCGATCCAGCATGTCACCGCGATCGCGCGCGCCGTCGATCTCTCGGCACGCGTGCTGATCCTGGACGAGCCGACCGCGAGCCTCGACCGCCATGAGGTCGAGATCCTCTTTCGCATCATGCGTCAGCTTGCCAAGCGCGGCATTGGCATCGTCTTCGTCAGCCATTTCCTCGACCAGGTCTACGAGATCTCCGATCGCATCACGGTTTTGCGAAATGGCCGCCTGGTCGGCGAGCGCGAGACCGCGTCGCTGTCGCGGCTCGAGCTGATCCGGATGATGCTCGGCCGCGAGCTGGCCGAAACCACCAGCGCGCGGGCATCGGCAGGCGCACAGACGACGCGTGAAGTCTGTGCGAGCTTCCAGGGTTACGGCAAGGCCGGCTATGTCGCGCCGTTCAATCTCGAACTGCGCCATGGCGAGGTCGTCGGTCTCGCCGGCCTGCTCGGCTCGGGCCGGACCGAGACGGCACGGCTGGTGTTCGGCGCCGAGCGCGCCGATCGCGGACAGGCGAGGGTGGAAGGCGCGCCTGTCCGGCTTCAGTCGCCGCGCGACGGCGTGCGCCACGGCTTTGGCTATTGCCCTGAGGAGCGCAAGACCGACGGCATCGTCGCCGAGCTCACCGTGCGCGAGAACATCGTGCTCGCGCTCCAGGCCAAGCGCGGTTTGCATCGGCCGCTGTCGCGACGCGAGCAGGACGAGATCGCGAGCCGTTACGTCAAGATGCTCGACATTCGTCCGCCCGATCCGGAGCGTCCCGTCGGCCTGCTGTCCGGCGGCAATCAGCAGAAGGTACTGCTGGCACGGTGGCTTGCGACCTCGCCGCGGCTCCTCGTGCTGGACGAGCCGACCCGCGGCATCGACGTCGGCGCGCATGCCGAGATCATCCGCCTGATCCGCGAGCTCTGCGATGACGGGCTCGCGCTGCTCGTGATTTCCTCCGAGCTCGACGAGATCGTGACCTATTCCGATCGCGTGGTGGTGCTGCGCGACCGCGCCCATGTCGAGGAGCTCGCGGGCGAGGCGATCGACGTCGGCAACATTCTCGCCACCATTGCCGCCGATAGCGTCGCCGTTGCGCTTGAGGCTCACACATGACAGCGCTGTTGCCGCGCCGCGGCCTTGCCCAGATCCTCGCATTGATCGTCATTCTCGCGGTCGACCGCGTGGTGTCGCCGCAATTTTTCGATCTGCGGCTGCAGGACGGCCGCCTGTTCGGCAGCATGATCGACGTGCTCAACCGCGGTACGCCGGTGGCGCTGCTCTCGCTCGGCATGGTGCTGGTGATCGCCACGCGCGGCATCGATCTGTCGGTCGGTGCTGTCATGGCGATCTCCGGCGCGATCGCCGCGAGCCTCGCCGACAGCCACAGTCTGGCCGTGGTGCTGGCGGCTGCGCTCGGTGCGGGCCTGATCTGCGGATTGTGGAACGGATTTCTCGTCGCGGTGCTCGGCATGCAGCCGATCGTGGCGACCTTGATCCTGATGGTGGCGGGGCGCGGCATCGCGCAGCTCATCACCGAGGGCCGCATCGTGACCTTCTCCTCGCCCGATCTGGTCTGGCTCGGCAACGGCTCCATCCTCGGCGTGCCCGTGCCGGTCGCGATTGCGCTCGGCATGCTGATCCTCACCGGTGCGGTGGTGCGCGGCTCGGCACTCGGATTGCTGATCGAGGCCACCGGCGGCAATGCGCGGGCAAGCGAGCTCGCCGGCGTCGGCACGCGCGCGATGATCTTGGCGGTCTATGTTTGGTGCGGCGTTTGCGCTGCGCTTGCCGGCGTTATCGCAGCGGCCGACATCATGGGCGCGGATGCCAACAATGCCGGCCTCTGGCTCGAGCTCGACGCCATCCTCGCGGTGGTGATCGGCGGCACCTCGCTGTTCGGCGGCCGCTTCAGTCTCGTGCTGGCCGTGCTCGGCGCGCTGATCATCCAGACCATGAACACGGGCATTCTGCTGTCGGGCTATCCGCCCGAGTTCAATTTGCTGGTCAAGGCGGTGGTGGTGCTCGCGGTGCTGCTGCTGCAATCGCCGAAGCTGTCCGGCTTTGCCGGTGTCGTGGCGCGGCTGCGGAGGACCAAGGCATGAAAGGCCTGCCGCCCGTCCTCATCACGGCGATCGTGCTCGTCGCGGGATTCGCACTCTGCGCGATGCAGTTTCCCAACATCGCTTCCACCCGCGTGGTCGGCAATCTCCTGACCGACAACGCCTTCCTCGGCATCGTCGCGACCGGCATGACCTTCGTCATCATTTCGGGCGGTATCGATCTCTCGGTCGGCTCGGTGATCGGTTTCACCACGGTGTTCGTCGCGCTTGCGATCGAGCGCTGGGGAATGCCGCCCCTGGTCGCCTTCGTCGCCATTCTCGCACTCTCGGCGGCCTTCGGCGCGGCGATGGGCGCGGTGATCCATGTCTTCGATTTGCCGCCTTTCATCGTGACGCTCGCCGGGATGTTTTTGGCCCGAGGTGCCAGCTTCCTGCTCTCGACGGAATCGGTGCCGATCACAGCACCGGTCTATTCGACCGTGTCGGACTTCGCACTGCGACTACCCGGCGGTGGACGGCTGACGGCGGTCGCGATCATCATGCTTGCTATCGTGATCGGCGGCGCATTGCTGCTGCAGCTGACCCGGTTCGGCGCCAATGTCTATGCGCTCGGCGGCAGCCGGGCGACCGCGAGCCTGATGGGTGTCGCCGTCGGCAGGATGACGGTGAAGATCTACATGCTGTCGAGCCTGCTCGCCGGCATCGTCTTCTCCTTCTACACCAGCGCCGGCTACTCGCTGTCCGCGGTTGGCGTCGAGCTCGACAGCATCGCGGCCGTCGTGATCGGCGGCACGCTGCTCACGGGCGGGCAGGGCTCGGTGATCGGCACCTTCCTCGGCGTGCTGATCCAGGGCATGATCCAGACCTACATCAATTTCGACGGGACGCTGTCGAGCTGGTGGACCAAGATCGCGACCGGGGTGCTGCTGTTCGCCTTCATCGCCTTGCAACAGGGTTTGGTCGCGCTCGCGCGCCGGCCCGTGGCAAAGCGCGCGGGAGCAGTCTCATGACCACCTCGCGCATCCTCGTCATTCCGACGCGCCGGGCGCACTCAAATCACGCGGAAGTGGCCCGCTCGATCGGCGTTGACATCATCGCCGGCCGATATGCAGAAGGGACGCGCCTGCCTGGCGATGCCGAGATGATCGCGATGTTCGGGGTGTCGCGACCGGTGCTGCGCGAGAGCGTGAAGACGCTGGTGGCCAAGGGCCTGCTTACTACCAAGGCCCGCGTCGGCACGGTCGTGCGCGAGCGCGTCGCCTGGAACATGTTCGACGCCGACGTGCTGGCCTGGCACCTGGATGCCGGGATCGACAAGCGTTTCCTCAACGACCTCGCCGAGATCCGCCTCGCGGTCGAGCCGCGCGCGGCGATGCTCGCGGCGGCGCAGCGGTCGGAGCAGGATCTCTCCGAGCTCCGTCGCTGCATGGAGCGGATGCGGCTTGAAGCCTCCGACTCCGTTGGCTTCGCGGATGCCGACCTCGCGCTCCATGTCGGTGTGGCGCGCGCCTCCGGAAATCTGTTCATGCGCTCGATCGGGCACGTCATCGAGGCTGCGTTGCGCGCCTCATTCCTGCTCAGCGCACCGGTCGAACCGGAGGACCGCGACACCGTTCTGCTCTGGCATCAGAAGATCGTCGATGCCATCGCGGCCGGTGATGCAACGACTGCGTCGGAGGCGATGGTCTACGTCATTCACAACGGCATGCGCCGCCACGAGGGTACAGTGATCGAGACTGTACCGGCCGAAGCGCTGCCGTCCGCGGAAGCTGGAGAAAGATCGTGACTGAACTTCGCATCGCCATCGTTGGCTTCGGCAAGATCGCGCGGGACCAGCATGTCGGCGCCATCGCAGCGGTTCCCGGCGCGACGCTGGCGGCCGTCGCCAGCCGCAATGCCTCGCTGCCGGATCTGCCGCATTTCGCGACCATCGAAGAGCTGCTGGAAAAAGGTCCGCCGATCGACGCGGTGTCGCTCTGCACGCCGCCCCAAGTACGCCGCGCCCAGGCGGTCGCAGCGCTCAGGGCCGGCAAGCATGTCATGCTGGAGAAGCCGCCCGGCGCCGGCGTTGCCGAGCTCGATCCATTGATCGCGATGGCCGGTGAGGCCAAGCGAACGCTGTTTGCGACCTGGCATTCGCGCCATGCGCCGGCGGTCGAGCCGGCGCGCGAGTGGCTCGCCGCCCGCCGCATCCGTTCCGTGCACATCAACTGGAAAGAGGACGTCCGCGTCTGGCATCCCGGGCAGGCCTGGATCTGGGAGCCGGGCGGGCTCGGGGTGTTCGATCCCGGCATCAATGCGCTGTCGATCCTGACCAGGATCCTGCCGTCTCAGGTGTTCGTCACCGCGGCCGAGCTCGCCTTCCCCGCCAATTGCCAGGCGCCGATTGCCGCGAAGCTGACGCTGACCGACATCGACGGCCTGCCTGTGACCGCCGAGTTCGATTTCCGCCAGACCGGGCCGCAGAGCTGGGATATCCTGGTCGAAACCGACCAGGGCCGGATGACGCTATCCCGCGGCGGCCGGATCATGGCGATCGACGGCAAGACCGTTGCCGAGGCGCCCGATGAGGAATATCGGGAGCTTTACCGGCGCTTCGTCACGCTCGCCGCGACAGGGGCGAGCGACGTCGATCTGGCGCCGCTTCGTCTCGTTGCGGACGCCTTCCTGCTCGGCAGGCGCACGATCGTCGAACCGTTTGTGGATTGATCATGGCTGGATCGAAAACAGAAAAGGACGTCTTCGGAACGCTGCCTGACGGCCGCAAGGTCGAGCGCATCGTGCTGCGCGGCGAGGGCGGGTTCGAGGCGCGCATCATCACCCACGGTGCAGTCTTGCAGGCCTTGATCGCGCCGGACGCCAAGGGCGGCTACGACGACGTCGTGCTCGGCCATGACGCATTTGCCGGCTATCTCGCCGAACGGAAGTTCTTCGGCGCCACGGTCGGCCGCTACGCCAATCGCATCGCCAACGGGCAATTTTCGTTGGACGGCGAGGCGGTCCAGCTTCCCGTCAACAACGGTCCGAATGCGCTGCATGGCGGACTGGACGGTTTTGATCGCAAGCTCTGGGACATTGCGGAGATCGACGATGGCGCCGAGCCCGCGGTCACGCTGACCTACACGAGCCCGCATGACGAGGAAAACTATCCCGGTCGGCTCGATGTGCGCCTGACCTATCGTGTTACCGGCCCGGCTGAGCTATCTCTGATCATGGAGGCGCGGACCGACCGGCCGACCATCGTCAACCTGACCAACCACAGCTTCTTCAATCTGGAGGGCGCGACATCAGGCACGCCCATTCTCGATCACAAGCTGACGGTCGCGGCCGGGCATTTCCTCGCGATTGATCCCACCGCCATTCCGTTGCCCGAGCCGCCGCGCAGCGTTGCCGGCACGCCGTTCGACTTCCGCGAGCCGCGGGCGATCGGCGAGCGCATCCGCGCGAGCGACCAGCAATTGCGCAACGGCAGGGGCTACGATCACACCTACTGTCTCGCGCGTGACGGCAAGCTTGCGCTCGCGGCGCAGCTGGAGGCGCCGCGCTCGGGGCGCATCATGGAGCTGTTCACTGATCAGCCCGGTCTGCAGGTCTATTCGGGTAATTATCTCGACGGCACGATTTCGGGCAAGAGCGGCAAGCTGTACCGTCAGTCGGACGCCATGTGCCTGGAGCCGCATATCTGGCCGGACGCACCGAACCGGCCGGATTTCCCGAGCCCGCGCCTAGCGCCCGGCGAGGTCTATCGCCATCATACGGTCTATCGCTTTGCGGTGAGGAGGTCCTGATGGAACAGGTGCCGACCTCGGTTCTTTCGGACGATCCTTGCCATCTCGGCGAGGGACCGACCTATGACGTGACCACCGACACCGCCTGGTGGTTCGATATCCGGGAGGGGCGACTGTTCGAGGCGCAGCTCGGCAGCGGCGGCATTCGCGTTCATGCGATGGGCCGGATGGCGAGCGCGCTTGGGCGGATCGATGCCGAACGGCAGTTGATTGTCGCGGAAGACGGCCTCTATATCCGCAAAATTGCCGACGGCGCGATGAGGTTGCTCTGTCCGCTCGAAGCCGACAACCCCGCGACCCGCTCCAACGATGCCCGCGTGCATCCCTCCGGCACGTTCTGGATCGGCACCATGGGCCGCAAGGCGGAAGCAGAGGCAGGCGCGATCTACGCGTTTCATCGCGGCGAGATCTCGATGCTGTTTCCGCGCATCAGCATTCCTAACTCGATCTGCTTCTCGCCCGATGGCGCCACCGGCTACTTCGCCGACACTGCGCGCGCGGTGCTCTACGCGGTGCCGCTCGATCCCGCGACCGGCCTGCCCCGCGGCGAGCCGGAAGTGCTGCTGCGCCACACCGGCGTCGGCGGCCTCGACGGATCGGTGTGCGACGCGGACGGAAACATCTGGAACGCCTGCTGGGGCGCGAGCCGCGTCGACGTCTACTCTCCGCAAGGCGAGCGGCTGCGCTCGCTCAGCGTGCCGGCAAAGCAGGCGAGCTGCCCCGCTTTTGTCGGCCCTGATCTGTCGCGTCTCCTCGTCACTTCCGCCTGGCAGGACATGGATGCGGCGGCGCGTGCCGCCGATCCGCAAGCAGGCCACACCTTCCTGTTGGAGGCATCCGCGCGCGGTCGCGCGGAGCCCGACGTCAAGCTCGCATAGGAGGCTAGAAGCTGCAGACGACCAAAGTTCTCGACGACACGAAAAAAACAGTCTGACATCCAAGGGAGCGAAACATGTTGAAACTGAAGACGACATTCCTCGCGCTGGCGCTGGCCGGCGCTGCGACGATGGCCGCGGGCGTCACCGCCTCGGCCCAGGACAAAGCAACAGTCGGCATCGCCATGCCGACCAAATCGTCGGCGCGCTGGATCGACGATGGCAACAACATGGTCAAGGTGCTGAAGGAGCGCGGCTACAACACCGACCTGCAATATGCCGAGGACGACATTCCGAACCAGCTCTCGCAGGTCGAGAACATGGTGACCAAGGGCGCGAAGGCCCTGGTGATCGCTGCGATCGACGGCACCACGCTCTCTGACGTGCTCAAGCAGGCAAAAGCAAAAGGCATCACCGTGATCGCCTATGACCGCCTGATCCGCGGCACGCCGAACGTCGACTATTACGCGACCTTCGACAATTTCCAGGTCGGCGTGCTCCAGGCCGAGTCGATCGTGCAAGGCCTCGGCCTCAAGGATGGCAAGGGTCCGTTCAACATCGAGCTGTTCGGCGGCTCGCCCGACGACAACAACGCCTACTTCTTCTACAACGGCGCGATGAGCGTGCTGAAGCCGTACATCGACAGCGGCAAGCTCGTCGTCGTCTCCGGCCAGATGGGCATGGACAAGGTCGCGACCTTGCGCTGGGACGGCGCCACCGCGCAGGCCCGCATGGACAATCTGCTCAGCGCCTACTACGGCAACAAGAAGGTCAACGCGGTGCTGTCACCGTATGACGGCCTATCGATCGGCATCATCTCCTCGCTGAAGGGCGTCGGTTATGGCAGCGCCGGCCAGCCGATGCCTGTCATCTCGGGCCAGGATGCCGAAGTGCCCTCGATCAAGGCGATGCTGCGCGGCGACCAGTATTCGACCATCTTCAAGGACACCCGCGATCTCGCCAAGGTGACCGCCGACATGGTCGACGCTGCGCTTGCCGGCAAGCAGGTCACCGTCAACGACACCAAGACCTACGAGAACGGCGCCAAAACCGTGCCGTCCTATCTGCTCAAGCCGGTCGTGGTCTACAAGGACAATTGGGAGAAGGTCCTGGTGGAGAGCGGCTACTACAAGAAGGCCCAGTTCCAGTAAGAGGTCTACTCCCTCTCCCGACCTGCGGAGAGGGAGTTCTTTAGGGTTAGAGCGAAGCGCATGTTTATCAACTCGTCATGCCCGGGCTTGTCCCGGGCATCCACGTCCCTCTTCGCAAGCGGCTGCACGTGGATGGCCGGGACAAGCCCGGCCATGACGATTGTGGAAGCCCCGGGGAGAATGAATCGATGACCGCAATGCTGGAGATGCGCAACGTCAGCAAGAGCTTTTCCGGCGTCCAGGCGCTGCGCGATGTCAACTTCATGGTTGAAGCCGGGCAGATCCACGCCCTCGTCGGCGAGAACGGTGCCGGCAAGTCCACGCTGATGAAGGTGCTCAGCGGCGTCTACCCGGCCGGCAGCTACGAGGGCACCGTCATCTTCGATGGCGAGGAGCGCCGCTTCCGCGACATCAACGATTCCGAGGCGCTCGGTATCATCATCATCCATCAGGAGCTGGCGCTGATCCCGCTGATGTCGATTGCCGAAAACATCTTCCTGTCGCATCCGCCGTCCAAGCTCGGCGTTATCGATCGCAACGAGGTATATCGGCGCACGCGGGACCTGCTGGCGCAGGTCGGCCTCAAGGAATCGCCGGACACGCTGATCACTGATCTCGGCGTCGGCAAGCAGCAGCTGGTCGAGATCGCCAAGGCGCTGTCCAAGCGGGTGCGGATGCTGATCCTGGACGAGCCGACGGCGAGCCTCAACGAGGCCGACAGTGCCGCGCTGCTCGAACGTCTCATGGCCTTCCGCGAGCAGGGCATCGGCTCGATCCTGATCTCGCACAAGCTGAACGAGGTCGCCCGCGTCGCGGACCACATCACCGTCCTACGCGACGGCCGCACCGTCGACGGGATCGACTGCCGCGCCGAGCCGATCCAGGAGGACCGCATCATCCGCAGCATGGTCAACCGCGATCTCGCCCATCGCTTTCCGGAGCGCAGCGCAAAGATCGGCGAGCCCGTCCTCACCGTCGAGAACTGGTCGGTCTACCATCCCATCCATCCCGAGCGGCAGGTGATCAAGAACGTTGATTTCAGCGTGAAACGCGGCGAGGTCGTCGGCATTGCCGGATTGATGGGCGCTGGCCGCACCGAATTCGCCATGAGCCTGTTCGGCCGTTCCTGGGGCACCGCGATCAGCGGTCGCATCCGGCTCGAGGGCCATGAGATCGTGCTGCCGAACGTCGCGGCTGCGATCGACGCCGGCCTTGCCTATGTCACCGAGGACCGCAAGCAGCTCGGGCTGATCCTCGCCGACGACGTCCGCAAGAACATCACGCTCGCAAGCCTCGACCAGGTCGCTCCTCGCCGCGTGATCGACGACATCGCCGAGCTGAAGGTCGCCAGCGACTACCGCAACCGGATGCGCATCCGCTGCTCCGACGTCTATCAGGAGACCAGCCAGCTCTCCGGCGGCAACCAGCAAAAAGTCGTGCTGTCGAAGTGGCTGATGACGGATCCCAAGGTCTTGATCCTGGACGAGCCGACCCGGGGCATCGACGTCGGTGCCAAATACGAGATCTACTGTATCATCAACGAGCTTGCAGAGGCCGGCCGTGGTGTGGTGGTGATCTCCTCGGAGATGCCCGAGTTGCTCGGCATCTGCGACCGCATCTGCGTCATGAACGACGGCGCCTTCGTCGGCGAGTTCAAGGGCGCCGACGCAACGCAGGAAAAGATCATGCACGCCATCATGCGCAACAACAGAAATTATGGAAGCCGCGCCCTGGCGGGTGCCGAGATGGGAGGATCGCAGCCATGACCGACAAGACGGTTTCGCTGCCCGAGGAGCGCCGGAACGGCAGCTTCATCAAGAACAATCTGCGTAACTACGGCATGCTGATGTCGCTGATCGCGATCATGCTGTTCTTCCAGGTCATGACCGGCGGCACGCTGCTGCAACCGCTGAACCTGACCAATCTGGTGCTCCAGAACAGCTACATCGTCATCATGGCGCTGGGTATGCTGCTCGTCATCGTTACCGGCCATATCGACCTCTCGGTCGGTTCGGTCGCGGGTTTCGTCGGCGCGGTGGCCGCCGTGCTGATGGTGACATACAAGGTCGACTACACGCTCGCCTTCATCGCCTGCCTGCTGCTGGGCGCGGCGATCGGCGCCGCGCAGGGCTATTGGGTGGCCTATTTCAAGATCCCGTCCTTCATCGTGACGCTAGCGGGCATGTTGGTGTTCAAGGGGCTTGCGCTCGCGGTGTTGCAGGGCCAGTCGCTCGGACCGTTCCCGGCGACCTTCCAGAAACTGTCCTCCGGCTTCATTCCGGAGCTCTTGCCGGAGGCCGGCACCCTGCATCCGACGTCCATGCTGATCGGTGCGGTGCTCGCGCTCGGCCTCGTCTACGCCAGCGCCAGGGGAAGGTCGCGCGAGCAGTTGCACGGCATCGAAGTCGAACCCTACGCGTTCTTCCTCGGCAAGAGCATTCTTCTGGCCTGCGCCGTGCTCTATTTCACCTATCTGATTGCCTCGCATCGCGGCCTGCCCAACGTGCTGGTGATCATGGGTGCGTTGATCGCGCTCTACGGCTTCGTCACCCGCCGCACCGTGATCGGCCGGCAAATCTATGCGGTCGGCGGCAACGCCAAGGCCGCAAGCCTATCGGGCATCAAGACGGAACGGTTGACCTTCCTCACCTTCGTCAACATGGGCGTGCTCGCCGCGCTCGCCGGCCTCGTCTTCGCCGCGCGCCTCAACACCGCAACGCCGAAGGCGGGTCTCGGCTTCGAGCTCGACGTCATCGCCGCCTGCTTCATCGGCGGCGCCTCAGCCTATGGCGGTGTCGGCCGCGTCGGCGGCGCCGTGGTCGGCGCCATGATCATGGGTGTGATGAACAACGGCATGTCCATCCTCGGCATCGGCATCGACTATCAGCAGGTCATCAAGGGCCTGGTGCTGCTCGGGGCGGTGTGCATCGACGTGTACAATCAGCGGCGGTAACCACGTCGGCAGTGCAGTAGGGTGGGCAAAGGCGCAGCGCGCCGTGCCCACCATCCTTCCGCAATTGCGCGAGCAGTGTGGTGGGCACGCTTCGCTTCGCCCACCCTACGGGAGCGGTGCCTGCGTCGTGAACAGCACCGCCGCGATCGCGACGGAAAGGCTCACTGCCGATACGGTTGCCACGGTCGACAGCACGCCCATTCGCCGGAGCGCGATGGCGAAGACGATGATGATGGGCGTCGCGGTGATCAGCCCGATTTGTGCATCGCTCATGTCATCGCTCGCAGCTCCACGGAACCCTGGGGCGTTTGGTACCGCGACCCGGCCGGCTGGACGTTGCGACGGCGCAAACAAATTGATCGGCATCCGCCCAAGTTTGTCCGGCAACAAACTCGGATCGGCCCGGCTGAGCTAAGTCTGGCTGGTGTCCTGATCCGGAAGAGCAGATGTCGGCAGCCGATTGCGAACCACAGGGAACGGGCTGGGGAATCCTGGACGATCTTCCGGGCGATCCCATGATCTGGGTGCTGATCTTCAGCGAGCTCGCCGCCTTCGGTCTGTTTCTCGGTGCCTTCACGGTCGCCCGCGCGATCCATCCCGCCGCGTTCGCCGCGGGGCAGGCGGCACTTGATCCGGGTCTCGCCGGATTGAACACTGTCGTGCTGGTGACGAGCGGTTGGGCCGCGGCCCGGGCTACGAAGGCCGCGCGGGCCAGCGAGAGGCGGGCGACACGATACTGGCTCCTCACAGCCATGGGGCTTGGTAGCCTGTTCGTGGCGGTCAAGCTCGGCGAATATGCCGAAGAGATCGGACGCGGCATTGGACTCGAGACCAGTCCGTTCTTCACACTCTACTTCCTCCTGACCGGCTTCCATCTCCTGCACGTCTGCCTCGGCGTCATCATCCTCGCATTGGTCTGCCGCCGCGCTGAAGCGTTCGGCGTCGAGACGGGAACGGCCTTCTGGCACATGGTCGATCTGGTCTGGATCGTGATGTTCCCGATTCTTTATCTGGTGCGGTGACGATGCCGGATCGCCTGGACTTCACTTGGATCGCGCTGATCGGCCTCGCGCTCGCGACCATCCTGGTGCCGCCGCTGGTGCCGCGGCCACTGCTCGGCAACGCCCTGCTGCTGACTTTGGCTGCCGTGAAGGGGCGCCGGATAGCGCTCGACTTCCTCGATCTTCGCGCGGTGCCTGCGCTCTGGCGCGGCCTCGTCAGCGCCTGGATCCTCATCGTGGTGCTGTTTGCCTGGCTCACATCCGCCGTCGTCGCCCTGATCTGACTCACTCCTTGCGCCCTGACAAAGAACGGGCCGGGCCAATCGGCAATAAATCGCATCACCGATTTACGCGACGCGACTCAATTGAAAGGATTGGCAATGGCTGAACGCCTGACCAAGTCGGCCGCTCGAAACGTCTTCTACGGCGGCTCGGCTTTTTTCTTCGCCATCTTCATCGGGCTGACGGCGCACAGCCACTACTACATGGCCACGACCTCGACGGACGCGGCGACGCTGACGTCGTCGGTCGCCCGCGGCAAGCATGCCTGGGAGAAGAACTCCTGCATCAATTGCCACACGTTGCTCGGCGAAGGCGCCTATTTCGCGCCCGAAGTCGGCAACGTCTGGGATCGATGGGGCGGCAAGGAAGACCCGGCCGGCGCGCGAGAGACGCTGAAGGCCTGGATGCAGTCGCAGCCCTCGGGCGCGGAGGGCCGGCGGCAGATGCCGCAATTCAACCTCACCGACCAGGAACTCAACGACCTCGCCGATTTCCTGCAATGGGTGAGCACGATCAAGCGCCAGGATTGGCCGCCGAACAAGGCCGGCTGAGCCCGCCGCTTTCCTCTTTCAAGACAGAGAGATCCGAGATGAAATATCAGACCCAGAAAGTCGCGATGCTGTATTTCTACGGCGCGCTGACCCTGTTCCTGGCCCAGGTCCTGTTCGGCCTCCTCGCCGGGACCATCTACGTCCTGCCCAACACGCTGTCGGTGCTGCTGCCGTTCAACATCGTCAGGATGATCCACACCAACGCGCTGATCGTGTGGTCGTTGATCGGCTTCATGGGCGCGACCTACTTCCTGCTGCCTGAGGAAACAGAGACCGAGCTGTACAGCCCGCTGCTCGCAAAGATCCAGTTCTGGATGTTCTTCGGCGCAGCAGGCGTCGCGGTCGTGGGCTATCTCTTCCACTACCACGAGGGCCGCGAGTTCCTCGAGCAGCCCTTCATCATCAAGATCGGCATCGTCGTCGTCTGCCTGATGTTCCTGTTCAACGTGACCATGACCGCGCTCAAGGGGCGCAAGACCACGGTCACCAACATCCTGCTGTTCGGCCTGTGGGGCGTTGCGATCTTCTTCCTGTTCGCCTTCTACAATCCGGCGAACCTCGCGGTCGACAAGATGTACTGGTGGTACGTCGTCCATCTCTGGGTCGAGGGCGTCTGGGAGCTGATCATGGCCTCCGTGCTCGCCTATCTCATGATCAAGCTCAACGGCATCGATCGCGAGGTGGTCGAGAAGTGGCTCTACGTCATCATCGGCCTCGCGCTGTTCTCGGGGATTCTCGGCACCGGCCACCATTTCTACTGGATCGGCGCGCCCGGCTACTGGCAGTGGATCGGCTCGCTGTTCTCGACGCTCGAGGTCGCGCCGTTCTTCACGATGGTGATCTTCACGGTGCAGATGACCTGGAAGGCCGGCCGCAAGCACCCGAACCGCGCCGCGCTGCTGTGGTCGGTCGGCTGTTCGGTGATGGCGTTCCTGGGCGCCGGCGTCTGGGGTTTCCTGCACACGCTGTCCTCGGTGAACTACTACACCCACGGCACCCAGGTCACCGCCGCGCACGGCCATCTCGCCTTCTTCGGCGCCTATGTGATGCTCAATCTTGCCGTGATGGCTTACGCGATCCCGCAGATCAAGGGACGCGCGCCCTATAACCAGTGGCTCAGCATGACGAGCTTCTGGATCATGTGCACGGCCATGATGACCATGACGTTCGCGCTGACCTTTGCCGGCGTGGTCCAGGTCCATCTCCAGCGCGTGCTCGGCCAGGGCTACATGGACGTGCAGGACCAGCTCGCCTTCTTCTACTGGGTGCGGCTCGGCTCCGGTGTGTTCGTCGCGATCTCCGCGCTGATGTTCGTCTGGGCCGTGCTGGTGCCCGGCCGCGAAAGGCAGGCGACCATTCCCGCCGCGCTACAGCCGGCCGAGTAAGCGTGAAGGCGGCCGCGTTTCATCGCGGCCGCCGGTTCAGACATTTTCGGAGAGAGATCATGAAAGCAGCTCTTCACGCCTTGGCCGCGCCGGCACCCGCGCTACCGGCCTATGTCGCAAGCGGCAACGAATGCGCGCTGTTCGAGCATGCCTGGCGGCACCGGCTTCCGGTCCTGCTGAAAGGGCCGACCGGTTGCGGCAAGACGCGTTTCGTGGCGCATATGGCGGCACGGCTGGGCTTGCCGCTGCACACCGTCGCCTGCCACGACGATCTCACCGCCGCCGATCTCACGGGGCGCCATCTGCTGAGCGGCGGCGACACCGTGTGGACCGACGGTCCGTTGACGCGCGCGGTCCGCGAGGGCGGCATCTGCTATCTCGACGAGGTGGTGGAAGCCCGCAAGGATGTCACCATCGTGCTGCATCCGCTCACCGACGACCGCCGTATCCTGCCGCTGGAGCGAACCGGCGAGGAGCTCGTTGCGCCCGCGAGCTTCATGCTCGTCGTCTCCTACAATCCCGGTTACCAGACCCTGCTCAAGGCGTTGAAGCCCTCGACGCGGCAGCGCTTCGTCGCCATCGAGTTCGGCTTCCTGCCCGCCGAGCAGGAGATTGCGGTGGTGTCGGCCGAGAGCGGGCTGCCGCCGGATCGCGTACGGCCGCTGGTTGCGCTTGCCGGACGTCTGCGGGCGCTGAAGGGGCATGATCTGGAGGAGGGCGTCTCGACCCGGCTCGTGGTGTATTGCGCGACCTTGATTGCGGCGGGAGTCTCGATCGCCGACGCCGTGCTCGCCGGCATGATTGAGCCGCTGACCGACGATTCCGACGTCAAGGCGGCGCTGCTGGATGTCACGCGCGCTGTGATTGGGTGAGGCCGATTCCATGCTCGACTTCCTCGAATTGGAGGAGACGGTCGGCCGTGCCTGGCACCGGATGGTCGGCGGCACCGCGAGCTATCCGGTTCACGATGACCACGCGGTCGCGCTCGCAGAGGTGAGAGGCCGGCTGGCGGTGATGTTCCGTGCGCTTGGGGGCGAGACGGGTGTTCAGATCGCAAGCGCAGGCGCACGCAGAGCGGACCATCGGCTCGGCTGGCGGCAGCGCATCGGCCTCGGAGACGAACGTCTCGAACAGCCGGGCCGCGACGCCGCGACCATCTTCCTCCCCGATCGCATTGCGATATTTGCCGACCGCGACCTCAACGCATGCCTCTATCGCTGGCTTGCGGCGTGGTTCGCGGTCGCGCCGATCGAGACGATCACGGAGGATGATCCGCTGCGGAGGGACCTTCTGGTCCTGCGCCGGGCGAGCGAGACGGCGGTCTTCGTGCTCACGCAGTTTCCCGGGCTCGCCGCCGATTACGCGCAGCTCGCCGCAGCAATGGCCGAGGCCCGGCCGCGACGTTCGTTGCCGCGTCTCGAGCAGGAGATCGAGCAGATCGCTCTCGCCTTGCTCGGGGCCGGAAAGGCGCCCGCGGGCCAGCTATGGCCGGCGATGATGGGAACAGGTCCGCTGCCGGACAAGGCGCCGCCGGGCTATCGCTCGGTGCTGCCGTGTCCGCTCTGGGGCGATTGCTGGACGCGCGAGCTCTCGCCCGCGCATGCGGGCGACGATGCGTGCGCACCGGGCGCGAATGCCGTGGCCCAGGACAATCGCAAGCGCTTTGCCGTGCGCGAGCGCGAGGACAACGCCAACCGCCGCGATGCCTTCGTGCTCAACCGCTTCGAAAAGATCCTCGCGATGGCCGAGATGGTCAATGTCGACCGTCCGGCTGACGACAGCGAGGACGAGGACGCGCAGAAGGCCGCCGACGATCTCGAGGAGATCACGCTCAGTCGTCGCAGCGGCAAGCCGGCGAGCCGGCTCAAATTCGATCTCGACCTGCCGCCGGAAGCCCTTGATGCCTCGCCGCTGAACGCTGACTTCAGCTATCCCGAATGGGACTACCGCAGCAGCTCCTACCTGCCCGATCACTGCCGCGTGCTCGCGGGCGCCGCGTCCGAGACCGGCGAGACTTGGTCGCCCGACGAGATCATGCGCCGGCACATTCGCCAGGTGCGGAGACGCTTCGAGATCTTGCGGCCGCGCCGCGAATTGATGCGCGCCCAGGCCGATGGGCACGACCTCGACCTCGACGCGCTCGTGCGCGCGCGGTGCGATCTTCGCGCCGGCAGCAGCGGCGGTCTCGAACGTATCCATGTCGCGATGCGCCCGCAGGGGCACGATCTCGCCGTCACGCTGCTCGTCGACGTCTCGCTCTCGACGGACGCCTGGGTCGAGGGCCATCGCGTGCTCGACGTCGAGAAGGAGGCGCTGCTCGTGCTCTCGCACGGCCTGTCAGCCTGCGGTGACCACCACAGCATCCTGACCTTCACGTCCCGCCGGCGGTCCTGGGTGCGGCTCGAAACTGTCAAGGCCTTCGGCGAGCCGATGAGCGGGGCAGTGGAGCGTCGTATCGGCGCGCTGAAGCCCGGCTATTACACGCGGATCGGCGCGGCGGTGCGCCACGCCTCGGCCGAGCTCGCCCGTCAGCCGCAGCGCAAGAAGCTGCTGCTCGTCCTCACCGACGGCAAGCCGAACGATGTCGATCATTACGAAGGCCGTTTCGCGGTCGAGGACACCCGCAAATCGGTGCAGGAGGCGCGCCGGCTCGGCATCGCCGCCTTCGGCATCACGGTGGACGCAACCGCGCAATCCTATTTCCCGACGCTGTTCGGGCGCGGCGGCTACGCCATCGTCGGTAATATCCGCCGACTGCCCGCGGCGCTGCCGGCGATCTATCGGCAGGTGGCGCACTGATCCAGGAAAGGGTGCGGCGTTCCGTTCTCTGGTGAGCTATTGCCCATGCTATGGGTATATGATCGAATGGCGGGATGGACCAGGGCCGGCCGAAACCCGATCTGATCATCTTCGACTGCGACGGCGTGCTGGTCGATAGTGAGCTGTTGAGCTGTCGGTGTCTGTCCGACGTGCTGGCCGAATGCGGCATCGCGCTGAGCCCGGAGCAGGCGCTCGAACTCTTTCTCGGACGCAGCACCAAAGCGGTCGAGCGGCATTATCGGGATCTCGGGCAGGTCGTGCCGGACGGCTTTCTGCCGCGCTTGAAGTCGCATGTGTTGAGCACGTTCGCCGGATCACTCCAGCCGATCGCGGGTGTTGCCGCCGTGATATCGGAATTGCGGACACCATTCTGCGTGGCCTCGTCCAGCGACATCGACCGTGTCGCGCTCTCCCTTGACGTCACCGGCTTGCGGGCGCATTTCTGCGACCGGATCTACACCGCGCAGATGGTCAGGCACGGCAAGCCGGCGCCCGATCTCTTTCTCCACGCGGCCGAGCAGATGGGCGCGCAACCTGCGCGCACGCTGGTGATCGAGGACAGCGCGAGCGGCGTGCAGGCGGGCAAGGCGGCCGGCATGATGGTCTGGGGATTTGCCGGCGGCAGCCATTATCGCGGACGCGACGGGCACGCTATACTCTCGGATGCGGGGGCCGACCGGGTCTTCGCGCGCATGATCGATTTCTGGAAGGACGCCTGACGCCTGCCATGGCTGCCGAGAACGAAAAGACCAGGCTCGATGACGCCGCGCGTGCCGGCTGGCTGTATTTCATTGCCGGTCACACCCAGGACGAGATCGCGAAGATGCTCCAGGTGTCGCGCGCGTCGGCGCAGCGGCTGGTGTCGCTATGTCTCGCCGAACGGCTGATCACCTTCCGGCTCGAACATCCCATCGCCGCGTGCATGGAATTGGCGGCGCGTCTGAAGGAGCGTTTCGAGCTTACCCATTGCGAGGTGGTGCCGGCAGATTCCGCCGCGCCCCAGGCCACAGCGGGCATTGCCGAACGCTGCGCCAACCTGCTCGATTCCACCCTCCGTTCGGAGACCCCCGTCATCGTCGCGCTCGGGACGGGACGCGCCGTGCGCGCCGCGGTCGAGCGCGTCACGCCGATCGACCGGCCCAATCACCAGATCGTCTCGCTGGTCGGCAACATCTCCGCCGACGGTTCGGCGAGCTTCTACGACACCGTCGGCCGGCTCGCCGACCGCACCGGCGCGCGGCACTATCCGATGCCGCTGCCGTTCCTGATGTCATCCGAGGATGAGCGCAACAAGATGGTCCGGATCGAGCCGATCGCGAAGGTGAAGGCGGTCGCGGCCAAGGCGGATTTGCGCCTCGTCGGCATCGGCCAGATGGACCAGAAGGCGCAGGTCCATGTCGACGGCTTCGTCACCCGCGACGAATTGTTCGAGATGATGCGGCAAGGGGCAATCGGCGAGATCACCGGCTGGGCCTATGATTCCAAGGGACGGCTGCTGAAGGCCGGCACCAACAGGCGCCTGACCAGCATTCCGCCGGAAGTCCCGGCGAAGACCACGACGATCGGCGCCGCGCTCGGCGCGGCCAAGGTGCCGGCGATCGCGGCGGCGTTGAATGGACGGTTGATCAACGGGCTGATCACCGACGAGGCGACCGCAAGGGCGATTCTGGAGCGGTAGGGCGGCGATCGCGCCCCTCGCACTGCTGTCATCATCCGCGAAGGCGGATGATCCAGTACGCCGCGGCCTCGCTTGGGCAAATCAACAGGCGGTACGGAGTACTCGATGCCCCGCTTTCGCGGGGCATGACAGCTGAGTGCGAGGCGGCAACTCTCATCACTCCCGCACCGCAGCACTCATAAGTTGCGCGAACATCTTTGCGCCTGCTTGACAACGGCGCGCCCTCAGTCGAACATACGCCCAACGCGTGGGCATATGCTCAAAAGCGCGATCCTAGGGAGGTCACCGTGAAACACGTCCTCAGCGCCGTCTGCGGCGCGTCTTGCCTGTTGCTGGCTGTCCCCGCGATGGCCGAAACCACCCTGACGATCGCCACCGTGAACAACGGCGACATGATCCGGATGCAGGGGCTGACGGCTGAATTCACCAAGAAGAACCCCGATATATCGGTCAAATGGGTGACGCTTGAGGAGAACGTGCTGCGCCAGCGCGTCACCACCGACATCGCCACCAAGGGCGGCCAGTTCGACGTCCTCACCATCGGCACCTACGAGGTGCCGATCTGGGCCAAGAAGGGTTGGCTGGTGCCGCTCGCGAATCTCGGCGCCGACTACGACGTCGCCGACCTCCTGCCCAAGATCAAGGATGCGGTCTCCGTCGACGGCAAGCTCTACGCCGCGCCGTTCTACGGCGAGAGCTCGATGGTGATGTACCGCACCGACCTGTTCGACAAGGCCGGCCTCAAGATGCCGGAAAAGCCGACTTGGGATTTCGTCGTCGACGCCGCCAAGAAGCTCACCGACAAGAGCACCGGCGTCTACGGCATCTGCCTGCGCGGCAAGGCCGGCTGGGGCGAGAACATGGCGTTCCTCTCTGCCATGGCCAATTCCTATGGCGCACGCTGGTTCGACGAGAAGTGGCAGCCGCAGTTCAACACCCCGGAATGGAAGGCGACGCTCACGACTTATGTCGACCTGATGAAGCAGGCCGGCCCTCCCGGTGCGAGCTCGAACGGCTTCAACGAGAACCTGGCGCTGTTCAATGCCGGCAAGTGCGCGATGTGGATCGACGCCACCGTCGCGGCGTCCTTCGTCACCAACCCGAAGGACTCCAAGGTCGCGGACAAGGTCGGCTTCGCGCTGGCGCCCAACACGGGCCTGGGCAAGAATGCCAACTGGCTGTGGGCCTGGAATCTCGCGATCCCCGCGGGCTCGAAGAAGACGGAAGCGGCCGAGAAGTTCATCGCCTGGGCGACGAGCAAGGACTACACCAAGACAGTTGCTGCGAAGGAGGGTTGGGCCAACGTGCCGCCGGGCACCCGAACCTCGCTCTACCAAAACCCTGAATATCTGAAGGTCGCCCCGTTCGCGAAGCTGACGCTGGCCTCGATCGATGCCGCCGATCCGAACAAGCCGACGGTGAAGCCGGTGCCCTACGTCGGCGTGCAATATGCGGCGATCCCCGAATTCCAGGGCATCGGCACGCAGGTCGGCCAGCAATTCTCGGCCGCGCTTGCGGGATCGATGACGGTCGATGCCGCGCTCACCGCGGCGCAATCCTCAACCGAGCGCGAGATGAAGCGCGCGGGTTATATCAAGTGAGCTCGAGCTCTCCCTCCTGAGCTCAGACTTGCGGCCATCCACCGCTAAGGATGGATGGCCGCCTTCTTCCCGCAAGCGGAGAAGCCAACAATGGCGACCCGGCAGACGCAGCTTCTCGCACGGACGCTCCTGACGCCGGCCGTCGGGCTGCTGTTCATCTGGATGATCGTCCCGCTCGCGCTGACGATCTATTTCTCGACGCTGCATTACAGCCTGCTCGATCCCGGCTCGGAATCGTTCGTGGGGCTGGAAAATTTCCGCTACTTCCTCACCGATCCCGCGTTCCTCGCCTCGCTCCAGAACACGCTGGTGCTGGTCGGCTCGGTGCTGGCGCTGACTGTCCTGCTCGGAATTCCGCTGGCGCTGCTGCTCGACCAGCCCGTGATCGGCCTTAACATCGTGCGGCTGATGGTGATCGCGCCGTTCTTCGTCATGCCGACGGTGAGCGCGCTGGTCTGGAAGAACCTGCTGATGCATCCGGTGTCCGGGCTGTTTGCCTGGATCGCCTCGCTGTTCGGGCTGACGCCGATCGACTGGTTTACCGACGCGCCGCTGCTCGCCGTGATCCTGATCGTGTCGTGGCAATGGCTGCCGTTCGCGACGCTGATTTTGCTCACCGCGATGCAGTCGCTCGACGAGGAGCAGAAGGAAGCCGCCGAAATGGACGGTGCCAGCGCGATCTCGACCTTCATCTACATCACCCTGCCGCACCTCGCGCGTCCGATCACAGTGGTGATCCTGATCGAGACGATCTTCCTGCTCACCGTCTTTGCCGAAATCTACGTCACCACGGGCGGTGGCCCGGGACTGTCGACCACCAACATCGCTTTCCTGATCTATTCGCAGGCACTGATCCAGTACGATGTCGGCACCGCCTCGGCGGGCGGCCTCGTCGCTGTCGTGATCGCCAACGTCGTAGCTTTCTTCCTGGTCCGCATCGTCGGCCGCAATCTGGAGGCTTGAGACATGGCGCGGATGGCGACGAGGCAGCGGGTGGTGGTCTCGACGATCGGGGCGTGGTTCTTCGGCTTCCTGATCTTCTTCCCGATCCTCTGGATGGTATTGGCGAGCTTCAAGACCGAACTTGAGGCCTTCGCGATTCCGCCGTCCTTCCTGTTCTTCCACTGGACCACCGAGAACTACGCAACGGTCCAGGAACGCAGCGACTATTTCCTCCACGCGATGAACTCGATCATCATCGCCGGCGGCTCGACCTTGATCGCGCTTTTGATCGCGATCCCCGCCGCTTGGTCGATGGCGTTCTCGCCGACCAAACGCACCAAGGACATCCTGCTCTGGATGCTTTCGACCAAGATGATGCCGCCGGTCGGCGTGCTGGTGCCGATCTACCTGATTTACAAGTCCTTCGGCTTGCTCGATTCCCGCATCGGCCTCGTCTTCATCCTGTGCCTGGGAAACTTGCCGATCGTGATCTGGATGCTCTTCACCTATTTTAAGGAGATCCCGCGCGACATCCTGGAAGCCGCGCGCATGGACGGCGCCACGATCGGCCGCGAGCTGGTCTATGTCCTGACGCCGATGGCGATCCCGGGGCTCGCATCGACTATGCTGCTGAACCTGATCCTGGCCTGGAACGAGGCGTTCTGGACGCTAAATCTGTCGACCTCGAACGCTGCGCCGCTCACCACGTTCATCGCGTCCTATTCGAGCCCGGAAGGGCTGTTCTGGGCAAAGCTGTCGGCGGCGTCGACGCTGGCGATCGCGCCCATTCTCGTCCTCGGTTGGTTCAGCCAGAAGCAGCTCGTGCGCGGGCTCACCTTTGGCGCGGTAAAGTAGGAAGGGCTGCCGGATCATGGGTCAGATCACACTTCAGGACGTGCAGAAATCCTTCGGCCCCGTGCACATCATCAAGGGCGCGGACCTCGAGATTGCCGACGGCTCCTTCGTGGTGTTCGTAGGTCCCTCAGGCTGCGGCAAGACCACGCTCTTGCGGCTGATCGCGGGGCTCGAGGACGTCTCTGGCGGCAAGATCCTGATCGACGGCAAGAACGTGGTCGATACACCGCCCGCCAAGCGCGGGCTCTCGATGGTGTTCCAGTCCTATGCGCTCTATCCGCATATGAGCGTGCGCGGCAACATCGGCTTCGGCCTGAAGATGGCGGGCCTTTCCAAGGACGAGATCAACCGCAAGGTCGAGGCCGCCGCCGCGACGCTGAACCTCGCACCCTATCTCGACCGTAAGCCGCGCGAGCTCTCCGGCGGCCAGCGCCAGCGCGTCGCGATCGGGCGTGCCATCGTCCGCGAGCCCAAAGCGTTTTTATTCGACGAGCCGCTCTCCAACCTCGACGCGGCGCTGCGCGTCCAGATGCGCATCGAGGTGACGCGGCTCCAGAAGCAGCTCGGCACCACCGCGATCTATGTCACCCACGACCAGGTCGAGGCCATGACCATGGCCGACAAGATCGTGGTTCTCAACGGCGGCAAGATCGAGCAATACGGCTCGCCGCTGGAGCTCTACGAGAAGCCGGCCAACCTTTTCGTCGCCGGCTTCATCGGTTCGCCCAAGATGAACTTCGTCACCGGCGAGCACGCTCTGCAGAAGGGCGCGGCAACGATCGGCGTACGGCCGGAGCATCTCAAGATCGAGCGCGACGGTGCCGGCGGCTGGCAGGGAACGATCGCGGTGGCCGAGCATCTCGGCAGCGACACCTTCCTTTATGTCGATGCCGGTCAGCTCGGCATGCTGACGGCGCGCTACATCGGTGAATTGAGCCTGCACGCCGGCGATCATGTATCGCTGGTGCCGGAGCCCGCGCGCGTCCATCGCTTCGACGCGAGCGGTAACGCCATTCGGAACTGACAAGAAACGGCAAGAAAACCGGAAAGACCAAAATGTACCTGGAAAAATTCAAGCTGAACGGCAAGACCGCGTTCATCACCGGCGGCGGGCAGGGCATCGGGCTCGCCTGTGCCGAAGCGCTGGCTGAAGCCGGCGCCAGCGTCATCATCGGCGATCGTGACAGCAAAGTCGCCGATAGTGCGAAAGCCAGCCTGAAGGCGAAGGGCTTCGACGCTGAGACGGCGATCATGGATGTCACCGACACCAAGCGCGTGGCGGAGGTGGCGGGCGACCTCGTCGCGCGCCACGGCAAGGTGGACATCCTCGTCAACAACGCCGGCATCGCCCGCAGCGAGACGCCCGCGGAGACCGTGACCGACGAGCACTGGCTCAACGTCATCGACGTCAATCTCAACGGCACCTTTTGGTGCTGTCGTGAGTTCGGCAAGCACATGCTGAAAGCGAAGAGCGGCGCCATCGTCAATGTCGGATCGATGTCCGGTTTCATCGTCAACAAACCGCAGGAGCAGTGCTTCTACAATGCGTCCAAGGCCGGCGTGCACCATCTCACGAAATCGCTCGCGGCCGAATGGGGAGCGCGCGGCATCCGCGTCAACGCGGTGGCGCCGACCTATATCGAGACGCCGCTCAACGCCTTCGTGAAGAGCAATCCGAGAATGTACGACGCCTGGATCGGTGGAACCCCGATGGCGCGGATGGGGCAGGTCGAGGAGATCGCCTCGGTGGTGCTGTTCCTCTCGTCCGAGGCCGCGAGCCTGATGACCGGCAGCATCGTGCTGGTGGATGGCGGCTACACTTGCTGGTAGGCTTGCGTCAAAACTGACGAGAGCTTCCGGGGGCGACAATGCCGCGAGCGTATATCGGCGTCGATGTAGGGACCAATAGCACGCGGGCAGGGGTGTTCGACGAGGCGGGCACCTTGCTGGCGATCGCTCGGCATCCGATCAGGATATGGCACGAGGCCGGCGACATCGTCGAACAATCGTCCCAGGATATCTGGGACGCTTGCACGGCGTCGGTGCGGGCCGCGATGGCGGAAGCCGCCATCGCGCCTGACAGCGTCGGCGGTATCGGATTCGATGCCACCTGCTCCCTCGTGGTGCTCGACCGGCAAGGCGAGCCGCTCACCGTCAGCGCCTCCGGCGACAGGCAGCGCAACGTCATCGTCTGGATGGATCACCGCGCCACGGCCGAGGCGCGGCTGATCAACGAAACCGGTGATGCCGTGCTGCGCTATGTCGGCGGCTCGATCTCGCCCGAGATGGAGATGCCGAAACTGCTGTGGCTGAAGCGGCATATGCGCGCGAGCTTCGATGCTGCAGGGCACTTCTTCGATCTGGCGGATTACCTGACCTGGCGCGCAACCGGCTCGCTTCAGCGCTCGACCTGCACGGTCACCTGCAAATGGAACTATCTCGCCCATGACGGCGGCGGCTGGAGCGCGCCATTCTTCAAGCGCATCGGCCTGTCGGATTTCGTCAACGAGAAATACGCCCGGATCGGCACCGAGATCGTCGCCCCCGGTACGCGCCTGGGTGCAGGTCTCTCCCGCACTGCCGCGGCCGATCTCGGCCTATCAGCGGGCACACCGGTCGGAGCGTCCCTGATCGATGCGCATGCCGGCGGCATCGGGGCGATCGGCGGGCGCGATGAATCGGACGGCGCGACAGATGTCTCCGACCGCCTTGCCTACATCATGGGAACGTCTGCTTGCATCATGGCGACGACGAGGGAACCGTGCTTCGTGCCGGGCGTGTGGGGTCCTTATTACTCCGGCATGGTACCAAATTTCTGGCTCAACGAGGGCGGGCAGTCGGCTGCGGGCGCTGCGATCGACCATCTTCTCAAGTCGCACCCCGGTCACGCCGAGGCGAGCGCGGCGGCGCGCATCGAGAGCCTCGACCTCATCGAATTCCTCGAGCGCCGCATCATCGCGCGCGCAGGCGACGCCAGCCGTGCCGCGCTGCTGGCCAGCGACGTCCATGTACTTCCTGAATTCATCGGCAACCGCTCGCCCTACGCCGACCCTGACACGCGCGCGGTGATCGCAGGCCTCGATCTCGACACAGGCATCGCCTCGATGGAACGGCTGTTCGTCGCCGGTCTGTGCGGGCTAGCCTATGGGCTTGCCGAAGTGATCGAGGCCTTTGCGGCGCATGGCGTTCATGCCGGCATCATGATCATGGGCGGTGGCGCCAGCCGCAGTCCGCTGGTGCGGCAGATCATGGCGGACACCACCGGCCTCACGGTCGCGCTGCCGCAGACCAAAGAACCTGTGCTGCTCGGTGCCGCGATGCTCGGCGCCGTCGCCGGCGGCGCCTATGCCTCGATCGGCGAGACCATGGCAAAGATGTCGGCGCTGGGACGCAAGAGCGAGCCGACCACGCCCGACATCGCCGCCTTTCACGCCCGCAAGCGCGAGGTCTACAAGCTGCTGCGTGAGGTCGATCGCGGCAGCCGTGCCGCGATGCGCGACGTCGCGAGAGGTTGAGACGGATGTTGATTTCCTGCGGCGATGCGCTGATCGATTTCGTCCCGACGCGAAACACCGACGGGCGCGAAGCGGTGATGCCGGCGGTCGGCGGCTCCTGCCTCAACGTCGCAATCGGCATGGCACGGCTCGGCGCGCCGACCGGCTTTGTCGGCGGGATCTCGACGGACTTGTTCGGGCGCATGATCGCCGAGCACGCCGCTGCATCCAATGTCGAGCTCGCGCTCGCCACAAGCAGCGATCACCAGACCACGCTCGCTTTCGTTCGTATCGTCGCGGGCGAGTCGCATTACGCGTTCTACGACGCCGAGACCGCGGCGCGGAACTGGGCCTACCGGCGCGGCTCCATTCCCTTCGATACGGTCGAAGTTCTCCATGTCGGCTCGACCACACTCGTTAACGACCAGGGCGCGACCGAGACCAAGGCCCTGATCGCGGACGCGCGGGCGTCCTCGACAATCTCCTTTGATCCGAACTGCCGACCCAACCTCGTGAAGGACAAACCGGCTTATCTCGCGCGCATGACCGAATTTGCGGCCAGCGCCGATCTCATCAAGATGTCGGATGTCGATTTTGCCTATTTGTTCGGCGACGAGCCATATCACCAGCGTGCGAGCACGCTGCTCGCGGGTGGCGCGAGCCTGGTCGTCATCACCCGTGGCAACAACGGCGCGATCGCGTGGCATGCGGGGGCAGGGCAGATCGAGGTCGCCGCCCCCAAAGTCGTGGTCGCTGACACCATCGGCGCGGGCGACAGTTTTCAGGCGGCGTTGTTGTTCGCCCTGCACAAGCAGGAACGTCTTCCCCGAGAGCAATTGAAGGATATCGGCGCAGACGAGCTTCGTCGTGCACTGTTCTTTGCCGCCAATTGCGCCGGGCTGACCTGCACCCGTCCCCGTGCCGATCCGCCGTGGAGTCACGAGATCAGTTGGAGCTCGTAGGCCGCCTCACAGCCGCGCGACCACCTTCTCGGCGCATTTCAGGAAAGTGCGGATCAGCGGACTCTGGGAATCCCGCCGCCAGCAGACCGCGATATCGATGGAGTCGGTGGCGTCCCGCAGCGGCCGGAACACGACCCCGCGAGGCGCCCCGAGCTGGGCGCAGGCGGGCAGGATCGCAAGACCTTCACCGGCCAGGACCAGGCTCATCGCCGCATGCACCGTCTCCACCCGGCTTGCGACCGGCATCACGATCTGGTGGCGCCGCAGCAGGGCGGCGACCGCGGAGGAGGCGGGATCCTGGTCCGGCGGCGGCAGCGCAATCAGCGGTCGGCCCTGCAATTTCGCCATCGGCACCGCGCTCAGGCGGGCGAGCGGCGAATGGTTCGGCATCGCCAGCAGGAGCGGCTGCGCACCGATCCGCGCTACCTGAATTTCGGGGTGATGTATCGCCGGCATGCACAGCGCGACCGTGACGCTGCGGTCGAGCAGCCGCGCCTCTCGCGTCGATGCGCTGAGTTCCGCGAATTCGAGGTCGACGCCGGGCACGGACCGGCGCAACTCGGGGATAAGCCGCGGCAGCACTGCATTACCCAGCACGATCATGTAACCGACCGATAGCCTCCCGCGCCGGCCCGAGGCCACTGCACGCGCGGCCTCGGCGCCGTCAGCCGCAAGTGCGAGCGCCTCGCCGGCGCGCGCCAGCAGGGCCTGGCCTGCCTCAGTCAGGTCCATGCCGCGCGTGCCACGGCGGAACAGCGGCGCGCCGATCTCGGCTTCGAGCTTTCGGATCTGGACCGAGAGCGGCGGCTGCGCCATCCGCAGCCGCTCGGCGGCCTTGCCGACGCTGCGCGCCTCGGCGACGGCGACGAAATAGCGGAGCCGCCGAAGATCCATTGGCATACCGAAATCGTATGGGTTGGTTCTCAAAATCGTATTGGACGGCGAGTTAACAAAACTGTCATCCTCGCTGTCAATGCAATCGGCCAACGGCGGCCGGCTTCGGAGCGATGTGACGATGAACGGCGATCCTTGCCTGCTATCCGCAACCGTGCTGCGCGGCCTCATCGCGACAAAGCAGATCTCGCCCGTCGAGCTCACCCGCGCGGTGCTCGCCCGTGCCGAGGCGCTCCAGCCTGAGCTGAACTGCTTCATCACGACCTGCGGCGACGAGGCGCTTGCCGCCGCGCGCGAAGCCGAGCGCAAGGTGATGGCGGGCGAGCCGCTCGACCTGCTGCACGGCATCCCCGTCACCGTCAAGGACATCGTCAACACCAGGGGCGTCAAGACCACCTTCGGTGCCGTTCCCTACAAGGACAACGTGCCGGCCGAGGACGCCGTCGCTGTCGCGCGGCTCCGCGCGCAAGGCGCGATCCTGATCGGCAAGACCACGACGCCGGAATTCGGCAGCAAGTGCCTGACCGACTCGCCGCTATTCGGCCGCACCCGCAATGCGTGGAGCGCCGAGCGCTCGTCGGGCGGCTCCAGCGGTGGCGCGGCGGTGGCGGTGGCGAGCGGCATCGCGCCGCTTGCGATCGCGACCGATGGCGGCGGCTCGACACGGATTCCCGCGGCTTGCAACGGCGTGGTCGGGCTGAAGCAGAGCAACGGCGTCATCCCGCACAGCCAGGCGCTGGACGTGTTCGGCAACCAGACCTATGTCACGCCGATGACGCGGACCGTCGCCGACACCGCGCTGATGATGCAGGCTATGGCCGGCGAGGATTCTTGCGATCCCTGGTCGATCGGCGTTCCCGTGCCCGACTTCATCGGCACGGCCGCCCCGCGCGGCGATCTGCGTGGGCAGAAAATCCTGTACTGCCTGTCGCCGCCCGGACGCCCTGTCTCTGGCGACGTCGCAGCCAGCTTCAAGGCGAGCCTCGATCGACTCGCGGGCCTGGGTGCCGAGCTCGAGGAGTTTTCGGGCGAGGGGTTCGACATCGAGCCGATCTGGCGCGCCATCAACCACACGGTCTGGCGGACGCGCTTTGCAAAACTCGCGGCCGAGCATGGGGACGCGCTGAGCGAGGCCTTCCTCAAGCAGCTTGCGCTCGCCACCGACGTCAGCGGCGTCGCCTATCAGGAGGCGATGTTCGCGCGCACAGCGTTGTTCCGCGGGGTGCAATCGCTGCTTGCGCGTGGGCATCTGCTGGCGATGCCGACCATCACCCGCACCGCCCTGCCGATCGATCAGGATCTGTTCGGCACCATCGAGATCGATGGCAGGCAGTTTGACAGCGTCCGGCCGCACTGGTTCCCCTGGACCATGCCGTTCAACATGACCGGACACCCCGCGATCAGCCTGCCCTGCGGCTTCGGCCGCGACGGCCTGCCGATCGGATTGCAACTCGTCGGCCGCTTCCGCGCTGATGCGGACTTGCTGCGCGTGAGCGCGCTGTTCGAGGCGTCGCAAGGCCTTCTGTCCGTTTGGCCCGGTTGAGGGTGAGGGGCATGCAACGGACTTGTTTGCAAAGCACTTGCCTCCGGTGCCCGGACATGTTGATCGTGCAACGGATGAGCCCTGAATCCGAGCGCACATGAGCGTATTTGTCCCAATGCGGCACGGCGCCCGCAACCCTCTCGGTGTCGTCCTGGCGAAAGCCAGGACCCATACCGCGGAATTGATCGGTGACGGGCGGTGCCAGTACCGAACGACGAGTCTTCGCCAAACTGCTCCCTGCGGCTATGGGTCCTGGCTTTCGCCAGGACGACGTCGGAGCTCGTGAGCGCATGAGCGTATTTGTCCTCCGACGTCTGCTGACCCTGCTGGCAACCCTGGTCGGCGCGTCCGTGATCATTTTCCTGGTGCTGGATGCTCTCCCGGGCAACGCCGCGCAGATGCTGATGGGCGCCGACGCCTCCGCCGACGCGGTGCGTGCGCTCACCGTCAAGCTCGGGCTCGACCAGCCGCTGGCGGTTCGCTATCTGCAATGGATCAAGGGGCTGCTCGTCGGCGATCTCGGCAACTCCTACGTCTACGGCACACCGGTTGCCGCCTTGATCGCGGAGCGGCTGGTGCTGACCATTCCGCTCGCGATGATGTCGATGTTGATCACGGTGACGCTGGCGCTCTCGGCCGGCATCTACACCGCCGCCAACCACAACAAGCTCGGCGACGTCGGCGTGATGTCGCTGACGCAGGTGGGCATCGCGCTGCCGAATTTCTGGTTCGCGATCCTGCTGGTGCTGTTGTTCTCGGTGCGGCTGCAATGGCTGTCCGCGGGCGGCTTTCCCGGTTGGGAGGACGGCATCTGGGCCGGCATCAAATCGCTGCTGCTGCCGGCGGTGTCGCTCGCGGTGGTGCAGGCCGCGATCCTCGCACGCGTCACGCGCTCGGCGGTGCTGGAAGTGCTGCGTGAAGACTTCGTCCGCACGGCGCGCGCAAAAGGGCTCGGCAAGCGCGAGGTGCTGTGGAGCCATGTGCTGCGCAACGCCATGATCCCGGTGATGACGGTGATGGGGCTGCAATTCGCCAATCTGCTCGCCGGCACCATCGTGATCGAGAACGTGTTCTATCTGCCCGGCCTCGGCCGCCTGATCTTCCAGTCGATTGCCAACCGCGACCTCATCGTGGTGCGCAACTGCGTGATGCTGCTCGCAACCATGGTCGTCATCGTCAATTTCGTGGTCGACGTGCTCTATGCCTTCGTCGATCCCCGCATCAAGGTCCACGATCTGTGAGCGCGCCGCTGATCACCCTCGTCGACGCGCCGGCCATGGCGCGCCCTCTGCCGGCCCGGACCTTCTGGCGCCGCGCGCTGCGTCATCGCAGCTTCGTGCTCGGTGGTGCGCTGAGCCTATTGGTTCTCGCCTCGGCGCTGCTGTCGCTGGTGTGGACGCCCTGGTCGCCCTACGAGATCGACATCGCCTCAAAGCTCCGACCGCCCTCGGCCGCGCACTGGCTCGGTACCGATGTCTTCGGCCGCGACATCGTCTCGCTGCTGCTCGCCGGCGCCCGCTCCACCATCATGGTCGGCATCATCGCGGTCAGCATCGGCCTCACCTTCGGCGTCTGTCTCGGCCTGATCGCCTCGGCCAGGCGCGGCTGGACCGAAGAGATCATCATGCGCTTCTCCGATTTCACCTTCGCCTTTCCGGCCGTGCTCTCCGCTATCATGCTGGCTGCGGTGGCCGGTCCGGGCATGGTGACCTCGATCGTCGCCATCGGCATCTTCCAGATCCCGACACTGATCAGGCTGACGCGCGGCTCGGCCAACGCGATCTGGGCGCGCGAATTCGTGCTGGCCGCGCGTGCGGCAGGCAAGGGCAAGTTTCGGATCACCATCGAGCACGTGCTGCCCAACATCCTGTCGATCCTGATCGTGCAGGCGACCATCCAGTTTGCGCTCGCGATTCTTGCCGAAGCCGCCTTGTCCTATCTCGGTCTCGGTACGCAGCCGCCGCAGCCGTCCTGGGGACGGATGCTGAACGACGCGCAGACGCTGCTGTTCCAGTCGCCGATGCTCGCGGTCTATCCGGGTGCTGCGATTGCAATCGCGGTGCTCGGCCTCAATCTGCTCGGCGACGGGTTGCGCGATCTGCTCGATCCGCGACTGGCGCGGGAGCGATAAGGATGGGCGAGCGCTCGACCATGCCGTTGATCGAGGTCGAAAATCTCGGCGTGCGCCTCAACACCAGCCGCGGGCCGGCGCAGGCCGTGCGCGGCGTCAGCTTTGCCCTGAAGCGCGGCGAGACGCTCGGGCTGGTCGGCGAATCCGGCTGCGGCAAGTCGGTGACGGCGTTGTCGCTGATGGGGCTGCTGCCGGACAGCGCGGTCGTCACCGGCAGCATCAAGCTGGATGGCGGCGAACTCGCCGGATTGTCGGACGCGGACTATTGTCGGCTGCGCGGCAACCGCATCAGCATGATCTTCCAGGAGCCGATGACCGCGCTCAACCCGATGCACACGATCGGCCACCAGGTCGCCGAGCCGCTGCGGCGTCACCGGAAATTTTCGGCATCGCGGGCGCGGCGAGAAGCGATCGCCTTGCTCGACCGCGTCGGGCTGCCCGATCCGGCGAGGCGCGTCGACGCCTATCCGCACCAGTTCTCCGGCGGCCAGCGTCAGCGCGTCACCATTGCGATGGCGCTCGCCTGCGAGCCGGACCTTCTGATCGCGGACGAGCCGACCACGGCGCTCGACGTCACCATTCAGGGCCAGATACTCGACCTCATCGCCGATCTCGTCGAAGAGCGCGGCATGTCGATGATCCTGATCTCGCACGATCTCGGCGTCATCGCCGAGAACGTGCAACGCATGATGGTGATGTACGGCGGCACGATCATCGAGAGCGGGCCGACCGACGAAGTGTTCCGCCGGATGGGCCATCCCTACACGCAGGGCCTGTTCCGGGCCCGACCGAAACTCGGCGCGCGCAAGGGGACGCGGTTGACGACGATATCGGGCTCGGTGCCGGATCTCGCCGATCTGCCGTCCGGTTGCACTTTCGCCGATCGGTGTCCGCTCGTGATCGAGCAGTGCCGGGCCGCGCTTCCACCCATGGTGGACGTCGGACCCGGCCACTTCGTGCGCTGCATCCGGACGGACGTCTCCATGGCCGAACGCGTCGGAGCGCTGACCGTATGAGCACGGCGCCTCTTCTCGACGTGAAGGATCTCGAGCAGCGCTATACGCTGCCGCGCGAAAGCGTGTTTCGCCCGCCGGGGCAGGTGCGCGCGCTCAACGGTGTCAGCGTGCGGGTCGACGCCGGCAAGAGCCTCGGCATCGTCGGCGAATCCGGCTCGGGCAAGTCGACCTTTGCGCGGGTGGTGATGGCACTGGAACGGCCGACATCGGGCCAGGTCGCGCTGCTCGGCCGCGACCTCAACCGCATCTCCGCGGACGAATTGCGTCGCGCCCGCCGCGATTTCCAGATGGTGTTCCAGGATCCCTATGGATCGCTCGATCCGCGCCAGACCATCGCGCGCATCGTGGCCGAGCCGCTCACCGTGCTTGATGGCGCCGACCGCAATACGTTCCGCGAGCGCGTCTCCGCGGTGCTGCAGCAGGTGGGACTGCGTAGTGCCGACATGGAGAAATATCCGCATGAGTTCTCCGGCGGTCAGCGCCAGCGCATCGCCATTGCGCGCGCGCTGATCACCCAGCCGAAGCTGATCGTCGCCGACGAGCCGGTCTCGGCACTCGACGTTTCCGTGCAGGCGCAAGTCTTGAACCTGATGCAGGACCTCCAGGAACAGTTCGGCCTCAGTTACGTCCTGATCAGCCACGACCTCGCCGTCGTCGACTATCTCTGCGACGAGGTTGCGGTGATGTATCTCGGCCGCATCGTCGAGCAGGGCCGTCCCGAGGATCTGTTCGAGCGTTGCGCCCATCCCTACACGCGAGCGCTTCTGGAGGCCGTGCCCCGGGTGCGCGCCGGCGGCGGCCGGCGCCGGCGCGGAGCCCAGGCGATCGCGTCGCAATCGGCGGCCGCGACCGGCTGTCCCTATGTCTCGCGGTGCGCGCTTGCCGACCAGCATTGCCGCGAGGTTCTGCCTGAGCTACGCAAGGTGGGCGAGACGCATCTGGCCGCCTGCCATAAGGCGGAAGCCGTGATGGCGTTGCCGCAATTGCCCGCGGAAGGTTAGCGTCCGCGGCGGGATTGGCGTAGGCTTGAGACAAGAGAAGGCCGGGGAGTTACGCATGTTCAGGAAACTATCGATCGTCGCATTCGCCGCCGCGTTTGCCGCGGCACCGTTGCCGGTGTTGGCGCAGAGCAAGAAGGACAGCGTCGTCATGGCGATGGCGCTGGAGCCGCCGGGGCTCGATCCCACCAACGCCGCCGCCGCCGCGATCGCCGAGGTCACGCTCTACAACATCTATGAGACCCTGACCAAGATCAACGAGGACGGCACCACGTCGCCCCTGCTGGCGGAGAGCTGGACCGCTTCGCCCGATCTGAAGACCTATACGTTCAAGCTGCGCAAGGGCGTCAAGTTCCACAATGGCGAGCCGTTCGACTCCGCGGCCGTGAAGTTCTCGTTCGAGCGCAACGCTGTCACCACCAGCACCAATAAGGACAAGAGCCTGTTCCAGAGCTTCGAGTCCGTTGCCGCGCCCGATCCCGACACGGTCGTGATCAGCCTCAAGAATTCGGAGCCGAACCTGCCGTTTCTGCTGGGGCAGGCGAGCGGCTCGATCGTCGAGCCGAAGAGCGCTGCCACCAATATCACGCAGCCGGTCGGGACCGGGCCCTATCAGCTGGGCGCCTGGGCCAAGGGCTCCTCGATGACCCTGACCAAATGGGCCGATTACCGCAACGCCGCCGCGATCAAGCTCTCGAAGGTGACGATCCGCTTCATCTCCGATCCGTCGGCGCAGACGGCGGCGCTGCTGTCGGGTGACGTCGACGCGTTTCCGCGCGTGTCGGCCCAGCGCACCATCGCGCAGTTCAAGGCCGATCCGCGCTTCAACGTTATGGTCGGCGGCTCCCGGGCGAAGACCATCGTCGGCATCAACCATCGCAAGAAGCCGCTCGACGACGTCCGCGTGCGCCGTGCGATCCTCGCCGCGATCGATCGCAAGGCGATGATCGACGGCGCCGTCGATGGTTTCGGCACGCCGATCGGCAGCTTCTACGTCCCGACCGCGCTCGGCTATGTCGACACCACAGGCATCAACCCCTACGATCCCGAGAAGGCCAAGAAACTGCTCGCCGAGGCCGGCGTTACCACTCCGCTCGAGTTGTCCTTGAAGCTGCCGCCGCCATCCTATGCGCGGCAGGGCGGCGAGATCCTCGCAGCCCAACTCGCCAAGGTCGGCATCATCGCCAAGATCGAGAACGTCGAATGGGCGCAATGGCTGTCGCAGGTATTCGCCGGCAATGGTCCGCACAATTTCGACCTCACCATCGTCAGCCATGTCGAGCCGTTCGATCTCGTCAAGATCACCGAGCCGGACTACTATCTCGGCTACAACAACGACGCCTTCAACGCGCTCTACAAGCAGATCGTGTCGACGCCGGAGGAAGCCGCCCGTGTCAAGCTTCTCGGCGACGCCCAGCGCATGCTGGCCACTGACGCAGTCTCGGGCTATTTGTACCAGCCGCAGCTGATCACCATCACCAACAAGAAGCTGAAGGGCGTCTGGAAGGACGTGCCGCAGTACGAGAACGATTTCTCGACATGGGCCTGGGAGTAGGGTCGCGGTGACGATCTCTCCCATCGGAAGAGATCGTCACAACACCGGTCCAAACAAAAAACCTGAAAAACAACCCCATGCACAGTAGCCGGGGATAATCATTTCAATGGCTTGCGCATCACGCGATCGATGGCTTGCGCGTCGCGCGATGCCGTTGACGCGTCGGGCAAAACACTGGCATGATGGCATCATCGAAGAAGTGTCGGGCGCCGTCATGGCAACATGCCAGGTCTGCCGGGACGAGGTGAAGATCTGACTGGACGTCACTACGCGAGCAAACTTGCGGGCGCGCTTTCGTCAAGACCTGGCAGGCGCACCTGACCCAAGCTTACTCGTCCAGGCCGCTTCTTTCGCGCTGCTCACAACAGGTCGGCTGTCTCGCGTCAGTCTGAGCCGGAGCGGTGCTTGAAAGCGCCGCACGAATTTGCTGCGGCAATCCCGTAGTCACACGATAGTCTCCGGTTAGCTTTCATCAACCAACTCGAACAAGGATGCAGGGCGTTTTATTAACCCTTTGCTTGCCGGAGCAAACATGCGCCTGACTGTCAAAATCTCCCTACTTGGAATCGTTTCCATCCTCGTTGTCCTTCTAGTGGGGCAAGCCTGGATGGCACTCTCACGCGCGGCAGCGCTAAATGCGAATTCGGAAGACCTTGCCACCAATTGGCTGCCTGCAACGAAAGCGCTGGGTGACGTCAAGTACTGGTCAACGCGCGGCCGGGTCGCCGGCAGTCGCCTGATCGTGACCACCGAGCCCTTGCAGCGCAAAACCACAGAAGGGCAGCTCTCGCAATATTTGGCTAATGCCGAGAAGGCGGCGAAGGTCTATGAGGCCACCATCGTATCGCCTCAGGAGAGAGCGCTTTGGGATAAGTTCCAGCAAAAATCGGGTCTCTATAAGAATGAGCAGGATCGCATCCTCATGCTGGCCTCGACTGATCCGGCCAAGGCGATAAGCGAGTACAATGGCTCTGGGAGTGCGGCGTTCAGTGAGGCGCAGAACGCCATCGACGCCGTCGTCGAATTCAATGAGAAGGGCGCCGCTCAGGCCGTTTCGGACGCGCGCGGCACCTACTCGCTCGCAAAATTGGTGACGTTCACGGTCGGGGGCGTCGCGCTCCTGATAGGCCTGGTCGCTGCGTGCTTTGTCTTGATGCGGGTAACTTCGCCGCTCCAGCGGCTGAACGGCACGATGCGGACCATCGCGGACGGAAAGCTCGATACCGACGTCGTCTACACGACGCGCAACGACGAAATCGGCGATATGGCCAAGGCACTTCTCGTTTTCAAGGAGAACGGCCTGCGCGTGCGCCAGATGGAGGACGAGCAAAAGGCGAACGAGCAGGTGGAAGCAAGGCGTCGCAAGCAGGAAATGGAGAAGCTTGCCGACGAGTTCGAGCACGCCGTCGGCGAGATCGTGGATGCCGTGGCGTCCGCTTCTACCGAGCTGGAAGCCTCCGCCAATACGTTGACCCATTCCGCCACGCGGGCTCAGGAGGTGACCACGACCGTTGCCGCCGCCTCGGAGCAGGCTTCGGCCAACGTCCAGTCGGTTGCGAGCGCAACGGAGGAACTGTCGGGGTCGGTCAACGAAATTGGACGGCAAGTTCAGGAATCGGCCCGCATGGCAGGCGAAGCCGTCGGCCAGGCCCGCAACACAATGGCCCAGGTCAGCGAGCTGGCGCGGGCCTCGACCCGCATTGGTGACGTGATTGAACTGATCAACACGATCGCCGGACAGACCAACCTGCTGGCGCTGAACGCGACCATCGAGGCAGCGCGGGCCGGCGACGCGGGCCGCGGCTTTGCAGTGGTTGCCTCCGAGGTGAAGGCGCTGGCCGAACAGACAGCACGGGCAACCGGCGACATCGGACAGCAGATCACCAGCATCCAAGCCGCAACCCAGGAATCCGTTACGGCGATCAAAAGTATCAGCGGTACGATCGAGCGACTTTCTGAAATTTCGTCGACGATCGCGGCAGCAGTGGAGGAACAGGGCGCGGCGACTCAGGAGATCGCCCGTAATGTGCAGCAGGCCTCCCAGGGCACCCAGCAGGTTTCCTCCAACATCGTCGACGTTCAGAGGGGAGCGACCGAGACGGGCGGGGCGTCCAGCCAGGTGCTGTCCTCCGCGCAATCACTGTCCACCGACAGCAACCGGCTGAAAGCTCAGGTACAGCGGTTCCTCTCCACCGTACGCGCCGCCTGATCTGAAACGGAGGTGGCGCCTGGTGAACGCCATGCGCCACCTCGTTCCCTCGAGCATCGATTGTCAAAGATGTCGAACGTCACAATGTTGCACCTTAGTGAGCCTGTGTTGAAGCAGCGTCTCATCGCAGCCGATCTCATTGCGCAAAGCGAGGAGACCAGGCAGAAGGCGGCGAAATTCGCACAGTGCTTCGCCGAACTGGAATCGATCATCGAAGCCTTGAACGGTGCGAAGCGGCACGGCTATCGCATACGCTTTCGAGGGCTTCAGAGCGAGCTGGAAGCTGCCGTCGAGGAGCTGATGGTGCTGGAGAAGCAGCTCCGCGACATTCGCCGATACTTTGCGCGCCAAGCCGTGGCCGAAAGCAAGGGACCGCTTTCACCGGCTTTCTTTGAACTTTCGGAGGTCGCTGGGCAAAATTCCATAAGCTCTTTTGAATGATCGGCTGAAGTGGGTCAGGTCCGAAAATCCCCAGCCGAGAGCGATGTCACTGACTGAACGGTGTATTTGTCTTGGGTCTTCCAGGGCGTGGCGGCATCGAGCCAGCCGCTTGGTTTGGACGAGCCGCATAAGTGAGCTGCCCTGCGTTCCGAGCAATCTGTTGGCTTGGCGAACGCTAATTCCAACACGTTCGGCGATCCGCTCCGGCGTGATGTCGGTATTCTGCAATCTCGCGTCGATGACGCGGTGAATGTGCCAGACGAGGCGCGATTTGCTTGCCGGAAGTTGCCTTGGCCTATCGACCGCGTTGCCGAGGGAGAGCGCAATCAAGTCGATTGCCTGCGTCGAGATGGTTTCTTCGCTTGACCTATCGAGCGTACCGCTCAGCTTTCCCAGCTCGGCTGCAAAGAACAGGGTTAGGCGATCCTGCGGACCCAACGGAGCGATGCGGCAGGCCGAAATATCGAAGTTGCTACCGAGCCTTGCTTCAAGTTCCGTTCGCGGAACTTTGATGATGAGCGTGGACGATTGATCGAGAAATCGCATCGTGTGAGCGAGCCGCGGGTCCACACACGCGAGTGAGCCTGCGTCCAAAGACACCCTGCGATCGCTTTGTTCGAGCAAGATTCGACCAGCGAGCAAACAGAACAACAGGACTTCGCTGGGGTCCGAGCGGGCCGCATGCCGGTTTGTGGAAGCGACCTGAATCTCGGAGCTACGTGATCTGACCAGGCCTAGCGAGCCTACACGTCCGACCGACAGCTCTGCTTTGAAGCTGTCGCGAGACGAAGTCGAAGAGTCGTGGTCAGCGATCCGCTCGCGCGTGGCAGCTTGCCAATAGTCGAAACGGTCCCGCGGATGCACGTCTGCGGTGGAGAATGCGACCTCCATAAATCTGCTCCCAATTCCCCCTTGGCCGATTGATTGGACCCAATAAGCCGAGCGAATGAACCGCGCGTGTTTAAGCGTCGATGCAAAGCCTCGCGCGATTCGGCGAGCATCAACACTGATCTTTTGGCATACAGCATATGAATCACGCGAGACGTAATTGTACGGGTAGTCCTTCCGTTCAAGTACCTGCCGGACCTGTTCTGGTGCTGGATGACGAACCCGCGGTCTGCCAGACGGTCTCGCTGGTGCTCACCAGGGCGGGGTTCGATGTGATCGGCTGCAGCGATCCGAAGTCATTCTTTGCCTTGTGCCTCGACTCCAATCCTTCCTGCGTGCTCGTCGATGTCGTTCTGAATGACCTCTCTGGGTTGGAAATACTGATGGAACTCCGGAACCGGGGTTTTGATCGGCCCATCATCATGGTGTCCGGCCGCAGCGACGTCGTGACGGCTGTCCGCGCCATCAAGCAGGGCGCCTTTGATTTCATCGAGAAGCCGTTTCGGGGCAACGACCTTGTTGCGCGGGTTGCAGCAGCTTTGAAACCTGGGGAGTCCAGGAGTTCGCGGGCCGTCTTTCACTTTCCCGGACGGCCGCCGCTCACGCTTCGCGAGCGAGAAGTTCTGTTCGAACTGATTGGCGGGAGCTCGACCAAGGAGATCGCGAACCGCATGAATCTGAGCCCACGGACCGTCGAGAGCCACCGGGTCAATATCATGCAGAAGGTCGGCGCGAAAAATCCCGCCGAGCTGGTGCGCCTTGCGATCACGGCGAAGCTCGAGCCATGAACAGGATCGCTGCTCAAGCATGATCGCAAGTCGTCCGGCCATCCATTCTTGGCGGGGGATTACCTTCGCACCGCAGTGAAATTGCCACCGATTCCCGCTTATGCGTGCTGGAGCAGCCCGGACTGGAAAAGTCCGGATGTCGCGTATTGGTGTAGTTCCACCTCCGAGAACTCGCCATCCAACTTCGTCACCACTACGGTTGTTGCCGCTTTTTCCTGCAATTTGTATTTGCGGGTTTGCCGAAAATCGATACTCGATTGGCTAGGGCAACAATTTTATTTTAACGATCTGCCTCTATTTTCATCACGCCAGAAGGGCGGTGCATTGCCTCGAAGGTTTTCCAGTGTGTCGCGAATGACACCCTCTCGAGGGACATTGCATGCCGATGTTCGGCTCCTCACGTTACACCATCTTCGCCGCCGTAGTCGCATCGACCGGTATTGGCGTTATCGGCTTCAGCACGATCGGTTTCGGCGCAGCCGTCGTCGGCGAAAGCCGCAAGGTCGAGATCACACAGAAGGCGCCGGGCGGGCTCGACGCGCTAAAGGCGCTGTATCGCAGACCCTCGACAATCCCGTTCCCGAAAGAAAATCCGTACACGCCTGAGAAAGCAGCGCTTGGCAAGAAGCTGTATTTCGACACCCGCCTTTCGGTGACGTCGGCGCAGTCCTGCGCGAGCTGCCACAGTCCCGGGTTCGGCTGGGGCGACGGGCTGGCAGTCGGCGTCGGCCACGGTATGGCGAAGCTCGGTCGTCATTCGCCGACCATCGTCAACGCAGCCTGGAGCGCCATCTTCATGTGGGACGGCCGTCTTCCGACACTGGAGGAGCAGGCGCTCGGCCCGATCCAGTCCCCCGGCGAAATGAACATGAAGCTCGACGAGCTCATGCAGCGGCTTTCCGCCGTTCCCGAATATAAGCCGATGTTCGAGGCCGCCTTTCCGGGCGAGGGCATCAAGGCGAAGACGCTTGGCCAGGCGATCGCGACCTATGAGCGTACCGTCGTTTCCGAACGGGCGCCGTTCGACGGCTGGATCGACGGGGACGAGAAAGCGATCTCGGAAGACGCCAAGCGGGGCTTCGCGGTCTTCAACGGCAAGGCGCAGTGCGCGGCCTGTCATGAAGGCTGGAACTTCACCAATGAAGGTTTTCAGGACATCGGACTGCCGAGCCGCGACGTCGGCCGCGGCGAATACCTTCCCGGCGTCATCAAGATGAAGCACGCCTTCAAAACCCCGGGCCTTCGCGAGATCAGCCGCCGCAGCCCCTTCATGCACGACGGCTCGCTCGCAACACTCGAAGACGTCATCGAGCACTACGATCACGCGGGTGTCGATCGACCTAGCCGCTCGGACCTCATGCGGCCGCTCGAACTGACAGCGCAGGAGAAGGCCGATCTCGTTGCGTTCCTCAAGACATTGACCAGCGAACTCGCCCCGACGGCTGTGCCGGTCCTGCCGCGCTAGATTTGAAAGGATATCCCATGCGTACACTTGCTCTGTTCACTTGCGTCATCGTCAGCGGGCTTTCGGTAGGCGCTTATGCGGCCACCGAAGTCATCCACCAGCAGGGGCGCGTCTTCTCAGCCGAGAACATCTCGGTCAAGAAGGGCGCTGCCGTCACGTTTTTGAACGATGACACGGTGCCTCACAACATCATGTCGGCAAGCAAAGGCAACGAATTCAACCTCGGATCGCAGGCGCCCGGTACCTCGACGGACGTCAGCTTCAAGGATGCCGGCGAGGTCCTGGTGATCTGCGCCATCCATCCCCGCATGAAGATGATGGTCAAGGTAACTGACTAACCACCACGTGGCGCCGGAGATTGATGATGTCGATACGCTACAAGATATTCGGTGCCTTCAGTGTCGTGATCCTGCTGGCCTGCGGGATCGCATTCTACGGCATACGCGCCATCGGCAATTCCGGCGACCTGGTGATCCGTCTCTATGACGGGCCGCTGATGGGGATCAACCACGCGCGGGCCGCCCACGCGGCGCTGCATGAGGCCCGCCTCGTGCTCCAGCGAAACCTGCTGGCGGGCAGCTCAGGCGAACAGGTCAAGAAGTTCGAGGATCTGGTGCGCAGCAGCTTCGAAGATCTGAAAGTCGTGCGCGAACGCACCTCATCGCCGAATGTCACGACGGTCCGCGAGAAGGTCGAGGGCCAGCTCAAGGAATGGTCCAGCGGCGCGCTGAAGATTCTCAAGTCGTCCGCCGGCGGTACGACGGAGATTCCGACCAGCTTCCTGCTTGCGCAACAGGGCGACCGGCTGATGACGTCGATCGACGATCTCGTCGAGCTTGTCGCCGCTTATGGCTATGAGTATCGCACGGAGGCGGAAGCAGCGGTCGGCTCGGCCCGCAAGACGATGATGTCAGTGGCGGTCGGGACGGCGCTGATCGGACTCGTCATCGCGCTCGCCTTCACTTACTCGATGAGCCGGCCGATTTCGGCGGCAGTCCGGATCGCCGAACGCGTGGCAGCCGGCAACTTCATGGATGACATATCCGTCCGTCGTCGCGACGAGCTTGGGCGGCTCCTGAAGTCTCTGGCCGTGATGCAATCCAGCCTGAAGGCCCGCGCCGATGAAGACCTAGCCTTGATCGCCGCCAAAGATCAGAGCAGCGCCGCGCAGATCGGCCGCCGGCAACGGATGGAGGCCGAGATCGATGCCTTCCGCGCCGCCTTCACCTCCGTGCTCAGCCACACCGACCGCATGACCGGGGAGTTGACGAACACGGCCCAGAACTTGGCATCGACAGCGCGCAACGCTGGTACGCAGTCCAGCGAGGCGGCTTCGACTGCCAAGGAAACGTCGAGCAACGTCCAGACGGTTGCGAGCGCCGCGAGCGAACTCGGTCAATCGGTGCAGGCCATTACCTCGCAGCTTGCCGATGCAACCGTAATCGTCCAGCGCGCCTCCGGCATGGCGGAGTCCGCCAATCAAACCATCGGCAGGCTCGCAAGCGCGGCGCAGCAGATCGACGAGGTGGTCGGCTTCATCCGCACCATCGCCGGCCAGACGAACCTGCTTGCGCTCAACGCTACCATCGAAGCCGCGCGGGCCGGCGAGGCGGGCCGGGGCTTTGCCGTCGTCGCGTCGGAGGTCAAGGCGCTTGCAACCCAGACTGCGAAAGCAACCGAGGAGATTTCGTCGCAAATCAACGAGGTACAGTTGGCGACACGGCAGGCAGTCGACAACGTCGGAGCCATCGCCTTGATCATTGGCGACATCGACAGTTTTACAGGCCGGATCGCCGCGGCCGTCAGTCAGCAGAATGCGGCGGCGGGAGAGATCTCCAGAAATATCGGTCAGGCCGCCACTGGTACGGCTCAGGTTGCCCGCAGCATTGCCGGAACAGCCGAAGCCACCGACAATGCCAACCGTTCCGCCGACATGGTTCTGGCAACCGCCCACGATCTCTCCAGCCAGGCGGCGCAGCTGCGTTCGTCGGTGGATCGCTTCCTCGCCAACGTGGCGGCTTGAACGGCCCTTGCGTGGATTTGGGTTGGCTTGGCGGTCCGCTATTCAGCGCGGGTCTGCCAAGCAAACGCACTGAACGTTTGGAACCCTCAGACGTTAACCCGGTGGATGGCAGCCGAATGAACCATCCGGCGTGACGACGTAGCCACGGGGTCCGGTTCCTTGCTCAAGCTGTACAGGTGGCCATCCGACGACTGGCAGAAGATCGGCGCGGAAATGCCGTCCGAGATCATCTGGGCTGATCTTTTGGACGCGACCGCAGAAGAAAAGCAGTTCGTCGAGCGATTGCTCGGGATACGCGTTCCGTCCGAGGATTCGCTCAGCGAGATCGAAGCGTCGAGCCGCCTGATCCTCGACAACGGCACGCTCTATCTCAGCTCGCCGGCGGTTCGGCTCAGCGAGGACAACGAGGCCGAGATCACGCCGGTGGGATTCGTCATCGGCCCGCGCGTGCTGGTGACGGTGCGCTTCGCGCAGCTGCCGATCTTCGACGACATCGGCAAGCGCATCGGTTCCGATGACAGCCTGGAGAACGGCATGTGCGTGTTCACCAGCCTGGTCGAGGCCATGGTCGATCGCGGCGCCGATGTCCTGGAGCATCTCGGCGCGAAGGTCGACAGGCTCTCGCGGGGTGTCTTCAAGGGCGGGCTTGTTCGCACCAAGCGGCCGGTCCGCTCCAGCCGCAGGATGCGCGAGGCGCTGGAAAACATCGGCGAGTTGGCGGATCGGCTCGCCAAGGCGCGCGATGTCCTGCTTGGCGTTGGCCGCATCGCTTCATTCGCCGGCGATGTCGGGGGTGAATGGATCACCGCCGCCTCGAAAAAGCGCCTCGAAGCCGTCTCCAAGGATGTCGCTTCGCTCGGCGATTACGAGACGCGATTGTCGGACAAGATCCAGCTTCTACTCGATGCCGTGCTTGGCTTCATCAACATCCAGCAGAACGAGCTGTTCAAGATCCTGACCATCGTCTCGGTCGTCGGCGTGCCGCCCACGATTCTGGTCGGCATCTGGGGCATGAACTTCAAGCACATGCCGGAGCTGGACTGGACGTTCGGCTATCCGCTGGCGTGGCTCGCCATCATTGCCAGCGGCGTGCTGCCGCTGATCTGGTTCAAGCGGCGCGGCTGGTTCGAATGAAGCCGCGGCGCACCGTTCGACAACGATGCGCCGCTTTTTCCGGATTAGACGACTTCGGCGGCGAATTTGCCGATCCAGTCGCGGGCGAGCGTCACATCCGCTTGCGACAATTGATGGCCCGCCGGCAACACCTTGTGTTCGACCCGCGCTCCGGCTTCCGACAACAACGAGGCAAGCTTCGCCGAATTGCTCGCCGGCACGATCGGATCAGCCTGCCCTGACAGAAGCAGGACGGGCTTGCCGCCGAACTCAGCCTTCGGCGGATCCGACAGCGGCACCATCGCGCGGAGCAGGATCGCGCCGGCAAGCGCGTCCGGCTTCAACAGCAACAGCGCGGCTGCGATGTTGGCGCCGTTGGAGAAGCCGACCGCGACCGGCGCGGCCAGGCCATATCGATTCCGTGCCTCTGCAATGAAGCCGCCGAGTTCGTGGGCGCGGCGGCGCACGTCGTCCTCGTCGAACACGCCCTCGGCAAGGCGGCGGAAGAAACGCGGCATGCCGTGCTCGAGCACGCGGCCCCGCGGCGAGAGCAGGGCCGAGCCGGGCGAGATCATCTTGCCAAACCCGAGCAGATCGTTCTCGTCGCCGCCGGTGCCGTGCAGCAGCAGGAGCGGAGGGGAGCCCGCGCCGGTCGCGGGCTCGAAGCGATGGACGAATGAATTCTCGGTCACGACACCCTCTCTTCCAAATTGGGCAGAACACCCTCGATCTGCTTGCGCTGCGCTTCGAGGAAGCTCGGCAGCTTGAGGTCGCGTCCCAGCGTCGCGACGGGCTCGTCGACGGCGAAGCCGGGGATATCGGTCGCGATCTCGAACAGCACGCCGCCGGGCTCGCGGAAGTAGATCGAGCGGAAGTAGTTGCGGTCCCTCTGCTCGGTCGGATGCAGGCCGTGATTGCTCACGAGCCTTTGCGCCATCTTGCCCTGCTCGGCGTCATCGGCTGCGCGGAAGGCGATGTGATGCACCGAGCCGCCACCCTGGTGCCCGCGCAAAAAGCCCTTGGCCTCGTAGATGTCGACGACGCTGCCTTCGACATCGCCCGGTGCCTTGAAGCGGATCACCGAACCTTCGCGCGCCTTCTCCTTGAAGCCGAACACGTCGGTGAGGACGGCCGCCGTCTTCGCCGCGCTGTCGAGCAGCAGGGTCACGCCGTGGAAGCCGCGGATCGCATGCTCGGCCGGCACATCGCCATTGCTCCAGCCGGTCTCGCTCTCGGCACCGGGAATGCCGACCAGCGCGAGTGCCATGCCATCAGGGTCGGTGAACGGCAGCACGGACTCGCCAAAGCGCTTCTCCAGCGCCTCGTAAGCGATGCCCTTTTCGACGAAGCGCTGCGTCCAATAGCCGAGCGAGCGTTGCGGCACGCGGAAGGCGGTCTGGTGCGTTTCGCCGACGCCGCGGCGCCCGGCCGGCACGCCGGCCCAGGGAAAGAAGGTCAGGATGGTGCCGGGGCGGCCGGTCTCGTCGCCATAGTAGAAGTGATAGGTGCCGGGATCATCGAAATTGACCGTCTTCTTGACGAAGCGCAGGCCGAGATCCCGGGTGTAGAAGCCGAAATTCCTGATCGGGTCGCCGGCGATCGCGGTCACGTGGTGCAGTCCAGACATTGTCGTCCTCCAAAGCTCTGGGAGCGGTCTTGCTCTGACCGGAAATATCGTTCCGCTTTGGATTGGAGACAATCCATGCAAATATGACGTCTATGTCTACGATTTGGAAACAATCGCCGGCGCTGGCCCATGGATAAGGTCGCCAGTCTCCGGGCCTTCGTAAAGGTGGTCGAAAGCGGCAGTTTTGCCGAGGCGGGCCGGCAGTTGCGGCTGTCACGCTCGGCGATCAGCAAATACATCGCCGACCTCGAAGAAAGTCTCGGCGTGCAGCTCCTGAACCGGACCACGCGCCATGCGAGCCCGACCGAGAACGGCCAGCGCTATTTCGAGCGCGCGGTCGTGATCCTGTCGGAGATCGAGGCGGCCGACCAGGCAGTGGTGCAAGCCCAATCGGCGCCGCGCGGCCTGTTGCGCGTCAACGCGCCGATGTCGTTCGGCACCCTGCGGCTCGGGCCGGTGCTCGCCGATTTCATGACGCGATATCCGGAGCTGCAGCTCCAGCTCGTGCTCAGCGACGACCTGCTCGATCCCGTCCAGGACGGTTTTGACGTGACCTTGCGCATCGCGGAATTGGAATCGTCGAGTTTGATCGCGCGAAAAATCGTGCCGGTGGTACGCATGATCTGCGCTTCGCCCGATTACCTTGCGCGTCACGGCACACCACAACATCCGCAGGATCTGCGCGGCCACGCGTCCCTGACCTACGGCTTCCTGCTGACGGGCAATCAGTGGAAGCTCACCGGCACCGACGGCGATCACTGGATTCAGCCGGCCTGGTCGCTCTGCGTCAACAATGCCGAAGTGCTGCGCGATGTCGCGATCAAGGGCAGGGGGCTCGCGCTGCTCCCGGAGTTCATCGCCGCCGAGGCCTTGAGGAAAGGCGAACTGCGAACGGTGCTGAACGATTATTCCGCGCCGTCGCTCGCGCTCTATGCGGTCTATCCGCCGACCCGGCATCTCTCGGTGAAGGTGCGGCTGTTCATCGATTTCCTGGTCGAGCGCTTTGGCCGGGAGGGCGACGAAGCCGGCGGGAGCAGACATACAGAGGCCAGGCTATAGATCCATGGATCTGCCGGCAGGAAGTTTTGCGAGAGTCCGTCCGAGACCAAACGTCGCGGGCATGTGAGCTGGTTCACAACCGCTTGCCAGTATTTCTGGCAATCTAACGCGTAGTGCGGCTGTGCGAATGGATTCAGCCGATTGCAGATGCCTTATTGTTTTGGAGGCACGCTATGATCGATCAATTTTTCACAACAATCCACCTCGACGCCGCGCACCTTGTGGCGGGAGTGTTGACGGCCTTTTACGCCGGACATCGTTTTGCCACGCCCAGGACGCTCAGGTCAGAGACAACCCGCTTTCAATATTACAGCAGTTACGTGATGTATGTCATTTCGTGCATCGGGCTTCTGATGTTCTTGAGCTGGACCCTTGCCCACAAGCCGGAATTGCTTGGTCTCCTGTACTCGCCAAGTCCCATTCCTGAAGGATTGAAGAGCCTTGATGCGCCACTTGTGGCCGCGCTTATCCTAACGACGTTGCTGCCATCGGTTCCTGTTCTGCGGGATATTGATGGTGCCATGCTGCGTTTTTTTCACCGTATGGGCGCGATCCCGCTTGGAGCTGTTCGCTGGGCGCAGCGGATCAACATGACGCAGCTTACGATTTCTGAAAGATTGGTCGCAGACACCAAGTTTTATATCGCCAACAGCACGCTTCTGCCTGACTCTCTGGCCGCGCAGCTGCAGCCGGATTTCACGTTGGATAGCGTGCGCTTTCGGTTTACGCGATGTCTGGCGCTCTACGTTGCCTTGAGCAATCTGCCCGGTTGGACTGCTTATTCCGCCGACTTTCCCGAAGAGCGAGCCACTTTCGAGAAGAAGATGAGCAGCTTCTTCGCTCAGTCCGTGGCGTTTTTCACTCTCACAAGTCAGATCGCTCAGCGTCAGCTTGAACCAGCGGCGGAGCCGGTTGACCAATTTCGTTCTTACGCACTCGAAGCCTACGAGGACATTCGGTTGATGCTTGCCAGAGTGCTCCTTTACAGTTGCAATAGCGACAGCGAAGTCGCTCACCAGTTTGCAAGGATTGGCTTTTCCATTCAACGGCCGTCTCTGATCCGCCTGCCGTTCAATCTGCTGAGCTTGGACTTCGCCGGGGTCGTCGCGCTGTTCGTCATAGTGACGATTTCCCTGGCCGGCGGCGATTTGGGCAGGGCATTAGGCATCGGGATGCTTGTGGCGGTCAATCAGTCAATCGCGGCGGTGTGTGCCCTCGCACCGAAGCAGTTGTGGAACTTTGCCGATTATCGTTGCGTCAGGGAAAGGCCTACTCTGTCTTATCTGATCTCCGGCGCATGTACCCTCACGATAACTCTGCCGATTTCGTTTTGCTTCTATCTGCTCCGGTCGCATTTTCCAGTCGATGCCGTTCATCCGGTCCTGCCGTTCGTGGCCCAGGCCAAATGGCTGCTGCTCCCCACCGTGCTTTCGATAGCATTGGCTTTTGCGTGTGACGATACAATCGAAGCGGATCACGAACCGTGGTGGCTCAGGTGGGCGGAGAGCGCCGGGCTGGCTGTACTCATGGGCTTTTCGGGCTTTCTCGTGATGCACTGGTTGAGCGTGAACCAGCCGACAGTACAGCACCTGCTGTTGATACCGTGCCTGCTCGGCGCCTCAATCGGTGCGCTCTTTGGCGTCACGATTCCGTACTGGTATCGACAAACCATGAGAGGGGGAGAGTTGGCGGCGACAAAGCCGGTGCAGTCGAGTGCGGAAAAGGTCGCCCCGGCAGTCTGATGTAAGGCGCCTGCCTTGATCTGGACTGATAAGGCTCCGCCAGATTTTTCTTCGGGCCCAAAATGAAGAACTCGAGCGCATCTAGCTGATCGTACGCTGCTCCGCCGGCCGGAGCAGATCGTCCAGCGCACTCATCGAGGCCTCTCGAAGCACGGCGAGCTCACGGGCGGCGTCCTGGCATTCGGGCGGCGTCATCGTGACTGCCGCCAGCTCGACCTCGCGGCTGCGCTCGAACAGGCGGACGAGGCCGAGCGCACTCGCGCCGCTGCCGAGTTGATGCGCGCAGCGTGCGAGCTGCGTGGGATCGTCAGTCGCCGCTGCCTTGGCGATCTCCTCGACCAGCTTTTCGCTGGTCTGTTCCAGCAGGTCGTGGAGTTTTGCGATCTGCGCCGCGCCCAGCAGCTCCTTCTGGTCGTCGAGGAAATGCCGGTCGATCAACGCGCCTGCGGCGAGTTGCGCCGCGGCTTGCTGGTTCTGGGCATCGTCCTCGATCGCCTCGCGCAGCGCATTGATCAGGATCGGCTTGCTGACGATCCTGGCAATGCCTGCCTCCGCGAGCCGCTCGCGGGCGCGGCGCGACATGTCGGCGGTTACCGCGATGATGCGCGGCATGGTCGGCAGACCGAGCGTTCGAATCCGCGATGCCGCCTCGACGCCGTCCATATCGGGCATGTGCAGATCCATCAGAATGATGTCGAAGGCTTGATCGCGAGCGAGTGCAACGGCCGCCGCGCCGTTCGTGGCGATGGTGGCGTGGTGGCCGAGCCTCTTCAACATCGCTTCGCCGACCTCGCAATTGACGGGGTCGTCGTCGACCAGCAGCACGCGAAGCTGCCGCGATGGCGGCTGGTCCGCGCCTTGCGCGATGCCGTTCGCGGCGAGGCCAAGCGGGACCTCAAGCATGAACGAGCTGCCCGTACCCGGCGTGCTCGCCACCGTCAACTCGCCGCGCATCAGGCGGGTGAGGCGCCGCGCGATCGCCAGTCCAAGGCCGGTGCCGCCAAACCGCCGCGCGATGCTGTCGTCGGCCTGGACGAAATCCTCGAAAATCCGCTCGTGCATGTCGGGCGCGATGCCGATGCCGGTGTCGCGAACGGTGATGCGCAGCAGGACATGATCGTCATGTGCCTCGGCGGCCGCGCTCAAGCCGATGCCGCCGCGCGGGGTGAACTTGATCGCGTTGCCGATCAGATTGAGCAGAATGCGATTGAGCCGCACCGGGTCGCCGTGCACGGAGGTATTGACCGTCGCAGCGCAGGCCAGATCGAAGGAGAGACCCTTGTGAGAGGCCTGCGGACGCATCAGATCGGCCGCCGTTTCGACGAGCTGGTCGAGGCGGAAATCGCGGGTCTCCAGAGTCTCAGCGCTGGCCTCCAGGCGCGCATATTCGAGGATGCCGTCGACCAGCGCGATCAACGTTTCGCCCGACGCGGCCGCGGTCGTGAGGTGGCGCCGCTGCGCTTCGCCGAGGCTGCCGTCGTCGAGCAGTTGCAGCACCCCCATGACGCCGTTCAGCGGCGTACGCAGCTCGTGGCTGACGACCGCGAGAAAGCGCGATTTGGTCTCGTTGGCCGCGACCGCCGCGCTGCGCGCGCGCTCGGCGGCATCGTGCTCGGCAAGGGCCTGGTCGCGGGTCTTTTCCAGTTCGGAGGTGCGCTCGATCACCTTGCGTTCGAGGGTCGCATAGGATTCGCGCAAGTGAGCGGCCATCCGGTTGAACTGATCGCCGAGCGCCTCCAGCTCGTCACCGGTCTTGATCGCGAGCCGCAGGCCGAGGTCGCCGCTGCCGATCCGCCGCGCGCCCTGCGTCAGGATCTGGATCGGCACGGTCATGCGCCGGCTCAGAAAGAGAGAGACCAGCACCGCACATGCCAGCAGGATGACCAGGAGAAAAGTCGAGCGTCCGATCGACGCATAGATCGGCGCATAGGCCTCGGTGAGCGGCAGCTCGACGAACACCAACCAGCCCAGCGAGGGGACCGTCGCATAGGTCGAGAGCACGCGTTGACCGGACAGATCCTCCTTGACCAGGCCGCCGGAGGGCGGCCCGACGCCATCGAGCGCGGCGCGGACGTCGGCATGGCCGGAGAGATCGCTGCGGCGCAACGCCGGCCACAAATCGGGATGCGCGATCAACAACCCCATCCGATCGACCACATAGGCCTTGCCGGTGTTGCCCACCCTGATCCCGGCGACGAGGTCCCAGATGAAGCGAAGATTGACCTCGGCGACAATCACATCGGGCGTGAGGCCGGTTCCGCGCGTGGCGAGCGTCATGAACGGCTCGGTGTCGCCGAGGAAGTAGACCGGTCCGTAATAGGCGCGGCTTTCATTGGCGCCGCGGAAGGCCTGCGAAGCCGAGAGGTCGGCCTTGCTGCCGATCCTGTCCGCGACACGGCGCGACACGCGCACCTGCTCGCGGCCGCGGGCGTCGAGCTCGGCGATTTCCGCGACCGCGGGCGAGAGGCGCAGGAGGCGGATGGCGTTCAGACGCTGGTCCTCGTTCGTGGACAGCTCCGGGGGCAGGCGCGAGAGCCATCTGATCTGGTTTTCGATCTGGCCAATGAACTGGCCGATCTGGATGGCGGCGCTTGCTGCCTGCTCGCGCTGGATCGCTGCCAGAAGCTGCTTTTGCTCGCGATAGGAGAACCAGACGTCGAAGCCGGTGTTGATGGCGAGCGCGGCGAAAGCGAGCGCGACGATCGAGTAGAGGTATTTGCGGAACAGCCGGCCGGGAGGTGGCCGCAAATCTCCCTGGTCGATCGTCTCGTTCACTCGCGGATCTCGTCGGCGCGCGCGAGCAGCGTGAATGGTATGGTCAAATCCAGCGTGCGGGCGACCGTGCGGTTGATCAGCAGTTCGTATTTCCGCGGCGATTGCACCGGCAGGTCGCCGGCCTTGGTGCCGCGCAGGATGAGATCGACATAGTCAGCCGAGCGCACTTCGAGCGTCGGCCCGTAGCTCATCAGTCCGCCCGCATCCATGAAATAATAGAACGGGTAAATCGTGGGCACGCGATATTTGGCCGCCGCGGCCACCGCAGCCTGCCGGTGGACCACCAGGAAGCTGTCGACCAGCGCAATCATCGCCGCCTTGGGCGGTTCGGAGAAGGGCCTGACCGCTTCATCGATCTCCGCTGGCGCGCTGACGGGGGCGAGGACCACGGACACGCCGGCCAGTGCTGCCTCTTGCTCGATGGAATCGAGGAAGAAGCGGCCGCCGCGAGGCGTGGTCGCCGGGTTGTAGAGGATACCGACGCGCGCAAGATCCGGCACCGCCTCCCGGATGAGCTGAAGCCATTTGCCGCCCATCTCGGCGCTGCTGTTGGTGAAGCCGGTCACGTTGCCGCCGGGATGGGCGAGGCTTTCGACGAAGCCGTTGCCGACGGGATCGTTGGCGGTCGCGAACACGATCGGGATGGTTTTGGTGGCCGCCAGGACGGCTGCGGTTTCGACTGTCGAGCCGGTCAGGATCACATCCGGCTTGAGCGCCAGCAATTCCTGAACCGCGGTTTTCAGTCTGTCCGGCGCGCCGAAGGTCGAGCGGAGTTCGAGGCGGAAATTGACGCCTTCGACCCAGCCTCGCTGCCTCAAGCCCACGATGAGGCCGCCCAGGCGGGAGGTCGGGCTGTCGATCATGCTCCTTCTGGTCAGTTCGTCGTCGAGCGGCAACGCCGTCAGCGATGCGACGACGCGCATGCGATCAGATGTCGCGCCGAGCGCCAGCCATCCTGCGGCGGTCGTGCCCGCAAGGCGAATGAACCCGCGGCGATCGACCGCGAGAGCGGAAGGCCGTTCGGTCATGGATGTCTTTGCATGATGGTGTGCCCCAACCCGATGCTTAGCGCGAACGGCCGGCATCCACAATTGATGAAAAAATGCGTTTGTGACTGCTCATTCGCAGCGTTTGGCGGCCCCATACCGTATTCCTACGCCGCCAAAGAGTCGCTGTTTCGAACCTTGTCTCCTCCGTGACACCTTGTAACGCCCTGCGGCGTTGCAACATTTTCCGTCTCGGTCGTGATGACGGTTCGGGGAGGCCGATTTCGTAGCTGCCGATTTTTGAAGCGTTGTTTCAAATTTTTCGAAGGTTTTCGATGCGCAAGATCTATCTCGTTCCGGCCCTCGTCGGCCTGCTCACCTCCGTTGCAGCGGGGCCCCTTGCGGCCCAGGGCGCCGTACCGAAGCAGAAAGCGGCGCCCGCACCGAGATCTGCCGCCGCCGGTGCCACTCCCGCAGCAGCCGGGACGCCGGTCGCTGCCGGCGCGACGTCGGCGGCCGAGACCGCGGCCGCGGACGACAGGTCCAAGGCGATCGACTCCAAGGCGATCGACGGCTTCCGCTCCGCGAAGTTCGGAATGAACGAGGCCGACGTGCGCGCGGCGATCGCCAAGGATTTCGGCGCGAAGCCCGACGCCGTCAGAGCGCAGGACAATGCATCCGAGCTGACGCACAGCCTGCTCTATTCGGCGCCCGAGCTGCTGCCGAACGGCGGCACCGCGGAGCTCTCCTACGTGTTCGGCTACAAGTCGAAGTCTCTGATCCAGATCGGGGCGGTCTGGTCGAAGGGCACTGACACGACGATCACGCCGGAAAAGCTGTTCTCCAACGCCAACATCCTGCGCGCCCATTTCCTCAGCGAGGGCTTCAAGCCCGATTCCATCGCGGTCAACATGCCCGTCAACGGCGGCATCGTGATGTTCCGCGGCAGCGACGCCAAGGATCGCTCGGTCATCCTGCTTCTCCAGGGCACGTTCGAGAACAAGGACAACAACCAGCGAGTGCTGACGCCGACCAGCCTGTTGCTGTTCTACGTCGCCGACGCCAAGAGCCCGGACATCTTCAAGCTGCCGCCCGGCCAGTTCTGATGCCGCGCTGCCACGACATTCTCCCACCCGGTTGTGGATCGGCCCCAGTGCCGATGAAGAGGATCTGAAATGCGCCGACCATCTGCAAGGCGAGACAATGACGAGCTGACGCTGCGGGGGCTTGCGCGTTTCCGTTCGATGTCACTGCTCTGCGCGATGCAGATGGTCTTCCTGCCGGTGTTCAGCGTCCGCCTGCAGGCGCAGCCGGCGAACGTGATCACGCCGGACGGCCGCACCGGGACCAGCCTTCAGACGTCCGGCAGCGTGACCAACGTCACGACGTCGACCGTCTCCGGCACCAGTGCCTTCAACTCGTTCTCGCAGTTCAGCGTCGGGCAGGGCAACACCGTCAATCTGCAACTGCCGACCGGCACGCAAAATCTCGTCAACATCGTTCGCGACGCACCGGTCTACGTCAACGGCACGCTGAACTCCTACATGAATGGCGCGATCGGCGGTAACGTCTATTTCGCCGATCCCAAGGGCTTCGTGGTCGGCCGCAGCGGCACGGTCAATGTCGGCAGCCTCAACGTCTCGACTCCGACGCGGGAGTTCACCGACAGCCTGATCGGCGCGCAGGGGCAGATCAATGGTTCGGCCGTCGCCAATCTGATGGCGGGCTCGTTCCCGGTCTCGCCGGACGGCAACATCCGGATCTACGGCCGGGTCAATGCCATCGATGGCGTGCGCCTGACCGGGCAGAACGTCCTTGTCGGTGGTGCCAGCCAGCGCGACATTGCCAATCTCGATCATGCCGCGAAGTTCGCGGCCTCGGTCAATTCCAAAGGGCTGCGGAGCGCCGCCGCGATTTCCGTGCGCAACGGTTCGATCCACATCGGCGCCGTCAACAACGCAAGCGTCAACGGTCGGCTCACCGCGCGCAGCAAGACCACGACGCCGAGCAACATCACGGTCGTGGCCGGCAACCAAGCCGAACTCGGCAAGAATGCGCGCTTGAGCACGGCGAGCAGGACCGCGGATGCCGGCGGCGTCCTCGTCAAGGCCGGCAACGACGTGACGGTGAAGAGCGGCGCGAAGATCGATGCCAGCTCGAAAACCGGCAATGCGGGCCTGGTCGAGCTGAGCGGAAACGGCATCATCGACGTCGGCAGCGGCGTTACCATCAACCTTGCCGCACCGAATGGCCGGGCCGGCACGCTGCTGATCGACCCGACCGATGTGGTGATCGGCGACTCCAGCCAGGGCGACGTCGGCGTAACCCTCAACAACACGTCCGTGGCCAACGCCATCGCGGCGCTCAGCGCTGGCGGCACCTATCTGGTTCAGGCCGACAATTCGGTCACGCTGGCCGCGCATGCGGTGATCGATGCCCGCAACCTCGACGCCACCAAGACTCATTCCGTCGGCAACGCGATCAATGTCGAGATCGACGCGCCCACCATCAGCATCGTCAACGGAGCACAGATCCTCGCCCTGGCGATCAATACTGGTGGAACGACCTACAGCAGCGGTAGCGTCACGCTTGCAGCCACGGCAAGCCAGACCCTGATGTCCGGCCACGCCCATGCGACCACGGGCATCACCGTTGACGGCACGATCACCGGCGGCGCGATCTCGATCAGCGCGAGCTCCACCGCAGTCGCGAGCTTCACGAGTTCGCTCGCTTCGACGTTCGCGCTGATCGGCGAGTCGGTCCCCGGCATGATCCTGGGCCTCAACGGAGGCTATGTCGCGGCGAGCTCAACCGCGACCGTGAACATCAACGGCCATGCCAATATTTCCGGCAGCGGCAACGTCTCGATCAGCGCTTACGGATCGGAGAGGGCCGAGGATCCCGTTATCGCCGCGTCGCTCTTCGGCGTATCGCCGGTCGGCGCGGCGGTCGTGGTCGGGAACATCGCCGGCAACGTCACCACCAATGTCGCAAGCAACGCGACGATCAGCGCGGGCGGTACCCTCGACATCAAGGCCACCAACGATGCCACGATGAACGTCACTGCCGTATCGCTGACCTCGAGCGCGATTCTCGTGGCGACGGTGGCCTATTCGACGGCGTCGGTGACGACCACGGCAAACGTCGCGACCGGCGCCCACCTGAGCGTCGGCACGGCGATCGGATCGAACGGTGGATTCGCGGTGCGCGCGCTGAATAACAACAGCTTCTCAACGTCTGCGACCTCCGTGGGACTGGATAATCCGGCCTTGAACGGCGGCGTCGGCGGTGCCGTCGCGATGAGCAACATCAACACCTCGGCAACAGCGACCCTCGGGTCGTCGCTGGGGTCCGGCACGTCGAACCGGATGACCGGCTCGGTGACGGTCGAGGCGACCTCGAACACCACATCGAATTCGACGATGTCCTCGACCATTACCGGCACGCCGGCGCTGATCGCCGGTCTGCAAGGGGCATTGGTCGTGGGCACGATGGATCCAGGCCTGTTCTCGCAGCAGTTCAGCACGCTGTTCACCGCCGATCTGAACCTGAAGGCAGCAGCAGCCTTGACGATCGCGCGCAGCACGGAGAGCGCGACGGCAGCGATTGCGCAAAACCCCAGCGGCGGTGCACCGTCGATCTATACCTCGGGCAACGTCGCCGTCATCAGCAACGTGATCGACGTGGGCGTGCGCAGCATTGCCACGGCCTCGGCGATCAGCTCAAGCCCGGTCGATGGTCAATCGACGGCCGTCGCCGCCGCGGTCGCATGGGGCGATTTCACGCACAATTCGAACGCCTATATCGGCGGCGGGACCCTGATCAATGCGCCGGAGATCGGCGTCTCGGCAAACACCTATATGCCGATTACCAACACCTGGTTGCAATGGGCCTCGCTGACCGACGTGCTGAGGCATCTCAACGGAAATCTCGGCGTCGGCGGCAGCATCCTGACCAGCTACGCCAATGCGACTGCTGACGCAGGCGACACCGTCGGCATCTCGGGGTCGCTGAACAATTTCATGGTTCACAACAACACCACGGCATGGGTTGCGACCGGCGCCAGCCTGACGTCGACCTGCGCCGTTGCGAGTTGCGGCAGCGGCGCGTGGACGGCCGCGCTGGACAGCGGGGCGATGCAGGCCTTCGACGCGACGCTCGCCATCGCGGCGACGGCTTATTCGGCCTCGATTGACGCTGCTGGCAATGTCGGCACGCTCGGCTTCCTTCCCGGCAACACCTCGGGTGGCTCATCGCTGGGCGGCGCGCTCAATCTGGTCCAGTTCTGGAATAACACGGTCGCCGGCGTGGCGTCCGGCGCGTCGCTCGGCGCGACCGACAACGTCTCCGTCACGGCATCGACGACCGACCAGTTCTTCGGCGTCGCGCCGACGTCCGGCAAGGCGGCCGGCGCCCTGGCGCTGAACGGCATCACCTCGATCGCGCTCGTGAACAACACGACGCATGCCTCGATAGGCATCGGCGCGACGGTGTCGGCTCCGACGGTGAATGTGCTCGCCCAGCAGGATCTCTCGATGCTGTCGGTTGCCGGCGCGGTGTCCGCCGGCGGTAACTCTGCCGTCGGCCTCGCCGTCGCCTATCTCGGCGCGACCACCGACACCGCCGCCTATGTCGGTGACAATCACAGCGACATCCGCCCGGGCCCGTTCAGTTCGGACGATCCGTTCTCGGGAACTGGCAGCGGTAACGGGTCGGTCACGGCCGACCATCTGGCGATTTCCGCGACGACCGCGGGCCGGATCACCGCGGCGTCGATTGCGGCTGCGATCTCGGAACCTTCGGTTTCGGACTTCGGCACCAAGGCCGGTGCCGTCGGCGCAGCCGCGACCGGCGGAGCGGGCGGGATTTCAACCGCGCTGGCCAAGGTTGGGTCGTCGTCGGGCGCCTCCAGCAGCGGCTTCACGATCGATCTTGCCGGCAGCTCCTCCATCAGCGATGTGAGCCTTGGCACGACCGCCTCGATCACCGGCGTCACGATCAACCGCTACTCGCCGAGCCCAACGGCCACCTTGTTGGTCCAGGCGCTCAACGACACCATCCTCAACAACGGCTCGGGCGGCGCCGCCGCCAATCTGGGAGGCAGCGCCGGCTCGACGAGCGTGGCCGTCGACGGCACCATCGCCGCGGCGATCTCGAACAATGTGACCAAAGCCTTCATCTCCAACTCCACGGTCAACAACCAGCAGTCCGTAACCGTGCAGGCGTTGAACGGCGGATCGGAAACGGTCGTGGCGATTGGCCTTGCCGCGTCAACACGGTCCAACGCCGCCTCGATCGCGCTGTCCGTCGGCATCATCACCGACAGTGCGCAGGCCTATATCGAAAACTCGACGATCGCCGGCGGGAGCACAGGCGTCCTGCGGGCTCTCGAGGTCGATGCTTACCAGACCAGCAACATCGCGGTCGGCGGCGGTTCGCTCTATATTTCCGGCGGACAGGGCGGCTTCGGCGTCGCCATGACGTATGCTTCGATCGGCGATCCCTCCGGCGGCAACGCGACTGACGCGCACATCAAGTCCACCTCGATCAGCAATTACGATTCGCTTTTGGTGCTCGCCGACAATGCCAGCATCATCGCGGCCGGTGCCGCGTCGGCCGGGGCAGGGTCGAACGGCCTGTCGGGTTCGATCGTCGTCGACGAAATCACGTCCACGACAACCGCCTATATCAGCAGCAACTCGACGGTGAACATCAATGTCGGCCGCGTGACGGTGCTGGCGGACAGCGGCGCTGTGTCGGACCTCGATACGGCGCTCGGCAATCTCGTCAAGAAGTCGAACAACAATCACCTGGCCTCGGACACCTGCACGGCCGCCGCCGGTAACGGCACGGCGAATTGCATAGATTTCAGCGCGGCGGCGCTCAACAACGGCGCGGCGAACGGTCCGGGCGCCGGCATCATTTCCGTTGCGGGCATTATCCAGGCCGGCAAGAACAATGTCGGCGCCTCGATGGTGTACGATACCATCGCGACGACGCATTCGGCCTATATCGCCAACGTGCGGATGTCGACGATCGGCAGCGTCAGTGTGAATGCGGTCGACACCACGAAGATCCAGTCGGTCACGATTGGCTTCGGCCTGGCGACCGGCCAGTTTGCCGGCGTCGGCGGCATGACAATCAGCTCGATCGCCAATAATGTTTCGGCGGCAATCGGCAATAACCAGTCCGACACGACGCAATCGACCGTGACGGCCTCCAACATCTCCGTCACCGCGACCGACAATTCCAGCATCACCGGCGCCGCCGCCGTCGCTGGCGCCTCGACGCAAGGCAGCGCAGCGGGCTTGGCCCTCGTCTACAGCAGCATTGCCAACGACGTCAGTGCCGGTGTCACCGGCTCCAAGCTGACCGCCTCCGGCAATGTCGTCGTCAACGCGAACTCGAATGCCGATATCTCGACGGTTGCCGTCGGTATTGCGATTTCCTCGCAGATCGGCCTTGCCGGTTCGGTCGCCACCAATCTGATGGGAACCAACGTCACCGCCAGCATTGCCGGCGGGGCCGACGTCACCGCGAACGACAACGTTGCCGTGATTGCCGGCAATAATGACAAAGCGGGTGTTTTTGCCGGCGCCGTGTCCATCAGCAAGGGCGCGGCCGGCGGCGCGGGCTCGATGGTCACGAACAAGATCACCGGCACCACCGCGGCCTATATCAGCGGGACGACGACGAAAGTGGATGCGCTCGGAACCAGCACGAGCGACGTGCTTTCGGTCAACAGCGGCACGCTCGCGCACGCGATCGATCTCGGCGGCTTCAGCGCGCCCACCGACACCACGCCCGATCTGAGCGAGACCCAGGAGAGCGTACGCGGCCTCGCCGTCGTTGCCAGCTCGCACCAGGCCGTCGTCACCAACGTCGCCACCCTGTCTGCGGGCTCGGGCATCTCCATCATGATCAATCCGATCACCAATGTGATGAGCGGATCCACCAAGGCCTATATCGACGGCGCCGCGATCGACACGCGGCTCGCAAGTTCGACGCTGGACCCGCAGATCGACGTGGCCGCCAGCAGCTTCTCCTATTCGGGCGCGTTCGGCGCCGGCGTGGTGCCGCCAACCGGGAGCGGGGGCGGCGGTGCGACCATTCTCAGCACGACGATGTCGCGTGACACCGAGGCGTACATCACCAATGCGACCGTTGGCGGCGTGCAGTCGACGAGCGCAACAGTGGGCGCCGTCACCGTGAAAGCCAATGCCGAGCAGGACGCATCGTCGATCGCGGTCGGTTTCGGCACCGGCTCGGTTGGGCTGAACGTCTTCGTCGCAACTACCGAGGCCTATGTCGACGGCGGCTCCCTCACGGCGTCCTCGCTCACGGTCAATGCCTACGATGCCACAGGTATCGCGTCGGCGAACGGCTCGGGCGCCTATGGCAGCCAGGCCGCGATCGGCGCGGCGTTCCTGGTTCAGGTCTCGGCGAACCGGACCGAGGCCTATGTCGGCGACGAGTTCCACTACCAGGGCAACGGCGCGGCGCACACGACCGCGGTCAATCTGAGCGGCGCGCTCGACGTCGAGGCAACGACGAAGAACCGCTTCCAGGCCTATTCAATCGGCGGGGCGCTTTCGACCGGCACGGCGGCGATCGCCGGCATGGCCAACATCGAGATCGCCAACAACACCACCATCGCGGGCGTCTACGACACCACGCTGCAATCGCCCACGGCCGGCGCGGCTGGCGCGGTCACCATCAACGCCACCGAAGACGTCGCGATCAAGGAGATCGCAGGCGCGCTCTCGATTGCCGCCAGCGGATCCGGCGTCGGCGTCGGCGCGGCGGCCAACGTCATCGTCTTCAAGAGCCAGACCATTGCGGAAAGCCGCAACAGCAACCTCAACTCTTCCGGTGCGATCAATGTCGGCGCGCTCAGCACCAAGGAAGTGCTGTCCTACGCGGTCACCGCCGGCATCGGCGGCAGCGTCGGCATCGGCGCAACCGTCGGCGTCATCATCGTCGGCACCAACACCGCGGATCCGGATACGCAGGGCGAGCAGACCGGCCAGCTCAACCAGGGCAACAACGGCACCCTCGCGTCGGTGAACGCCGGCACCAATTCCTCGCACGGCGGCGACGCGGTCGCGAGCGGCACCTCGGGCAATCCGGGCAACGCCAACGCGACCTCGACCTACGACGTCAGCACCGTCCTGACGGGCGGCAATGACGGCGTCACCGCCCAGATCGCGGGCGGCAACGTCACCGGCACGCAGGTCAACGTCGCTGCTACCAGCGCCAACGCGACCAAGATGTTCCTGCTCGGCGCCGGCTTTGCCAAGAATGTCGGGATCGGTGCCGGCATCGGCTACACCAGCGTCAACAGCAGCGTGCTCGCCAATCTGAGCGCGATCGTTGCGGCGCCTTCCGTGACGGTCGCCGCCCGGGTCAAGGACGCCGACACCGGCCCTTATTCGGGCAAGACCGTCGACAGCGAGGCGATCGCCGGCGGTGCAGCGCTCTACTTCGGCGCGGATGCTGCCGTGGCGGTCGGCAACGTCGCCAATACCGTGACAGCCCAGCTCGGCGGCTCCGTCACTGGCACGGGTGGCACCGGCGTCGCCGTGATGGCGATGGACAGCTCGACCCAGAGCGTGACCGCGGGAGGCGGCACCGGCGGCCTTGCGGCCATCGGGGTGTCGATCGCGACCACGGGACGATCCAGTTCGGTCGCGGCAAAGGTGCTGTCGAACGCGACGGTGAACAGCTCGACCCTTGCGGTTGGCGCAGGCGAGGCCGGCGCAATGTCGGCGTCCGCGACCGCGGTCGCCGGTGGTATCGTCGCCGGTGACGGCGCAGTCGCCACGGCAAAGGAAAATTCGACTGTTCTGGCCGAGATCGGTTCCAGCGCCTCGATCACCACCTCCGCGGCCGGCGTCGGCACGCTGGTGTCGGCATCGCTCACCCCCAATCTTTCGAGCGAAGCGATCGGCGTCGCGGTCGGTGGCGGCGCCATCGGCGTGTCCGTCGCGGAATCCATGGTGACGGCCACCGTCACGGCCGATGTCGGCGACAACACCAGCTTCTCGGGCGGTGCGCTCGCCGTAACCGCGATGGCGCTGGTGCCGACGGGCGGCACGACGACCTATGCCTGGTCGCTCGCTGGCGGCGGTGGCTCGCTGATCGGCGCACAAGGCAGCTACGCCAGGGCGTCCGAGAACGCGACGGTGAGCGCGTATGGCGGCACCGGGATTACGCTTCCCAACGCCGACGTGGTCATCACAGCCCAGAACGACAGCAGCCAATACGCCCAGGCGACCGGCCTTTCGACCGGCTTCCTGGCAGTGGGTGCGACGGTTGCCCAGACGTCGTCGAGCGCGCACACCTACGCTTATCTGGGCGCCCCCGACGATATGGACGCGACCCATCTCAATCACGCCGACTACACCGGCATCCTCCAGATCACGGCGACCGGCAAGGACATCAACGTCTCCAACGCGACCGTTGGCGCGGGTGGCACTTATGCCGGCGCTGCCGCGGTCGCAACGACCAGCTCGACCGCGGTGACCAATGCGCGGTTCGACGGCGGCACGACGGATGACACGCTGTTCTTCGGCGGCCTCAACATCCAGGCCAAGCACACCACGAACTATGCCGCTAGCGGCGATGCGTACCAGGCGTCCACGGCCGGCGTCTCCGGAGGCAGCGCGCAGAACGATGTCAACGCGACCACGACCGTCGACATTGGACCTCATCTGATCATCAACTCGGCCGGCGGCGACATGGTCGTCATCGCCAACGACATCGTCAACCAGGTTGGTGGCGGCGCGCGGTCGGGCTCCGGTGGCGTGTTCGCGGGTGCTGCGGCACTGAGCAACACGCATGTCACCCAGACCGTCACCACCAATATCGGCGCCGGGACGGTGCTGAGCCTCAACGGCGATCCGCGGACATCGGCGGCGGTGATCAACATCGAGGCCTACAACACGCTCAATACCAACGACACGGCGAGCCTGGCCACGGCCGCCTTCTTCGCCGGCGGCGGCGCCGAATCCAACATGACGGCGAACGCCACGCTTGCGGTCAACATCAATGCCCGCGAACTCTTCAGCGCCGGCAAGATCTATATCGGCACGGCTGCGAAGATGGCGGCGGCCAACAACGCCAATGCCAGTCTCTACGGCGCGATCGCCGGCGTCGGCGCCAGCACCAACAGCTGGGTTCATGCCAACCAGGCGGTCACCGTCGGCAACAACGCCAAGGTCGAGGCCTGGGGCCAGATCAACATCTATGCCGGCATGTCGGGCGACACCATCATCTTCAGCAGCGTACAGGCAAGCGCGACGACGGTCGTCTACAACAACACCGCCATTCCGATCTCCACGCTCTACCGCGGCACGGCCAATGCCGATGACACTACGAGCCTGACGCTCGCCAACACCTCGAGCGTGCTCGGCGTCCAGAACATTTCCCTGGGAGCGACCCAGGGGCAGGTCACGGCCTCCGGCAACGGCAGCAACTACAATCCGTATCTGGACATCTTCAGCGCCAAGAACAGCGACAACCACAGCCACACCAGCGGAACCGGCGATGTCGCGCTCAATGGCCTGGTGGTAGCGGGCATCAACAATGATATCACCATTACGATCGACGTTGGTGGGGGCACACCGACCGCGAGCACGACGAGTCCTTACTCGTCACTGCTGTCCGGCGGTTCGTCGACACCCACGCTCGAATATGTCGCCGACGTCGATCACTTCAACCCGATGATGAGCTGGAACCACCAGGTGGTCCAGTACACCATCGTCGGCGGCTTCAATCCCTATCAGAGCGTCGTCAACCAGCTCGCCGCGCTGACCGGCCTGACCGCGACGCAGATCCGCACACAGCTCGCGGCGGCGACGCCCGCCGCGCCTGCCACGATGTCGCCGTCAGGCACCGATCCGACCGGCGACTTCCAGCGCCAGATCAACGCGCTGATCCAGCAGGCGCCGTATACCTCCGACGCCGCAGGCAACGCCTTCGCGTTCGGCGATATGCTGGTGTCCGCCGGCAACGTCTCGATCCTGGCGCAGAAGCTGACCGGAAACAGCGGCACGAATCCGATTGCGCCGGCGGTCATCGCGCGCAGCTCGCCGATGATCAAGATCGAGAACAGAGGTCTCGACTTCATGGACCTCGCCAACCTCACGGTCACCAATATCACCGGAGGAAACATCACCTACCGCCAGATCGACCATGTCGACCCGGATTCGCACTCCAATGTGACCTTCACGGCCACGCCGAGCGCGACGCCGATCATCGACATCTCGGCCACCTACAACCGCCTGGATCCCTCCAGCGGACTCGGCGTCGACCAGAACGGCAACCAGCTGACCCGCACGCCCGACATCTATTTCGACGGCGTCGTCAACAACGAGAACGGCCTGCTCAAGATCACCAACAATCTCGGCAGCATCGTCGCGTCGCAGTCGCTCAACGCCGCGACCGTCCAGATGGTGGCGCCCAACGGCTCGTTCGTCTTCCTCGGCGGCATCGGCAGCTTCTACACCTCCAACCACGATGTTCTCTCGCAATGGTCGGGTGTCGAGTTCAAGCCGGGTGACGACGACACGCTGACGGCCGTGATGGCGGCGGCGACCTATCTCGGCGCCTATGGCGACTACGCGAACAGCCCGCACATCGGCGCGGGTGGCGGCCACCCGTATTCGTACTATTGCTGCGTCGACGGCAATAACGGCGTTCAGCAAACGGCGAGCAACAGCACCATCTTCACCGCGCGCATGCTGGATCTGTATTACGACGGCCTGTCGCTCTATTCGGCGATCTTCCTGCCGATGGGCCAGGGGGCGCCCGGCAACGGTAACCCGAACGCCGGCGGCGTGCCGAACGCTGCTACGCTCGCGATCATGGAGGGGCCGACGGCTCAGACCATCTCCACCGCGCCGTGGGAGCGGAATACCTATACCGGCCAAGGCGTCTACAGCAACTCGACCTACGACTACACCACGACCTCGACAGATGCGCAGGGCAACACCACCACCACCAACCACACGGCTACGTATTACTCGCCATTCAATTGCGCGGGGTGCTCTGCCTACTTCCAGGTGGTTAATATCCAGCCCGACGTGATCACGCCGAAGACTGCGTCTTCGAACTCAGCCGCGAACTCGAGTACGGGGACCAACCCGCCGGCTAACGCGCCCTTCATCTTCGGCAAGGCGATCATCATCTCGGCGGGGGTCATCAACATCAACGGCACTATCCAGAGCGGCACGAGCAGCGATTACTCGGTCGACATCGGCGGCTCCACGTTGACCGCCATCAACGACCTCAAGAGCCGCAATGCAGGCGCGGACTTTGCCCAGGCCCAGGTCAACGCCCGGAACGGCAGCTATTACGACATCACGGCGTCTGCGACGACGGAGGCCGCCGGCGACATCAAGATCGGGGTGAAGTACAACGCTCTCACCGACCAGATCCTCGTGAACGGCGTGGTGCAGGGCTCGGGCGGCTACGTCTATCTGAACGGCAAGATCATCTCGACCTCGACACAGGACGGTGTCTCCCAAGGCACGATCGCGGTCAAAGGCGGCGCCGGCTCGATCACGGTCAACAACACAACCGGGCTGCAGCTCGTCACCAACACCATCAATACCGGCGTCAGCGCGCCGAGCGTGATCGAGATCGTCGATCAGCTCAAGCAGCAGACGACGTGGTACGTCTACAATCCGTCCGCTGCGGGCGGCCAGCAGGTGTCGACGTATCAGACGAGCGGCGTCAATGCGAGCCAGTACACAGACACGATGCTGACCAGCCTTAGCGGCACGGCAGGCATCCAGTACGCGACCAAGGCAAACATGTTCTACCAGTGGGTCGATACGGCTACGCTGGATCGTCCGACCAGCTCGACACAGTTCGACTACGGATGGCACTATACGCCCAACTCGGCCACCGGGCAGAACTGGACCCGCACCATCAGCCTGGTTTCGGACGTGCAGGAGGCCCAGGGCGGCGGCGGCAGCACTGGCCCACAGACATCGAACTTCCAGGAAGTCGTCACCGCGACCGGTTCCTATCACACCGGTGGCGGCAACACCCATCCCGAGAAGTGCTGCGGCACGGACAACCAATACAACTGGTACCAGAATATCTATGATCACCTGACCCTGACGCTGACCAATACGGTCAAGGCGTCGAACCCGATCAACATCTCGTTCAGCGGCGGCGGCAACAGCACGGTTCTGGTCACTTCCAATTCCGGCATCGTCGTCAACGGTCCGATCAACAACCTCTCGGGCACGACGACGGTCAGCGCCACCGGGGCCAATTCGGCCATCACCAGCGGCACGAACGCGAACAATCCCATGATATCGGGCCGGAGCGTCATTCTCTCGGCGGATGGCGGCATCGGCACGATCGGCGCGAACGGCGTTCCCGTCCAGGTGCAGGTCTATGGCGGCAGCCTGACGGCCAGTTCGATCGACCACGACATCGCGATCGCGGCCGTCGGCTCGCTTTCGATCAACCAGGTGAAGGTGAATTCGGCAGGAAGCACGCCGCAGGGCAGCGTCTTTATCTCGGCGACCGGCGACATCAACTCGGCCTCGCCCTACGACGTCGCCAACCCCGTCGTTATCGGCAAGAACGTCGAGATCAACTCCACCGCCGGCGCGATCGGCGCGACGAGCGCCGTCATCAACGGCGCGAGCACCCTGACCAATATCAATCCGCTGGTGATCCAGGCGACGGGCACGATTCAGGCCGGCAGCACCGTCGACGGCGGGGTTCTCGACAGCGCATCGGCGACCGGCACCTACATCGTGCAGTCCAAGGGCGATCTGCGTCTCGGCACGGTCCAGTCGAGCGGCGGCCCGGTGTTCCTCGAGGCGGCCGGCTCGGACGGCAACCAGGCCAGCATCCTGAACGGAAGGGCGGCGGTTGGTCTCACCCAGGCGCAGAGCCAGCATCTCCAGGACGTCTGGACCAGCCTCGACCTGCTCAGCGGCAACGCCGCGACCAACGCCGTCAACAGCTACCAGTCGATGGTGACGTCGGCCTATAACGACTACTTCCAGCTCAAGAACATCGCCTTCGCGAACGGCAGCACCTACAACCCGACTTCGGTGGGATTGACGGTGCTACGGGCGCAGGTGGCGGCCAAGCTCGGCATCGATCCCGCGAACGTCTCGACGACGGACATGAAGGTCGAGGCCACGACGCGGTTCCTGAGGGACCAGTTCCTGCTCGGCAAGATCACGACCGACGAGCTCAAGACTTCACTGACGACATTGCTCGGCACGGCACCGGCAGATCCGCTGGGGACCGTGTTCGGCAGCTCGTTGTCGTCGACGCTGTTCACGAAGCTGTTCGACGGCGTAACGACAGCCAATCAGCGCCTGCCGAGCAATACGGCGCTGCAAACGGCACTGAACACTTACAATGCGAATTACGCCTATACGCTCGCGTCGACCGAGCGGGTCTACGGCATCATCACCGCGGGCGCGCAGTGGACCCAGAGCCAGCTCGCCTACACCGTGTCCTCGTCGGCCGTCGGCGCCGCACCGCCGCCGATCGACGAGAACGTCGTGGCCAATGTCAGCGCCAACCAGATCATGCTCTACGCGCCGCACGGCTCGGTCGGCAATTCGGCAGCGCCTCAGACGTTCACGTTTACCAGCGTCGATTCCTCGTCGCTGACACCGGCGCAGAGGGGATTGCTCGCGACGGCCGGTCCGGGTCAGCTCACCGTCGGCGCGGTCACGGATCCGACCACCCACGTCGTGACCTATACGGTCAGCCTGTCGCAGCAGAACCTCGTCGTTGTCGACAACCCGATCGCGATCTCGGCCAAGGCGCTGACCAACGTCTATCTCGGCAGCAAGAACAGCCTCACGCTCGGCGGCATCACCGCGAATTACGGCCCGATCGCGGCCGCGCAGGCCAACGGCATCGAGGTGACCGGCCGCGGCGACGTCAAGCTCGACGCCGTGACCAGCATCACCGCCGCCGCCGGCGTGACCGGTACGCCCGTGATCTCCGGCGATATCGGCAATCTGACTCTGATCGCCGAGCACGGCAATGTCGGTGCCCCCGGCGCTGCCGGAAGCAATCCCGCGACCAACGCGAACGCGATCCAGATCGCCTTTGCTGATCCGAGCAACGACCAGCTCGACCAGGTCTCGTCGGCGCAGGGCATCTATGTGAAGCAGACCACCGGCGATCTCATCCTCGGCAACATTGCCGCCGGCAATGCCATCCAGCTCGCGGCGACGGGCAGCATCTACGCCGAGTCCAACTTCACGGATCGTGCCGCGATCCACATTCTCGGCACCGACCTCGATCTGCGCGCCGGCGGCAGCATCGGCTTCAACGGCTCGACCTTCCAGCCGATGCAGGTGAATATCTCCGGCGCCGTGATCGGCTCGGCGGTCGGCGATCTCAGCATCCTCGCGGTCACCGGCGATCTCGTGGTCGGCACCAGCGGCGCCTATGGGACGCTGACATCCGGCGGCGCACTGACGCTGAACGTTGCGCGCGGCGCGCTCAACATCAATGCCGACCTCGCCAGCGGCGGCTTGATGCAGCTCCTCGCCAACCGTGGCATGACCTTCGCGGCCGGCACCGGCACGGCCTCCGTGACGGCGACCAGCAGCGCCGGCGGGGTGACGCTGGTAGCCGCGACACTGTCGATGGGAGCTTACTCCGCCATCAACGCGGCCGGCGTGATCTCCTTGACCACCACCGGCGACGCGACCATCGGCCGGCTGAATTCGTCGCTGTTCTATGCGGCGGCCTCGAATGCAGCTTCGATCATCGTCACCGCCGGCGGTATCGCCTCGCTCGGAGCGATCATCGACAATGGCGACGGCCAGACCAAATTCGTCGCGTCCGGCTCCGGCGCCGAAGTTTCGCTGAGCGCATCCAACGGCATCGGCAACGCGACGAGCCGGTTCATCCTCAGTGCCGCGCGGCTGTCGGCAAGCACGAGTGCCGGCGACATCTATCTGAAGTCTCTGACCGACACCGAGGCGAGCCTGCTCTCGGCGGTCAAGGGCAGCGTGGACATCCTCGGCAGCGGCAGCCTGACGCTCGACCAGGTGTTGGCAGGTGCGGATACAGGCGCAAGCGGCTCCTTCAGCGCCGTCGCGAACAATGGCAGCATCGTCATCGGCACCGCCGACAGCAGCGGCTCGCAGACGGTCCATGCCACCCAGAACGTGACGTTCAAGTCGCTCACGTCCACCGGCTACAGCGGCGATGCCGGCAGCATCAACGTCAATGCGGACAACGGCTTCATCCTGGCGCAGACGGTGATGTCAGGCGGCGTGACGACGCTCGGCTCGGTCTCCGCCAACGGCTCGGCAAGGCTGATCGCGGCGGGCAGCAACACCGGTCATAACCTCACGGCGAGGACAGGCACCGCGGTCCTGAGCGGCACCGTGGTCCACTGGGATAATCTCACGGCCGGCGGCACACTCGACGTCACTGCGACCGCCGGGGGGATTACCGTTGGCACCGCCATCAGCGGCGGCACACAGACCTTGCACGCCGTCAACGACATCGTCTTCAGCCAACTCACCACGACAGGCATCCCGGGCGACGCCGGCGACCTCAACGTCAAGTCCGACACCGGCTCGCTCCGTGGCGGATCGATCTCGGCCAGCGGAGATACGCATTTCGATGTGGCCGGATCGGTCTCGCTCGACCGGGTCAGCGGTAATGTGATCAAGCTGACTTCGTCGGGCGACCTGACCATCGATTGGGTCAGCGTGGTCAGGGAGCTCGATCTCGCCGCCGATACCATCAACGTCAAGGGCGAGCAGGTCCGCTCGAACCCGTCGGTTCCGCTGATCATGAACATCACCGGCCATAACGGCGGCACCGCGACCTCGGCCAACGTCTCGATCGATCCGGACAGCATCATCATCAACCAGTTCAGGGTGGTGGATGCGAACTTCTGGACCGACGCCCACGCCGTCGCGATCCTGAACGGCTATGTGCCGGGTCAGCTGATGCTGACCACGGGAACCCAGCAGGTGCTGCTCAACAACCGTACGCCGGCGCCGTCCAACTGGCCGTCGCTCCAGCTCTACCAGCCGGGTGGCGTGTTCACGATGAGCCAGGTCGGGAATGCCAATGTCAGCAATGCGTATGTGGTGTTCTACACCGGCGACGTCTCCGCGACCGTCACCAATTACGGGCCGACCCACACCTGCTGCAACGACTTCACCGGCGCCAGCATGGTCCGCAACATCTCCGTCGACGGCGAGGGCACCGAGAGCATCGAGACCTGGCTCGCGAAGAAGGACGGAGGGACGTTCTACCTGCTCGGTCTCTCCGGCAAGGCGCGGCTCGATGCCCTGCTGACGCCGCTGCCGATCGAAACCATCGGCTCTGGTCCCGCCGTCAACATCGAGGGGCTGAGCGACATGCGCAAGCTGCGCCGGCAGGGCCAGCGCGTGGGACGCGTCGGCTGGAAGGACGCGGCGATCGAGGCGGCGAAGCCGGCCATCGGCCGTCTCGCACAGGCATGGTAACGGGACCAAGGATGCGGATTTGGGGGGCAGCGTTAGGGCTTGGGCTGGCAGCGTCGTGCATTGGCCCCGCGCGGGCGCAGATTCCGTCGATCAATCCCGGCGTGATCCAGAACGATGTCGACCGGCAACGCCGGCAGCTCGAACAGCAGAGCGCGCCGCCCAAGCTCAACGGGCCGGCGGTGATCGGCGGCGAGCGGGAGAAGTCCCAGCTCCTGAAGCCGGGCGGGCCGAAATTCCGCCTGCGCAAGGTCGAGTTCGACGCCTCCAAGTTCATCACGCCGGCCGAGCTCGACGAGATCGCGAAGAAGTATGTCGGCAAGAACGTCGACATCGCCTCGCTGCTGCAGCTCGTCGCCGACATCAACGCCATCTATAACGAGCGCGGCATCGTCACGGGCATCGCGACGCTGCCCGAGCAGGATGCCAAGGGCGGCATCGTCCGCGTCAAGCTGACCGAAGGCCGGCTGCAGAAGACGACCATCGAGGGTAACAAGCAGACCCGCACCGAGTACATCCTTCAGCGCGTGAAGGAGCCCGAAGGCGAGGTCCTCGACGTTCCAAAACTCAATCGCGACGTGATCTGGTTCAATCGTACCAACGACGTGCAGATCAAGGCGCTGCTGCAGCCCGGCACGAGCTTCGGCCTGACCGATCTCCAGTTCGCCGTGATCGAGCCGCCGGTCGACACCTTGCAGCTCTTCACCGACAACCAGGGCGCGGAAAACACCGGGCGTTGGGAGGGTGGGGCCTTCTACAAGCGTCATGGCCTGTTCGGCGTCGACGACCGCTTGACCTTCTACGGCGTTCGCTCCGACGGCAACCTCAACGGCAATGTCGCCTACAGCATCCCGGTCAATCCCTGGGGCGGCCGCGCCGGTGTCAGCTATACCGAAGGCAAGATCAAGATCATCCAGGGACCGTTCGTCGCGCTCGACGTCACCGGACGCTCGAGCCAGGCCGCGGTCAATTTCAGCCAGCCGGTCTGGGTGACGCAGAACTGGCTGGTGCTGCTCAACGCCGCGGAGACCGAGGGCAAGACGGTCAGCCGCTTCGCCACGGTCGCCGTGACTCAGGATCATTACGACAAGGCCACGGCGGGCCTCTCGGTGACCAATTCCGGCAACACCTATTCGATCACGGTCTCGCCGGCGGTGAACTACATCACGTGGCAAGACCACGTGCTCGGCAATAATCGCACGTTCAACACCTATACCGGCTCGATGTTCGCGACCAGCGCCGCAGGGCCTGCAAATTTCAGCACCAATGTGCTGGCGAGCTGGCAGTACACGCAGGAAAAGCTGCTGCCGGGCGACCAGATCTTCTCGATCGGCGGCCCCACCACCGTGCGCGGTTATCCCTCCAACTCGGCGTCCGGTGACAGCGGCTATTATTTCAACGCCGAGCTGCACTACAATTGGTCGCAATGGCTCAGGGGTTTCGACACCTACATCTTCACCGACTGGGGTGCGGTGTATTCGACGTTCCCCGGGATCACCGAGCTGGGCTCGGTCGGCGTCGGCTTCTCCTGGACTTACGCGTCGTTCATGACCTTCGAGGCCAATTACGCGACACCGCTCAAGATGGCGGTCTCGACCCAGCACCACTACGAGGCCTATGGCCGTGTCATTCTCCGGCCGTTGTTGATGTTCCAGAAGCAGGAAAGCCCCGCGCCTTTGGCGGCGGTTGCTGGCAGGAGCAAGTCGTAGTGATTTCGGCGGAGTGGTTCGGCAGCACCTGGCCGCCCGGATCAGCATTCCGGGGTTGATTAAATCGACGCCTTGCGGTTGCATAGGCCAGTTCCGCTACTGGACGGGCGAACGCAGATGGCCGCCACAGAACCAACCGAGCCGGTCGTGCAGAGCCTGGAGCGCTATCGCCTGCGCCTCGGCTTCTGGCAGGCCATCTGGGGCACGCTGATCAGTGGCGGCGTGGCTGTCGCCATTCCGGCCGCGGTCGAAGCCTACAAAGCGCGGCTCGATCTCAGGAAAGCCGAGCAGGAGGTTGCTCTCAAGCAAAAGGAGATCGAGGGCAAGGCCCAGGATCTGCACCAAACCTACATCTCGAAGTTCATCGACACGGCTCTGAACCAGGACATCGAGCTGCGTCTGCGCTTCTCGGAATACTTCTCCTATGTTTCCGACAAAGAGAGCAGAGACCAATGGAGGCTGTATCATGACGAGCTGGAGAAGCGGCGCGACGCGATAAGAAAGAGCATCAATGACAAGGAGATGGACGCGGCGCATCTGAGCGCGCTTCCTAAACCGAGCGAGGCCGAACAGATCAAAATGGCGGCCTTGCGAAGAGAGCTCTATTGGAATTACGCGGAGGTCGGATACGCAAGGCAGGACAGCAATATCACTGTGCCGAGCCTACCGGCCGTTGCCCCGCGGTTCGATTCGAGAGCCATTCAATCGGAGGCTGAGCAACTCTTTGACCAGGCCATCATTGATCCTCAGCGCATGTCCGATGTCGATAAGATGGTTGGGCGCATCCAGGCCAACAAGGAGCGATACCAAGCCATTGAAACCAAGACCAGTGTGCCATGGTACGTCGTGGCGTTGCTTCACGGTGACGTCAATTTCGATTTTTCGCGTCATTTGAACGGCGACCCGCTGTCCGCCAGAACTGTGAATGTGCCGAAGGGGCATCCTTCGCAGGGTGATCCGCCGTTCCCTTGGGAGGATAGCACAATCGACCTCCTAACCCTCGTTGGTTGGCAAGGCATCGATTGGTCCGGCGTCGGAACTGTCCTATTCCGGCTGGAAACCTACAACGGGCTCGGTTATCGGAATCACAATGCCAGATCGCCGTATATCTGGGGGTGCACCAATTTGTACGTTTCCGGAAAGTTCGGACGTGACGCTACGTATGATCCAAATCTGAAAGATACGCGATGTGGTGTGGGTGCGGCGTTGAAAGTGCTCACGCAACGCAGAATCGTTGAGCTACCGTAGCGGACATTGAGTCGTCTAGCGCTTCAGGGTGAACGCGTCCGCGCCGCGCCGATGCTCCCATTTCGCCAACTCGAGCTCAGGCTGCTCGCATTCGACTTCCGGATAGCCGATGCAGAGATAGGCGATGAATTTCCAGGTGTCGGGCACGTCGAGAATGGCGTGGATGCGATCCGGATGGAGGATCGAGACCCAGCCAAGCCCGACGCCATCGGCGCGCGCGGCCAGCCACATCGCGGTGATCGCCGCGACCACGGAATATTCCGTCGTCTCCGGCATCGTCGCGCGGCCGAGGCCGTGACCGACGTCGCTGGCCTTGTCCGCAAACACGGCGAGGTGGCCGGGGGCCTGTTCGAGACCCGACAGTTTCAGCGTGGCATAGCGCGCTGCGCGCTCACCGGCATAGGTATTCAGCGCGTCGACGTTGCACGCTTTGAAATCGTCGATCACTGCGCGACGCCGTGCGGCGTCGTCGACGATGACGAAGCGCCAGGGCTGGCTGAGGCCGACCGAAGGCGAGAGACAGGCCGTCTCGATCAGGCGATCGATGGCGCCGTCAGGCAACGGATCGGCGCGAAAGCGGCGCACGTCGCGGCGCCACACGAACAGTTCGCGCAAGTGCTGGCGGAAGGTGTCGTCGAATTCGACCATCGCGTCACCCTCCGATCTGGAAAGCTGCGGCAACCAGCAGGATCAGGATCTCGCCAGTCTGCTCGAACGCGCCGAGGATGTCGCCGGTCTGCCCGCCAATCTGGCGGATGGCAAGTCGCGCCAGCATCAGGCCGGCGAGGGAGAGCAGGATCAGGCTCACCAGCGCCTTGCCGGGCCCAAGCGCGAGCGTGAGCGTGAGGATTCCAACAGCGAATGCGATTGCAACACTGCGGCCCGGCGGTGATCCGGCGCTCGCCGACAAGCCGTCAGGTCGTGCAGGTGCGACCTGCGACATGAAGGCCGGCAAGCCCGCGCGGGCCGCAGTATGCGCAGCGCACAGCGCGAGCGCGACGGCCCACGGATTGGCGATCGCCGCGAGCGCGCTCCAACGCAGGCCGAACGACAGGATCAGCGCGCAGACGCCATAGGTGCCAATCCGGCTGTCGCGCATGATCTCGAGCTTGCGTTCGCGCGTGCGGCCGCCTCCAAGCCCGTCGGCGGTATCAGCAAGGCCGTCCTCGTGCAGTGCGCCGGTGACGAGGGCGGTCGCGGCCAGCGCGAGCAGGGCGGCGAGGCTCGATGTCAGTCCGAACCGGCTCGCGACCTGGTAGACCAAGGCGCCGGCAAGGCCGACCAGCAGTCCTGCGACGGGCAACGCCCATGTCGCGCGTGCGACAGCGCCGTCGGCTGCGGGCTTCGACGATGCGACGGGGAGGATCGTCACGAACGATGCCGCCATCCTGAGATCGGCGATGACGTCTCGCAAGAATTGGTCGCGCGGCATCATTTCAGTTTCATCGGCAGGCCGGCGACGACGAATTCGACTTCATCGGCGACTTCAGCGATGACCTGGTTCATGATCCCGGCGGCGTCGCGAAAGCTGCGCGCCAGCGCGTTGTCGGGCACGATGCCAAGGCCAACTTCATTGGTGACGAGAACGACGGGGCTTTGCAACCGGGGCAGGGCGCCGGCAAGCTCCTCGATCTCGCGTTCCCAGTCGCGCTCCGCATGCATCAGGTTGGAGAGCCACAGCGTCAGGCAATCGACGAGCCGCGCGCCGCCGGCGTCGGTGGCGAGCAGCGCGGGCACGAGACCGAGCGGCACCTCGCGTTCGATCCAGTCGGTTCCGCGGCGCGCGCGATGTCTGGCGATGCGCGCCTCCATTTCAGCATCGAGAGCCTCGGCCGTCGCGAGATAGACCGGCTGCCCGGGAAAGGCGCGCGTGCGCATTTCCGCGCGCTTGCTCTTGCCCGATCGCGCTCCGCCGGTGATCAAGATGACGGCCATAAAGGTCTCCTGTGGGCCTGCACTAATCACCAAACGCGGCCAAAAACAAAGCCGAAATCCGCCAATCAGGGGCTTGCGCTCCGGCCACCCTTTGCGCAACAGGGGCAGGACAGGAGGCGGGTGTGGGTTTTGCGGGCGCGATGGCGGTGGCGATGGTGGTGGATGCCCTGTTGGGCTGGCCGTCGTGGTTGTTCGCGCGGATCGGCCATCCCGTCACCTGGCTGGGCTGGCTGATTTCTGCCATCGACACCGCCTGGAATCGACCGTCTGATCCGCCGGCATTTCGCCGCGCCGCTGGTCTCGCCGGAGCGCTCGCGGTGATCGGGCTCTCCGTCGCGCTCGGCTGGGCACTTCAGTCTCTGCTTCCGTTGGGTTCGATCCAGATCGTGCTGGTCGGCGTCGTGGCTTGGCCGCTCGTCGCGCTGCGCTCCTTGCACGACCACGTTGCTGCCGTCGCAAATCCCATGCGGGCCGGTGACATCGCCGCCGCGCGCGACGCCGTCTCGCGCATCGTCGGCCGCGATCCCCTGACGCTCGACGAGGCCGGGATCGCACGTGCGGCGATCGAGAGCCTGGCCGAGAATGCATCCGACGGCATCGTCGCACCGGTGTTCTGGGGCGCGCTGTTCGGTCTGCCCGGCATTTTGGGCTACAAGGCGATCAACACGCTGGACTCCATGATCGGCCATCGCTCCGAACGCCACGAAGCCTTCGGCTGGGCCGCGGCGCGCATCGACGATGTCGCCAATTTCATTCCGGCGCGGCTGACCGGATTTCTGTTCGTGCTGCTGGCGCCACAGCGATCGGAGGCGCTGTCGTGCATGAGGCGGGATGCACGCCGTCACCGTTCGCCCAATGCCGGCTGGCCGGAAGCAGCGATGGCGGGTGCGCTCGGCGTGCGGCTCAGCGGTCCGCGAATCTATCACGGCAGCACCACCAACGAGCCATGGTTGAATGAAGCTGCGCGCGATCCGCTTGCCGCCGACATCGATCCGGGATTGACGGTTTACCGCCGCGCCATGCTGCTGCTCGCCGGCGTCCTTGCGATCCTGGCCTTCGCGTGAAAGAACAGCGCATGCGCGAGCACGGTGGAAATCTCGATCAGGCCCAGCAGCGTTTCGGCGGTCGCGCGGAGGACTGGATCGATCTGTCGACCGGGATCAACCGCCTGCCTTATCCCGTGGGCGAGGTGAGCTCGCGCGCGTGGAGCGCGTTGCCGTCCCGCGGCGAGATCGAGGCGCTGCATCAGGCGGCGCGGCACGCTTACCGCACGAGCGCGGCGGTCGTTGCGCTTGGCGGCGCCCAGGCCGCGATTCAACTGCTGCCGCAACTTGCGCCGCCCGGCCACGCGCGCATCCTCGCGCCGACCTACAACGAATATGCCGGGGTGCTCTCGGCCGCGGGCTGGGAGGTGGAAGAGGTCAGCGCGCTCGAGGCGCTGGCCGGCGCGGACGTCGCCATTGTCGTCAATCCCAACAACCCTGACGGACGATGCCACACACCAAGGGATTTGCTGTCACTGCTGCCGCGCGTCGGCCGTCTCGTCATCGACGAGAGCTTCGCCGATGCGGCCCCGCAGCTGTCACTTGCATCCGAGGACCGGCCGGGGCTGCTGATCCTGCGCTCCTTCGGAAAGTTTTACGGCCTTGCCGGCCTGCGGCTCGGTTTCGCGCTCGGCAATGCGTCCGACATCGCCAGGATCGCATCGATGTCGGGGCCATGGCCGGTCTCGGGAGCGGCGATCGCGATCGGCTGCCGCGCTCTGCATCACGATGCCTGGGCCGAGGCCACCTCCGCGCGGCTCGCGCGAGACTGCGCTCGCCTCGACGGCATGGTGCAGTCGCAAGGCCGGACGGTCATTGGGGGGACGCAGCTGTTTCGTCTCTACGAGACGCCTGACGCGCTTGCCGCGCAGGAGAAGCTGGCGCGTCGCCATATCTGGTCGCGCGTGTTCGCGCGGGAGCCGACATGGCTGCGCCTCGGACTTCCGGGCGAGGAACCCGAATGGTCGCGCCTGGCCGAGGCTCTAGCGCGCTAGCGCGAGCAGGCCTTCGACGTTGAAATGGGCTTCGATGTGATCGGCGAGCGCATCGAGCGCGCTCTCGACCTTGGCGTGATAGGGCTCGCGGCCTGCAGGAATGTCGAGCTTCGCCAAAAAGGCCTTGCGGAACTCATCCGACGTGAACAGGCCGTGCAGATAGCTGCCCTGCACGCGCCCGTCGCGCGAGATCGCGCCTTCCGGTTCGCCGTTCAGCCTTGCGAATGGCCGCGCGCAATCGGGGCCGTCGGTGCGGCCGATATGAATTTCGTAGGCTTCGATTGGCTGGTCCGTCGCGGCATGTACGGCCGCGACACGCGTCAGCGTCTTCTGCGGGCTCATCACCGTCTCGACATCCAGAAGCCCGAGACCCGCTGTGTCGCCCGCGGGGCCCTCGATCCCCTCGGGATCAGTGACGCTGTGTCCGAGCATCTGATAGCCGCCGCAGAGGCCGAGCACATGGCCGCCTCTGCGGTGATGCGCCAGCAGATCGATGTCCCAGCCCTGCGCGCGCAGGAACGCGAGATCGCCGCGCGTGGATTTCGAGCCGGGGATGATGACGAGCCTGACGTCGCCGGGAATTGCCTCGCCCGGCCGCACCATCACGAGATCAACGCCAGGCTCGAGCTTGAGCGGATCGAGATCGTCGAAATTGGCGATCCGCGACAGCGCGAGGCAGGCGATCTTGCATTGGCCCGGCTTGCGCGCATCGCTCAGGCCCAGCGCATCCTCAGCCGGCAGCTCGCCGGCGCGCGCGAACCAGGGCAGCACGCCGAAGCCGCCCCATGCCGTCTTTTCTTCGATCAGTCGATAGCCGTCGTCGAACAGCGTGGGATCGCCGCGGAACTTGTTGATGACAAATCCCTGGATCATCGCGGCATCATCCCGGTCGATCACCGTCTTGATGCCGACGAGTTGCGCGATGACCCCGCCGCGGTCGATGTCGCCGACCAGCACGACCGGTACATCGGCCTTGCGCGCAAAACCCATATTGGCGATGTCGGCCTTGCGCAGGTTCACCTCGGCCGGGCTGCCGGCGCCTTCCACCAGCACGAGATCGGCGCGCCCCTTCAGCCGTTCGAAGCTCTCCAGCACCGCGCCCATCAATGACGGCTTCATCGCCGCATATTCACGCGCACGCGCGGTCGCGATGCGTTTTCCCTGCACGATCACCTGCGCGCCGACATCCGTCTCGGGCTTCAGCAGCACCGGGTTCATGTCGGTGTGCGGCTCGACGCGGGCGGCGAGCGCCTGGAGCGCCTGAGCGCGGCCGATCTCGCCGCCGTCGATGGTCACGGCCGCATTGTTCGACATGTTCTGCGGCTTGAACGGAAGGACGCGCAGGCCGCGTCGCACAAAGGCGCGCGCGAGGCCGGCGACGATGAGCGACTTGCCCACGTCCGAGCCGGCCCCCTGGATCATCAATGCGCGCGCCATCGCGAGTTTCTTAGAACTCGACGCCGGCTTGCGCCTTGATGCCGGAGCGGAAGGGGTGCTTGACCAGCGTCATCTCGGTGACGAGATCGGCGATCTCGATCAGCTCGTCCTTGGCGTTGCGGCCGGTGAGCACGACATGCATCATCGGCGGCTTTTGCGTCGTCAGGAAATCGACGACTTCGGCGATGTCGAGATAGTCGTAGCGCAGCGCGATGTTGATCTCGTCGAGCACGACCATGCGGAGATTCGAATCGAGGATCAGCTCCTTGGCCTTCTCCCAGCCGGCGCGGGCGGCCGCGATGTCGCGGGCACGGTCCTGCGTCTCCCAGGTAAAGCCTTCGCCCATGGCGTGGAATTGGCAGAGGTCGCCGAAATGGCCGGTGAGCATGCGGCGCTCGCCGGTATCCCAGGCGCCCTTGATGAACTGCACGACCGCGCAGGGGAAGCCATGGGCGACGCAGCGGACGATCATGCCGAAGGCCGAGGACGACTTGCCCTTGCCGGCGCCGGTGTGGACGATGATGAGGCCCTTTTCGCCGCTCTTGGTCGCCATGATCTTGTCGCGGGCGACCTTCTTCTTCGCCATTTTCGAGGCGTGACGGGCGTCGGTTTCGTCGGCCGTCTGGGTATCCGGTTCTGACGTCATCGGACGGGGTCCTTCGGCTTGACAAGAGGCGGTCGGGGGCAAATGGTGGCCCGACGTTGGTTCCTGTCCTACGACAGGCGAAGAGGGAATGCGATAGGGTCCGAATCGGCAAGATTTGGTTCCAAAATGCAGCCGCCCCCGCGACCGTGACCGGAGAGATGCCCGAAGCCACTGACCCCCATGGGATCGGGAAGGCGGGGATCGAAGGGGAAACCCTGCTCCGGAAGCCGGGAGACCTGCCAGCGCGGACGATTTTGGACCGGCGGACGGGGTGTTCCGCGACGGGGAAACGGGCCTTCGCAAGAACGGTTCGTGGGCCTCTTCGCTTCCCGCTGTTTATTCTGGAAGAAGCGATGACCGTCACACTTCATGTCTGCATCACCTGCCGCGCCGGCGAGACGCTTGGCGAGGGCGAGACGACGCCCGGCAAGCGCCTGCATGGTGCGATCCTCGAGGCCGGCGTGCCCGATGGCGTCAGCGTGGTTCCCGTCGAATGCCTGTCTGCATGCAACCAGGGTTGCTCGGTCGCGCTCAGCGCGCCCGGCCGCTGGTCCTATGTCTATGGTCGCCTCTCGGATGCGCATGCGAGCGATGTGGTCGCGGGCGCCGCGGCCTATGCGGCCGCGCCCGACGGCCTCGTGCCCTGGCGCAGCCGTCCCGAGATCTTCCGCAAGCAATCGCTTGCCCGCATTCCCCCCATTTCCCCCTTGGCCGTCGTGCCGGAGGCCGCCGAATGAATTCGCTCGCAAAAGTCCCGGTCACGGTCGTCACGGGCTTTCTCGGCTCCGGCAAGACCACGCTGATCCAGCATCTGCTCGCCAATGCCAACGGCAAGAAGCTCGCGGTGCTCGTCAACGAGTTCGGCAGCGAAGGCGTCGATGGCGAGATTCTGAAATCCTGCGCCGATGCGAATTGCCCGGAAGAGAACATCATCGAGCTCGCTAATGGCTGCATCTGCTGCACCGTCGCTGACGATTTCATTCCGACCATGGAGAAGCTGCTGTCGCGGCCAGTGCGGCCCGATCACATCCTGATCGAGACCTCGGGCCTGGCGCTGCCCAAGCCGCTGCTGAAGGCGTTCGACTGGCCGGAGATCCGTTCGCGCATCACGGTCGACGGCGTGATCGCGCTCGCCGACGCCGAAGCTGTTGCCGCCGGCCGTTTCGCGCCCGACCCAATTGCCGTCGAAGCGCAGCGCGCGGCGGACGGGAGTCTCGACCATGAGACGCCGCTGTCGGAAGTGTTCGAGGACCAGATCGCCTGCGCCGATATCGTGCTGCTGACCAAGGCGGATCTTGCGGGCGCGGCAGGGCTCGAGACAGCCAAGGCGGCGATCACCGCCGAGATGCCGCGCCGCGTGCCAATGCTGGCGATCACCGACGGTGCGATCGACGCGCGCGTCATCCTCGGTCTCGGTGCTGCCGCCGAGAACGATCTCGCCGCGCGTCCCTCGCATCACGACGGCGAGGAGGATCACGAGCACGACGATTTTGCGTCCGTCGTGATCGATCTTCCCGAGGTCACCGACATCGACGCGCTGGTTGCATCCGTTCAGCGTCTGGCGCGCGAGCAGAATGTGCTGCGCGTCAAGGGTTACATCGCGGTGGAAGGCAAGCCGATGCGCCTCTTGCTGCAAGCGGTCGGCGAGCGCGTGCGGCACCAGTTCGACAAGCCTTGGGGCGCGGGCGGGAGGCGGTCAAAGCTCGTGGTGATCGGCGAGCACGGAAACATTGATGAAGCCGCGATCAAGGCGGGACTCGGTCTTTCAGGAACTAGTATCTGATGCACGTCGTCTTCCGCGAGAGCCGCGGTCTCGAGGAGACCGCGATACCAAGGGACATCGGCCAGGACCCGGCCGATCTCGTGGTGCTCTCGTATTCGGATTCCGATCTTGCCGCCTTCGCGGCCGGCTGGCGCCGTGGCCGCGACAGCCTGCCGTCGCTACGGCTCGTCAATCTCGCAGAACTCCGTCATCCGCTCTCGGTCGACACCTATATCGAGCGCACGCTTGCGCAGGCGCGCGGCATCCTCGTGCGTCTGATCGGCGGTGAGTCCTATTGGTCGTATGGGCTCGCGGCCCTGCAGCAACTGGCGAAGGAGCGCGGCATCGTGCTGGCTGTGCTGCCGGCCGACGGCCGCGATGACACGCGGCTGGATGCGTATTCGACCCTGCCGGTCTCGACGCTGCGACGGCTCAAGGTGCTCTGCGACACCGGCGGCCCCGTCGCATCGCAAGCCGCGATCGCGCAGCTTGCGCTGGCTTCGGGCCTCTATGCGGGACCTGTTATCGGCGAGATGACCGTGCCCGAGATGGGCTTTTACGATCCGGCGCGCGGTGTCATGGCGATGCCGCAGGCCCGCGAAGGGAAGCCGCACGCACTGGTGATCTTCTATCGCTCCTATCTCACCGCGGCCGACACTGGCCCGGTCGATGCCCTGATCGGCGCATTGCGCGAGAAGGAGTTCGACGCGCATGGTGTGTTCGTCACCTCGCTGAAAGCCGCGGGGGTTGCGGCTTGGTTGCGCGAGTATCTGGCGCAAAATCCTCCGGCCGCGATCGTCAATGCGACGGCGTTCTCGGCGATGGGGGACGACGGCACGACGCCGTTCGACGCCGCATCCTGCCCGGTGTTCCAGGTCGCGCTCTCCACGGCACGCCGCGAGGACTGGGCGAGTTCGCTCCGCGGCCTGTCGCCCGGCGACCTCGCGATGCATGTGGTGCTGCCCGAGGTCGACGGTCGCCTGTTTGCGGGCGTGGTCAGCTTCAAATCGGCCGCGATGCGCGATCCCGATTTGCAATTTTCGCATCTGGCACACAGGCCCGACGACGAGCGCGTGAAGGCCGTCGCCGCGCGCGTTGCGGCCTGGCATCGCCTTGCGGTGAAGCCGGCCGCCGAAAAGCGGATGGCACTCGTACTCTCGAACTATCCGGGCCGTCCGCATCAGATTGCGCATGCGGTGGGTCTCGATGCGCTGGCCTCGGTCGAGGCCCTGGTGTCCGATCTCGCGGAGGCCGGCTTCGATGTTGCGCCGGTCCATGGACTCGGCGACTCGCTGCTCGAGCAGACCTTGAGCTGGAGCGTTGCCGATTACCGCGCTGCGCTGTCGCGCCTTCCGCAAGTCTTGCAGGATGATCTCGTGCAAGCCTGGGGCGCGCCGGAGACCGATCCGGGTTGTCGCGACGGCGCGTTCCATTTCGCCACGATTCAATGCGGCCGGTCCATCATCGCGGTTCAGCCGGAGCGTGGCGATGCGACCGCGCGCGATGCCGACTATCACGATCTCGCCCGCACGCCGCGCCATGCCTATGTCGCGTTCTATCTCTGGCTCCGGCAGCAGGGCTATGATGCCGTCGTGCACATGGGCGCGCACGGCACGCTGGAATGGCTGCCGGGAAAATCCGTGGCGCTGTCGCAGGCGTGCTGGCCGGAAGCCCTGATCGGCGATTTGCCCGTCATCTATCCCTTCATCGTCAACGATCCCGGCGAGGCCGCGCAGGCCAAGCGGCGCCTGGGTGCCGTCACGATCGGCCATCTGCCGCCGCAGCTCGCGGCATCAGCGGTGCCGGACGGGCTACGCAGGCTCGAACAGCTCCTCGACGAATATTCGACGGCTGATGGCCTCGATCCTGCCCGCCGCCAGCGTCTGATTGCCGCGATCCGCGACGAGGCACGCGCGGCTGGCCTGGAAGACGATCTTGGCCTCGATGCAGCCGCCGCTCCGGCCGAAGCGATCCCGCGGATCGACCGCTTCGTCTGCGATCTCAAGGAAAGCCAGTTCGGCGACGGCCTGCACGTGTTCGGCCGCGGCGTCTGCGGCGATGCGGAACGGGACGCTTTGCGGGCCGCGCTTGCTGGACGCCGCGTCGCGCCGGGGCCGTCAGGCTCACCCTATCGTGGCCGGCAGGACGTGCTGCCGACCGGGCGTAATCTCTTTGCCGTCGATCCGCGCGCGGTGCCGACGCCGTCGGCGCATGCGCAAGGCATTAAGCTCGCCGAAGAATTGCTACGTCGTCATCTGCAGGATCACGGCGACTGGCCAAAGGGCCTCGTCGTCGATCTCTGGGGCTCGGCGACGATGCGCACCGCGGGCGAGGAGTTTGCCATGGCGTTGCATCTGGCCGGCCTCGCGCCGCGCTGGGATCACGCCTCCGGCCGTGTGACCGGCTACGCCATCATCGCGCCTGCCGAGCTTGGCCGGCCCCGCATCGACGTCACGCTGCGTGTCTCGGGCCTGTTCCGCGACGTCTTCTCGGGCCTTGCGCAATTGTTCGAGGCGGCAGCCGAGGCGCTGTCGGCCCGCGAGGACGAGGGCGACGAAAATCCATATCGCCATCGCACATCGCGCGTGTTCGCGCCGCGTCCCGGACAATACGGCGTCGGCCTCTCGGCAATCCCGGACGCCTTCACGCCCGAGACGCGCGAAGCCGCCGGCGAAGCATGGCTCTCGGCATCGTCATGGGCGTTCTCGGCCGACGGCGAGATCAAGCTCGATCGTGCCGATATCGAGAAGCGGCTCTTATCGGCCGATGCTTTTGTTCACGTGCAGGATTTGCCTGAAACCGATCTTCTGCTCGCGGCCGACTATGCCGCGCATGAGGCCGGCATTGCGGCTGCCGCAGCCTATCTCGGTGCGGCCGGACCATCGCTCTATCATCTCGACGCGACGCGCCCCGAGCAGCCGCATGCGCGTACGCTGACCGAGGAAATCTCCCGTGTCGTCCGCGCGCGCGCGGCCAATCCGGCCTGGATCGCCGGCATGATGCGCCACGGTTTTCGCGGCGCGGCCGAGATCACCGCGACGCTCGAGCACATGGCCGCCTTCGCGCATCTGGCCGGCGCGGTGCCGCCGCATCTGTTCGACCTCTACTACGATGCGACGCTCGGCAGTGAGGACGTCCGCGCCTTCATGGCCCACGAGAATCCGGCGGCCCTGGCGGCGATGGAGACGTGTTTCACGCGCCTGCATGAAGCCTCGCTCTGGCGTACGCGCCGCAATTCGATCGCGGCGGCGCTGCGGGAGGCGTCATGAGCGCTTCGGTGGTCAAGGGCTGGTGTCCCGGCGCGCTGCGCCCGATGCAATCGGGCGACGGGCTCGTGGTCCGCGTGCGTCCGTTCGGCGGACGGCTCGATGCGGCACAGATCTCCGGACTGGCCCATCTTGCCGAACGCCATGGCAACGGCCTGATCGACGTGACCAGCCGGGCCAACCTCCAGATCAGGGGTGTCAACGAGACCAGCCACAGGCTGCTGCTCGACGGCCTTTCGCAACTGGCGTTGCTCGACCCGGACGCTGACACCGAATCCCGTCGCAACATTCTTGTGACGCCGTTCTGGCGTGCCGGCGACGCGACTCAATCGCTCGCCGCCGAACTCGAGGAGGCGCTTGCCGATAGCACGCTCGAACTTCCAACCAAGTTCGGCTTCGCGATCGATGACGGCACCTCACGCGTGCTTGCGGGCGATTCCGCCGACGTGCGGATCGAGCGCGATCGTTCCGGCGGACTGCTGGTGCGGGCTGATGGCGACAAACTCGGCCGCTCCGTCGCGCGCGGCGAGGCCGTGACCACGGCGCTCGCATTCGCCAACTGGTTCGTGACCTCAGGCGGCGCCAGAGGCGGGCGAGGGCGGATGGCGGCGCATCTTGCCGCCGGTGCAATCCTGCCGGAGGCATTGTGCGGCGAGGCCGAGCCGGCGCCGATCATGGCGGCGGCGCGTCCCGGCCTCTATTCGCAAGGTGCGATGGTCGGCGTCGCCTTCGGGCAGATGGCGCATCCGACCCTCGACCAGTTCGCCGGCTGCGGACATGCGCTACGCATGACGCCATGGCGGATGGTTTTGAGCGAAGGCAAGCGCGCGATGCCGAACGCGACCGGTCTCATCACCGAGGCCTACGACCCTGCGCTGCGCGTCATCGCCTGTAGCGGTGCGCCGCGCTGTCGCGAGGCGCATGCCGATACCCGCGGCCTTGCCGCGGCCCTGGCGCCGAACATCGGCGCGGCCGCGCGGCTCCACGTCTCCGGCTGTGCCAAGGGCTGCGCCCATTCCGGTCCCGCCGCCATCACTCTGGTTGCGACCGGCGCCGGCTTCGACCTCGTGCGCGCCGGGTCGACGCGCGATGAGCCCATCCTGCGGGGGTTGAACCGCGACGACATCGTCAAAGATCCCTCCATCCTGATGGGAGGGCACTGATGCCGCACATTTACGAGACCGACGGCGCGGCGATCTACCGGCAGTCCTTTGCGACCATCCGGGCTGAAGCCGATCTTGCGCGCTTCACGCCGGACGAGGAGCAGGTGGTGGTGCGGATGATCCATGCGGCCGGCATGGTGGGCCTCGAAGCGCATATCCGCTTCACATCAGGCATGGCGGTCGCCGCGCGCGCGGCCCTGCAGAAGGGCGCACCGATCCTGTGCGACGCGCGCATGGTCTCCGAAGGAATTACGCGGGCGCGGCTTCCCGCCGCCAACGCTGTCATCTGCACGTTGGGCGACGAGGCTGTTCCCGCGCTCGCGCAGTCCATGCGCAACACCCGTTCGGCTGCGGCCCTGGAGCTATGGCGCCCGCATCTCGACGGCGCGATCGTGGCGATCGGCAACGCGCCGACCGCGTTGTTTTATCTCCTCAACATGCTGGAGGACCGGAGCTGCCCACGGCCCGCGGCGATCATCGGCTGTCCTGTCGGCTTCGTCGGCGCCGCGGAGTCCAAGGCGGCGCTGATGGCAGATCCGAAGGTCCCCGCGCTCACAGTCGAAGGCCGCCTCGGTGGGTCCGCGATCACGGTCGCCGCCGTGAACGCGTTGGCGAGCCGGAGCGAATAGCGATGGGACGCATCATTTGCTGCGGTCTCGGCCCCGGTGATCCCGATCTGATGAGCGTGCGCGCCGACCGCACGGTGCGCGGCGCGAGGCATGTCGCGTATTTCCGCAAGAAGGGCCGGCCCGGCCAGGCGCGCCGTATTGTTGAGGGCATGTTGGCTGCCGACGCCACCGAATATCCGATGGAATATCCGGTCACCACAGAGATCGCCTTCGACACGCCTGAATATGTCCAGCTGCTTGCCGGCTTCTACGACGAATGGTCCGAACGTCTGGCGCGGCTGGCGCGCGCGGTCGACGTCGTCGTGCTCTGCGAGGGCGATCCTTACTTCTACGGCTCCTTCATGCATCTGCACACGCGCCTGCAAGGCCGCGTCGAGATCGAGGTGATCGCCGGCATTCCCGGCATGGTCGGCTGCTGGAATGGCGTGGGACAGCCGATTGCGCTCGGTGATGACGTGACGACGGTGCTCATGGGCACGCTCGCTGAAGACGAGCTCGAACGCCGCATGTGCGATTCCGATGCGCTCGTGATCATGAAGACCGGGCGCAATCTCGCCAAGGTGCGCCGCGCGCTCGCTGCCGCCGGACGGCTGGACGATGCCTGGCTGGTCGAGCGCGGCACCATGCCCGGCGAGCGCGTGGTGCGGCTCGCGGAGATCGATGCCGCCGACTGCCCCTATTTCGCGATCGTGCTCGTGCACGGCAAGGGCCGGCATCCGGACGCCGCCGAATGACGGGCACGCTGACCATTGCAGGCCTCGGGCCGGGCAGCGATGCGCTGGTGACGCCCGAAGTCTCCGCCGCGCTTGCCGCCGCGACCGACATTCTGGGCTATGCGCCCTATGTCGCGCGCGTGCCGCCGCGATCGGGACTCAAGCTGCATCCCTCCGACAATCGCGAAGAGCTGCAGCGCGCGAGCGAGGCGCTGCGGCTCGCGGCCGAAGGCGGTCAGATCGTCATCGTGTCCTCGGGCGACCCCGGCGTCTTCGCGATGGCGTCCGCCGTGTTCGAGGCGCTCGAGCAGGCGCCGCAATGGCAGGAGCTGCCGATCCGTGTGCTGCCCGGCATCACTGCGATGTTGGCGGCTGCCGCGCGCGCCGGCGCGCCTCTCGGCCATGATTTCTGTGCGATCAATCTCTCCGACAATCTCAAGCCGTGGGCGGTGATCGAGAAGCGCCTGCGGCTCGCCGCGGAAGCGGACTTTGCCATTGCGATGTATAATCCGCGCTCAGTGAGCCGGCCGGAAGGATTTGGCCGTGCGCTCGCGGTGCTGAAGGAGGCCGGCTGCGGCGAGCGCCTCGTGATCTTCGCGCGCGCGATCAGCGCCGCCGATGAAAAGATCGAGACCGTCAGGCTGAAGGAAGCGACACCTGAAATGGCCGACATGCGCACGCTGGTGATCGTCGGCAACTCGCAGACGCGCCGCGTCGGCCGCTGGGTCTATGCGCCGAGGCAGGTGCGATGACCGAGCCACTGCATGATCTCGGCCACGCTCTCGACCCGCAATCGTTCCGGCAGTTGCGGTCGTGCGATCATGATCACGGGCAGGCCGAGCCTGCGGGCTGCGTCGATCTTGGCGCGCGCGCCGTCACCACCCGAATTGCGGGCGACGATCCGGGTGATGCCTCGCGCGCGCAGCATCTCCAGCTCGCCCTCGAGCGTGAACGGCCCACGCGAGACGATCACGTCCGCGGCGAAGGGCAGGGGCGCTTCGGGCGGATCGACGAATCTCAGCGTGTAGGCGTGTTGCGGCCTGGTCGCGAACGGCGCGATGTGCTGGCGGCCGATGGCGAGGAACACATTTGCCGGCGCCTCGGGCAGTGCGGCGACCGCGGCGTCGACATCAAATATTTCGATCCAGTCGTCGCCGGGCGCTTTGGTCCAGGGCGCACGCTCGAGAGCGATCAGCGGCGTGCCGGTTTCCGCGCATGCCGCGACCGCATTGCGGCTCATCTCGGCGGCAAAGGGATGCGTCGCGTCGATCACATGCGTGATGTCTTCCCGGCGAATGTAATCGGCAAGACCGCTGACGCCGCCAAAACCGCCGATACGGGTCGGCAACGGCTGACCGGCTGGCGCGCGGGTACGGCCGCCATAGGAATACACGGCGTCGATGCCGCAGCGCGCGATCTCCGCCGCGAGCAGGCTCGCGTCGGCCGTCCCGCCCAGAATGAGGGCGTGCGTCATGGCTGATCCCTGGCTGACCATCATCGGTATCGGCGAAGATGGCCTTGCCGGGCTGTCCGAGGCAAGCCGAAAGGCGCTCGATGATGCCGAAACTGTCTTTGGCGGTGAACGGCATCTTGCGCTTGCCGGCATAACCGGGCGCGGCCGTCCATGGCCAGTGCCGTTCGATGCAGATGTGGTGCTGAACTGCCGTGGTCGCCCGACGGCGGTGCTCGCCTCCGGCGATCCGTTCTGGTTTGGCGCCGGCGCGAGCCTTGCCGAAAAGCTGGATGCCGGCGAGTGGATTGCGCATTCCGCGCCGTCAACGTTTTCGCTCGCAGCCGCGCGCTTGGGCTGGCGCCTTGAGTCCGTGGCGTGCCTTGGCCTGCACGCCGCGCCATTCGAGCGTCTCGTGCCGCATCTGGCGCACGATGCACGCATCATTTGCCTCGTGCGCGATGGCAAGGCGGTCCGTGACCTTGCGAAATGGCTGACGGCGCGCGGATGGGGTGCCTCGACATTCTGGACACTCACCGCGCTTGGCGGACCGCGCGAAAGTATCAACGCGCATCGCGCCGACAGTTTTGCAGGCGATCTTGCCGGGAGCTTGGTCACGGTGGCCGTGGAGGCGAGAGGAGCGCAGGGCCTTCCCCGCAGTTCGGGACTGCCGGACGAACTCTTCGTCCATGACGGTCAGATCACCAAGCGTCCGGTCCGTGCGCTGGCGCTCTCGGCGCTGGCGCCGCGTCCCGGCGAACAGCTGTGGGACATCGGCGCCGGCTCCGGTTCGATCTCGGTTGAGTGGGCGCTGTGCGGCGGGACGGCGATCGCCATCGAAGCGCGCGAGGATCGCGCAGCGAACATTCGCAGCAATGCAGCGGCGTTCGGATTGGCACATCGGATCACCATCGTTACAGGCGAAGCGCCTGAAGCCCTTGCTGCGCTGGACGCACCTGACGCCGTTTTCATCGGGGGCGGTCTCGACATCGCGATGTTCGACGCGGTCTGGTCGCGGCTCGGATCCGGAACGCGGCTGGTTGCCCATGCCGTGACGCTGGAGACGGAAGCGGTGCTGGGCGAACTGCACCAGTGCCACGGCGGCGACTTGATGCGGGTCGAGATTGCGCATGCCACTCCGCTCGGCCGCTACCGGTCCTGGGAGGCGGCGCGGCCCGTGGTGCAATGGAGTGCGGTCCGATGAAGGTCGCCGGGCTCGGATTCAAGCGGGACGTCACGCTGGCCTCGCTGCGTCAGGCGCTGCTGGCGGCCGGCGGCTCCGAAGGCCTCACAGCGGTGGCAACCGTTAGCGACAAGGCCGACGCGGAGGTGCTGAAGCAGCTTGCGCGCGAATGCGGCGTGCCGATCAAGGCGATCGCCGCCGAAATGCTTGTTAGCATCGACACGCCGACAAAATCAAAACTCGTCGCCGAAAAATTCGGAACAGGATCGGTCGCCGAGGCCGCAGCACTCGCGGCAGCTGGACCTGGCGCGCGGTTGATCGCGACGCGGGTGGTCTCGCTGGATCGCACCGCGACCGCGGCGATCGCGGAAGGAGACGGCGCATGACGGTGCATTTCATCGGTGCCGGGCCGGGCGCTCCTGACCTGCTGACGTTGCGCGGCCGAGACCTCATCGCCGCTTGTCCGGTCTGCCTCTATGCCGGCTCGCTTGTCCCCGAAGGCGTGCTGGCGCATTGCCCGCCCGGGGCGCGGATCGTCAACACCGCACCACTGTCGCTCGATGAGATCGTCGCGGAGATCGCCGCCGCACATGCTGACGGCAAGGACGTTGCGCGGCTGCACTCGGGCGATCTCTCGATCTGGTCAGCGATGGGCGAACAGCTTCGCCGCCTGCGCGCGCTCGACATTCCCTACACGGTCACGCCCGGCGTTCCCTCTTTCTCGGCCGCCGCGGCTGCGCTGGAGGCTGAGCTGACGCTGCCCGGCCTTGCCCAGACGGTGGTGCTGACGCGCACGCCGGGCCGCGCCAGCGCGATGCCGGAAGGCGAGAAGCTCGCCGCCTTCGCCGCCACCGGCGCGGTGCTCGCGATTCATTTGTCGATCCATCTGCTCGACAAGGTCGTCGCCGAGCTGACGCCGCATTACGGCGCGGACTGCCCGGTCGCGATCGTCTGGCGCGCGAGCTGGCCCGACCAGCGCATCATCCGCGCCACGCTCGCAACGCTCGACGTTGCTGTCGGCAGCGAGATGGAGCGCACCGCGCTCATCCTGGTCGGCAGGACGCTGGGCGCGGCGGATTTTTCCGAAAGCCGTCTCTATGCCGGCGATTACGACCGCCGCTATCGCCCCGTGGGCGCCGAGCCGCGCTTTCCGGAGGTGTCGTGATGGCAGCGGGGCTCGTCATCTCCGCGCCGGCCTCCGGCGTCGGCAAGACCACGCTGACGCTGGCGCTCGCCCGCGCCTGGTGCAATAGCGGATTGCGGGTGCAGTGCTTCAAGAGCGGCCCCGATTACATCGATCCCGCGTTTCATGCCGCCGCGACCGGACGCGCCTCGGTCAACGTCGACAGCTGGGCGATGAATCGCGGGACGATCTCGCATCTCGTCAGTCGCGGCACTGACGCCGATGTCGTGCTGGCCGAAGGCTCGATGGGTCTGTTCGACGGCGTCGCCGCGCGTGGCGTCTGCGGCACCGGGGCGACCGCCGACATCGCGGAGATGCTGGACTGGCCGGTGCTGCTGGTGATCGATCCCTCAGGACAGGCCCAAACGGCGGCGGCGATTGTCGCGGGCCTTCGCGACTACCGTCCCGGTGTGCGCCTTGCGGGCGTCGTGCTCAATCGCGTTGCCAGCCCGCGCCACGAAGCCCTCGTGCGGCGCGCGCTGTTGGATGCCGGCATCGCCGTGTTCGGCGCGCTGCCGCGCCATGCCGAGATCAGCCTGCCGAAGCGGCATCTCGGGCTGGTCCAGGCCGAGGAGCAGGCGGAAATCGGCAAGCTGATCGACGAGGCCGCACGCTTCGTTGCCGAGCATGTCGATCTCGACGCGGTGCTTCGTTCGGCTGCCACCTGGTCGCCGCAACCTGCCGCAAGCGGCGTGAACGTAACGCCGCCCGGCCAGCGCATTGCGCTCGCCCGTGACGCTGCATTCTCCTTCGTCTATCCGCATATGCTGGAAGCGTGGCGCGCGGCGGGTGCGGAGATCTCGACATTCTCGCCGCTGGCTGACGAAGGTCCTGATCCGGGTGCCGATGTGTGCTGGCTGCCTGGCGGCTATCCCGAGCTGCAGGCCGGCAAGATCGCTGCCAATGCGCGCTTCCGCGGCGGATTGCGCGCCTTCGCCGAAACGCGCCCGGTGCATGGCGAATGCGGAGGCTATATGGTGCTGGGCACCGCTTTGACCGACGCCGACGGCATCCGCCACGAGATGACGGGCCTGCTCGGCCTGGAGACGAGCTTCGCCAAACGCCGCATGCATCTGGGCTATCGTCTGGCCGAGCTCGCCGCGCCGATGCCGGGTCATCAAGCCGGTGCACGCCTGCGTGGCCACGAATTCCACTATTCGACGATCCTCGCGCAGCCCGATACGCCGCTGGCGGTCGTGCACGACGCGACAGGCGCGGTCATCGCCGAGACCGGCTCGCGGCGGGGGCAAGCCACCGGTACGTTCTTCCACCTGATCGCGGAGGACCGGTGAGCGGTTTTGTCTCCTTTGTCTCCGCCGGCCCCGGCGATCCCGAGCTGCTCACGCTCAAGGGCGCCGCGCGGCTGCGCGAGGCCGACGTCGTGCTCTATGACGACCTTGCTTCAGGCGCGATCCTCGATCTGGCCCGGCCCGGCGCCAATCTCGTCGCGGTGGGAAAGCGGGCAGGACGGGCCTCGACCAAGCAGCACCACGTCAATCGATTGCTGGTCGACTACGCCGCAACAGGCGCGCGCGTGGTGCGATTGAAGTCGGGCGATGCCGGCATCTTTGGCCGGCTCGAGGAGGAGCTCGAGACGCTGCGCGAGGCCGGCATCGGCTACGAGATCATTCCCGGCGTCACGTCGGCCTGTGTCGCCGCCGCGCAAGCCGGCATTCCGCTGACCCGGCGTCACACCTCGCGCCGCGTGCAGTTCGTGACCGGGGCGGACGTCACCGGCGAGCTGCCACCAGACCTCAATTGGGCGGCGCTGGCCGATCCGGAGGCGACGACCGTGGTCTATATGGGCCGGCGGACGTTTCCGGCGCTTGTCGTCAAATTGATCGAGCAGAGGCTCGCCCCAACCACGCCGGCGTTGTTTGCCGAATCGCTCGGCCGTCCCGATGAGCGGCTGGTCCGCACCACCATTTCGGAACTTGCCGAGCAGCTTGCGCGGGGCGGGGCGGCCTCCACGGCGGCCGTCATCCTGTTCGGCGCGCTGGCGGGGGATTATCGGTCATGACCGCCTCGTCCGCCCTTCGCCCCTTGACGCCCGGCTGGCGAAAGGGGCACACAGGGGACGCATGGTGCTCGACGCGGCGCAAAGCGCCGGAGCATAATCGGGAATGGGGATGGGCGGACCCAGTTGCGGCGCCCAAAACCCCAGCCGCCCCCGCGACTGTCAGCGGTGAGGGACTTCGATCAGCCACTGGGCCGCAAGGTTCGGGAAGGCCGGAGACTCCCAGTGAACCGCGAGCCAGGAGACCGGCCGTGCACGTTTTGAGGCCAAGGCCGTCGGGTGTGACGGCAAGAAGGATCTGAGCCATGCATATCGAACCCGGACTAGTCTCGGACGCCAAGCTCGTGCTGAGTTACGCAACCGGCATCGCCGTGGGCGGTGTTGCCTTGAAGCTCGCGGTCGAGACCGTGCGCGAGCAGGGCATCATTTCGTTCGCGGCGCGCACGCTCGCCACCACGGGACTCGTGTTTATCTTCTTCGAGATCCTGCCGCACTTCCCGGTCGGCGTCTCCGAAGTGCACTTCATCCTCGGCTCGACCTTGTTCCTGCTGTTCGGAGCTGCGCCAGCGGCCTTTGGCCTCGCGTTCGGCCTGCTGTTCCAGGGCATCTTCTTCGAGCCGCCCGACCTGCCGCAATATGGCATGAACGTCACCACGCTGCTGGTGCCGCTGTTCGGGATCCAGGCGATCGCCACGCGGATCATTTCGAGCAACACGGCCTATGTCGATCTGAAGTACCGCCAGGCGCTGGCGCTTTCGACGACCTATCAGGCCGGCGTCATCGCCTGGGTGGCGTTCTGGGCGATTTATGGATCGGGCTTCGGTGCGACCAACCTCGGCAACATCGCGACATTCGCGGCGTCCTATGCGCTCGTCATCGTGATCGAGCCGCTCGCCGATCTCGGCGTGCTGGCGCTGGCGAAGTCGCTGCGCGGCGTCACCGCGGCCGGCCTCGTCACGCCGCGTTTGCACAACGCGGCCTAGAGACAAGCGAAAGGGCGGCCGCTGTGGCCGCCCTTCGCAGCCAAGATGCTCACGCTCTCCTTGATAGGCATCGGTTGCGGCGATCCCGAGCAGCTCACGCGCGCCGCGATCACTGCCATCAACGCGGCCGATCTCGTCCTGATCCCGCGCAAGGGAACCGCAAAATCCGATCTCGCCGATCTCAGGCGGACGATCTGCGCGGATGTGCTCGCCAGTGACACGACCCGCATTGCCGAGTTCGATCTGCCCGTCCGCGACGCCGCTGAAGCCGATTATCGCAAGGGCGTGGACGATTGGCACGACGCCGTCGCCGCTGCCTGGTCGCAGACGATCGCAGATCATCTCGAAGGCGAGGGCAAGGTCGCGCTGCTGATCTGGGGCGATCCGTCGCTTTATGATTCCTCGCTGCGCATTGCGCGGCGGCTCAATCCCTCGCCAAAGATCGAGGTCGTGCCCGGCATCACCTCGATCCAGGCGCTGTGCGCGGCGCATGCGCTGCCGCTCAACGACATCGGCGAGCCTTTTCTCGTCACGACGGGACGTCGCTTGCGCGATGGCGGCTGGCCGCAAGGCGTCGATACGGTGGTGGTGATGCTCGACGGCGGCACCGCGTTCCAGCCGCTTGATCCGGCAGGCCTGCACATCTGGTGGGGGGCCTATCTCGGCATGCCCGATCAGATCATCATGTCCGGCGCGCTGGCCGAGATCGGCCCGCGTATCGTCGCGGTGCGGCAAGAGGCGCGCGACCGGCACGGTTGGATCATGGACAGTTACATCCTCAAGCGCAGGCTGTGAGGCAAGCGAGGCAGCATGCTCCCCGAATGGGTCACCCAACAATGCCCCGACATCTCCGCAGTCCATCGCGAGGCGGCGGTGGCGCGGCAGGCGCAACTGACGAAGCCGACCGGCGCGCTCGGTCGGCTCGAGCAGCTCGCGATCGAACTCGCGGGCCTCCAAGCAACCGAACAACCGCGCGCGGCGCGGGTGCCGATCATCATCTTCGCCGGCGATCACGGCATCGTCGCGCAGGGCGTCTCGGCCTATCCGCAGGAAGTGACCATCGCAATGCTGGCGAATTTCGCCTCCGGCGGTGCCGCGATCTCGGTGCTCGCGCGTGAGCTGGGCTCCAGTCTGGAGGTCGTCGATGCCGGCACGCTGGCGCAGGAGGAGATGGCTGGAATCGTGACCGACAAGCCGCGCAGCGGCACGCGCGATTTCAGCATTGGAGCTGCGCTTACCCCCACAGAGCTGGCATTTGCGTTCGAAGCCGGCCGACGTGCGGTGACGCGCGCGCAGGCCGGGCAGCCCGATCTTCTGATCTTCGGGGAGATGGGCATCGGCAACACCACGACATCGGCGGCGATCGCGGCCGGCTTGCTCGGCGTGAGCGCTGAGGAGATCGCGGGCAGCGGGACCGGCATCGACGCGGCCGGCCGTGCGCACAAGGCGCGGGTGATCGACGCTGCGATTGCACGCCATGGCATTGCGGGCGCTTCGCCGGAAAAGATCCTGTGCGCCGTCGGCGGTCTCGAGATCGCGGCCATCTGCGGTGCAACTATCGCGGCTGCACAGCGCCGCATCCCCGTGTTGATCGACGGCTTTATCGTGTCGGTGGCGGCGCTGGCGGCGGCGCGGCTCAACCCCTCGTGCCAGCCGTTCCTGCTGGCTTCGCACCAGTCGGCGGAGCAGGGGCATCGGCTGGTGCTTCGCGCGCTGAACGTGCAGCCGCTGATCAGCCTCGATCTCAGGCTCGGCGAAGGATCGGGCGCGGCCATCGCGCTGCCGCTGGTGCGGTCGGCCTGCGCGCTCCACAACGGCATGGCGACCTTTGCGCAGGCCAATGTGCCTGATCGTCCGGCCTGATCAAATCATCGGCTGATTGACGCAGACGACGCGCCAGCCGGTCGCGAGCCGGTCGATCCGGGTCAGCGACAGCGGATCGATCACAAAGCGCAGGGCGGCTTGTGGGGTCAGATCGAGCGCGATGCACAGCGCCGCGCGGATCGTGCCGGAATGCACGACGAGCGTCGCGGCCCCGGCGCCGATCCTTGACAGACCCAGCCGGACGCGCGCGACCTGTTCCTCAAAGCTTTCGCCGCCCGGCGGCCGTCCGCGCGCAGGATCGCTCCAGAACCGTGCATAGGCCTCGCCACCGGTCGCGGCGAGCTCGTCGTGCCGACGGCCGGTCCAGTCGCCAAAGTTCTGCTCGCTGAATTCGTCCAGCTGCAGCGGCTCGAGCCCCAGCGCGCGGGCCGTCTCGACCGTGCGCCGCGACGGACTCGCATAGCTCGCGGCGTCGCGCGGCAGGCGCTGCCGCAGCGCCTCCAGCTGCGCCCGAGCGCCGAGATCGGCCGGTGCGTCGGCTGCATGGATCGTCCCCGCGACGCCATCGACGGGCGCGTGCCGTATCAGCCAGAGGAAGGTCTCGCCTCCCATGCTTATCTCCAAGGAAACTGGTCGTTGTGGCAATAACGCCGCAACTGGCACATTGACTCTGTCTGGATCGTAATCCTAGATGCTCGTGACGGTTTCCCCGAGAGGGGATGAAAAGGGAATGCGGTGCGGGGACATTGTCCCCAATGCCGTGGCTGCCCCCGCAACTGTAAGCGGCGAATCTTGCATCACATGCCACTGGGTATCTCGGTCCCGGGAAGGCGACGCAAGGTATTGACCCGCGAGCCAGGAGACCTGCCGTCAGCCGTGGTCACACGCGAAGATGTCGGTCGGGGAGTACAGACATTCGGCTTCATCGGAAGGCTTATAAGCCGGAAGATGGGACCCTGGTTCGCGGTGACGTGCCACTGACGTCACTCCGAGGTCCAAGACCGTGTATTCCCTTCGTATCGTACGACCACGCCGTTTCCTACTGGCATCCGCCGCTCTCACATCTTTCGTCGCCATCGACATGCCAGCGGCCTTGGCGCAGCAGGCCCGCGAGCCACTGCCGCCCGTCGAGGTGTCGGCGCCACAATCCCGCAGGCAGGCCAGGCCGGCCGGACGGGACATGCAGAGCTCACGCCGCGCAGCAGCGCGCCGGCCGGAGACTGCATCCGCAGTGCCCAAGCCTGTCGTGCCGACTGCGGCAGCACAGACGCCGCTCAATACCAATGCCGTCGCCGAAAGCGCCTCGCGCCTTGGCCTGACCGTGCGCGAAACGCCCGCGACCGTGGAGGTGATCTCGGCCGCAACCATGCGCGAGCAGGGCTATCGCACCGTGTCCGACGTCGCCCAGGGAGCGGTGGGCGTCACAGCCGGCGACAATCCGGCCGAGCCCTCGGCTTTCTCCATGCGCGGCTTCACCAACAGCCAGATCAACACGCTCTACAACGGCATCAAGATCGGTCCGCAAAACATGACCTCGCGGATCACCGACACGGCCAACCTGGAGGCTGTCGAATTCCTGAAGGGACCGGCGTCGCTGATGTCGGGCGAGGGCGCCGCCGGCGGCGCGATCAACTTCGTCACCAAGCAGCCGCACACCGGTCCGATCCGGAACGAGGCGGATTTCTCCTGGGATTCGCTGAACTCGTTCCGGGCGCATTACGGCTCGGGCGGCAGCACCAATGTGCAGGGGCTGGATTACCGCTTCGATGTCAGCCGTTCCTCGCTCAACGGCTTTGCCGACGACACCAACACCAAGACGCTCGACGTCTCGGGCCAGCTCAACTATCGCATCTCCGATAGCCTCAAGGTCTGGGGCGCGATCGAATACCGCGAGGATCGCTCGAAAGCCTATTGGGGTGCGCCGCTGGTGCCGATCGCCTTCAGCGGTTCGCATGCGACGACGGGGATCGTGTCCGGAAATTACGTCTCGAACTACAACAAAACCAATCTCGGTGCGGTCACGATCGACGATCGCACCTTCAACACCAACTACAACGTTCTCGACAATCGCAATGTCGCACAGGAAGTGTGGCTGCGCGGCGGTTTCGAGCTGAAGCTGGCGCCCGACCTGACGCTGAAGAGCCAGGCCTATGGTTATGGCGCAGAGCGCACGTGGCTCAACAACGAGGTCGAGGCGTTCAATTCCGGCACGAACATGGTGGACCGTGAACGCTTCTATGTCGCACACAGCCAACGCTTGGTCGGCAACATCACCGACTTGATCTGGGATGCGAATATCGCCGGCTTTGACAACCGCTTGGTCACGACGCTGTCCTCAAGCTACCTTGATTTCGTGCGGCCGGGCGCCGCAAATTTTCCCGGCGATTCCGTTCCGCTGGTCGATCCGCCTCGCGGGTACTACGGCCTGCTCACCATCCAGCAGCAGACTGCGCGCATCGATAATGAGGCGCTTTCATTCGAGGACCGGCTGAAGCTCACGCGCAGCTTTGCGCTGGTTGGCGGCCTGCGCGTCGAGCATATCGGGCTCGACCGTAATTCGACCGACAAGTTCGGTCTGGAGAAGGCGAACTTCCCGTTCTCGCAATCCTGGGTCCCGACGACGGGGCGCATCGGTTACACCTGGGAAGCCGTTCCGGGCCTGACCTTCTTCAGCCAATATGCAACCGGCGCCGACATCGCGGCCAACAACATCTTCCTGCTCAATCCGACCGATCCGCTCAACCTGACGACCGCGCGCACCTACGAGACCGGTGTCAAGCACCTGTTCTGGGACAATCGGGCGGAATGGTCGTTCTCGGTCTATGACATCCTGCGCAAGAACGTCTATGCCGCGGCGGGCGGCATGCAGCTCAACCTCGCCGGGCGGCAGGAATCAAAGGGCGTGGAGCTCGCCGCGTCCGTGCGGCCGATCGATCCCCTGCGTCTCTGGGGCAACATCGCTTATGTCGATGCGCGCTACGCCGACTATGATTTCGTCGGCGGCTCGTTCTCCGGCAACACGCCGCCGAACGTGCCGCGCGTCGTCGCCAATGCCGGTGCGTCCTACCGGTTCTTCACGCCCTGGGCGGTCGAGCTCGGCATCACCGGCCGCCACGTCGGCGACCGCTACAAGGCCGATGCCAACACCGTGACGCTGAAGGCCTACACTGTGGCCGATGTCTACGCCTTCGTCGACATCCCCAAGACCGTATTCAACGCAGTCGACCAGGCCCGCCTGACCTTCCGGGTGCGCAACATCGCCGACAAGCGTTATGCGATCTGGGGCGATCCGTTCTATCCCGACCAGATCCTGCTGGGCGCGCCCAGGACCTATGAAGTCTCGGCCGCGTTCAAATGGTAGGACGCTGACCGATGATGCGCGCGATCGTCCTGCTGCATCGATGGCTCGGGATCGCGTTCTGCCTGCTGTTCGCGATGTGGTTCGCGACGGGAATCGTGATGCACTTCGTTCCGTTTCCGTCGTTGACGGAAGCGGAACGCTTTGCCGGGCTCCTGCCGATCGATCGCGCTGAGACGAGGCAGCTTGCGGTCGCCGATGCCGTGGCCGCAAGCGGCATCGCGGATGCGACGCGCATTCGCCTGATCCAGCGCAGCGATGGACTGGTCTATGTCGTCTCGGGGCCGTCGCGCGCGGGCGCAGTCCGCGCCTCCGATGGGGCCGACGCGTCGGTCGCGTCTTCCGACGTCGCGCTGGCCATCGCGCGAGATCACGCCCGCAGCCGCGGGCTCGATGCCGCGCAGGCCGCGATCGTTGCGCGCTCGGACTACGACCAATGGAGCGTGCCGAACGGCTTTGACCGCCATCGGCCCTTGTTTCGGGCTGCCCTGGGCGATTCCGCCGGAACGGAGGTCTATGTCTCCTCGCTCACGGGCGAGATCGTTCTGGATACGACGCGCAGCGAGCGGACCTGGAATCTCGTCGGGAGTGTGCTGCACTGGATCTATCCAACGGTCCTGCGAACCAATTGGTCGTTGTGGGATCGCGTGGTCTGGACCTTGTCGCTGCTGGCCCTGATCGCAGCTTTGCTTGGCGCTGTGCTCGGGCTTGCGCGGATCAAACCTCGAGGAGGTCTGATCGGCTCGCCCTATCGTGGCTGGCATGCGCTGCATCATCTCATCGGCCTCGCGGCCACGGTGTTCGTACTGAGCTGGATTTTCAGCGGCTGGCTCTCCATGGATCACGGACGGCTGTTCTCGCGTGGGCAATTGACCCCCACTGAATCCAGCGTGATGAACGCTTCACCGAACTGGGCGGCGGCTGCATCGCTCGATCGGCAGCCTGTGTCGCCGTCGGCCCGTGAGATCGAATGGTTCTCCTTCAACGGCACTCTCTATCGGCGGGATCGCACGGCCCTTGCCGGTCAGACCTTGATCGAGGCAGGGGATGCGCCCCGCGATGGACCGACGGGATCTCTGGATGTGCACGAGGTCCAGGGGCTGACCGCGCGCCTCGCGGCCGGCTGCAGCGGTCCGTCCGTACTTGCCGACAACGACGACTATCCCGCGCGGTCCAATGTCCCGGGCGCCCCGGTCTACCGCTCCTACTGCGGCGACCTCTGGTTCGACATCGACGGCGCCGACGGCAATTTGCTGCAAAGGCTGGATTCGTCGCGGCGGGCTTATCGCTGGTTCTACGGCGCGCTGCACACGCTGGATTTTCCGGTCCTCGTCGCGCGTCCGCTGCTGCGCGACGGCTTGGTCGTCGGGCTCTGCACCCTCGGCTTTCTGTTCTCCATCACAGGCATCGCCATTGGCTCGCGTCGCCTGCTCGCGATGCGTTGAGCAGGCAAAACACCGCTTACTGATCGTACAATAAAGAGAGGCTGAGCCGACTGCCATGCATAGCTCATGAGCAATCGCATGACCCGTAGCGCCGGTCGATCGCCTGCAAATTAGACAGTCCGTGCGCGGCGCATGGATTGCGGTGCAGCGGACGTGGCGTTTCGTCCGGGAAAACTCGTGGTGCGCTGCACTTATCTCGCGTGGAACGATCCACGCGGACCTGCTCTCCATGCGGGCAGTGCTGCACTAAAATGTGCCTCGGCGGGCTGCGCCGGTCGCGGGCTGCTCCAGTGCGTTGCGACAACGCTGACCCTATCCCGAGCCCATCGCTCTGTCGCACGCTCGCAAGCGGTGGCATGACAGGGGATGATGATGAGCGCTCTCGGCTTGGGATTGAATTTCGCGACGGACGGGAACCACCCGGCGTCCGGTTCGAATGTCGTCCGCAGCTGACCCACACATGAGCGCTGACGAAAATCACTGGGAAGTCGGCACCGATATCGGCGGCACCTTCACCGACATCATCGCGATCCGACACTCCCCCGCGGAGGCACGGATCGCGAAAGTGCCATCGCGCCCGCAGGCTCCGGTTCAGGCGATGCTGGAGGCGATCGAGGCGGTGGGCCTGCGCAAGAGCGAGGTCAAGCGCTTCGTCCACGGCACCACGCGCGTGACCAACGCCATCGTCGAAGGACGGCTGCCGAAAGTGGCGCTGGTCGCGACCGAAGGCTTTGCCGACGTGCTGGAGATCGCGCGCTATCGCCGCCGCGATCTCTACCGTCTCGACATCCCGCCGAAATCGCCGCCGCTGGTGCCGCCGGAACGATGTTTTGGCCTTGCCGAGCGCCTCGATCACGAGGGGCAGGTACTGAAGGCGCTGGATGAAGCGGAGATCGAGCGCCTGGTGGCGTGGCTGAAAACGACCGGCGTGCAGAGCGTCGCGGTCGCACTGCTTCACGCCTACGCCAATCCCATCCACGAGAAAATGCTCGGCGAGCGGCTCAAGGGCGTCGTTGCCCACGTCTCGCTGTCGCACGAGGTCAATCCCGAGGCGCGCGAATACGAACGGACTTCGGCGACCGTGTTCAACGCGGCCGCCATGCCGATCGCGGTGGAATATCTCAGCGAGTTGGAGCAGCGGTTGCCGATCGGCCCCGGCCTGCAGGTGTTTCATTCGGCCGGCGCCATGGTGCCGATCTCGGCGGTGAAGCGGCGGCCGCTGGTGATGGCGATGTCGGGCCCTGCGGCCGGAGTCTCGGCATCGGTCAGCATCGCGCGTCAGCTCGGCACATCGCGCATGCTGACGTTCGACATGGGCGGCACCACGACCGACGTCTGCCTGATCGTTGACGGCCAGGCCGAGATGACCGACGGCCGCATGCTCGGTGACAAGCCGCTGCGTCAGCCGATGCTTGCGGTTCATTCCATCGGGGCGGGCGGCGGATCGATCGTGCGCCATGGTCCCGGCGGCCTGACCGTCGGACCGGAAAGCGCCGGCTCCGAGCCGGGACCGGCCTGCTACGGCCGCGGCGGCACGGAGCCGACCATCACCGACGCCAATGCCGTGCTCGGCTATCTCAATCCCGAAACCAAACTTGGCGACCGGATCGGAATCGACATCAAGGCAGCGACTGATGTCATCGGGCCGATCGCGCGCGCCTTGGGGCTGAGCCTGACCGAAACCGCGCTCGGCATCATCAAGGTCGCGAATGCGACAATGGCGCGTGCGCTCCGCCGCGTCACCGTCGAGCGCGGCATCGACGGACGCGACTGCACGCTGCTCCCCTTTGGCGGTGGCGGCCCGATGCACGCCGCGGGCCTTGCCGATCTCTACGGGATTGCCGAGGTCGTCGTTCCCAGCGCGTCGAGTGCGTTTTCGGCGCTGGGCTGTCTCACCGCCGACTTCAGCTTCCTCCAGCAGCAAACCTTGCGTGCTGCGCTTGACGGCATCGACCTCGTCCGCGTGTCGGAGCGGATCGGGGTGCTGGTTGACGATGCCTCGGCGCCGCTCGTCGCCAACGGCGTGGCCACGACCGAGATTCAGGTCGAGCTGGTAGCCTTGATGCGCTACGCCGCGCAGAACGACGCCATTCCGGTGCCGTTCGCGCGACCGCTCGACGTTATCAAGCTGAAGAAGGATTTTCTGGCCCGGCACCACGAGCTGTTCGGCTACGCGACGGGCGAGAGCTGCGTCATCGAGTCCGTGCGGGTGCAGGCACGCCGTCCATCGACGACCGTCGTGAGCCGGCCGGCCGTCGCGGTCAGAACGGTATCCAAAGGCGAGCGCACCTGCTCGTTCAACGGCTTTCACGACATTGCCACACGCATCATCGACCGCGCCTCGCTGACCGAGATCGTCAGCGGCCCGGCCATCATTGAAGACGCATGGTCGACCGTGGTGGTCCCCCCCGGCTGGCAGGCGAGGCCGGATGTTTCAGGCAATCTATTCCTGACGCGGAGGGCCGCATGAAGCTCGATCCGTTCGTCGTTGAGGTCATCAGGCACGGGCTCTCGGCCGCGGCCGAGGAGATGAGCCTGGTGATGACGCGCTCGGCGCGTTCGCCGCTGCTGCGTGAGGCCGGCGACCTGTCGTCGGCGATCACGGACGCCCGCGGCGACCTGGTCGGGCAGGGCCGCGACATCCCGATCCATCTCGGCGCGATGGCCTACACGGTTCTCGAATTGCTGAAAGTGGTGCCGCGGGACAGCCTGAACGACGGCGACGCACTGATCTACAATGTCGGCCCGCTCGGCGGCAATCATCTCAACGACGTCAAGGTCGTGCGCCCCGTCTTCGTCGACGGCGAGATCGTCGCGTTCGCGGTCAGCCTCGCGCATTGGCCCGATATCGGCGGCACCTGGCCCGGCAGCTATTTTGCGAAAGCCATCGACACCTTCCAGGAGGCGATGCGCATTCCGCCGGTGCTGATCGCCACGGCAGGCGGCGTCAACACGCCGATCGTGCAGCTGCTCAAGGCCAATGTTCGGGATCCCGAATCCTGCGAGGGCGATCTTCTCGCCCAGATCGCCGCAACGAAAGCCGGCGAGAAGCGCATCGTCGAGCTCTGCCGCGAGCACGGCAAGGCGGTCTTCACGGCGGCGCAGTCGCGCCTGCACGATCTCTCCGAAATCGAGATGCGTGAGGCGTTGCGCGATCTGCCTGATGGCGTCTACGAGGGCGAGGATTACCTGGACGACGGCGGCGTCGACGACGCGCCCGCGCGCATTCATGTCAAGATCACCATCGCAGGCGACGAAGCGACCTTCGATCTTTCAGAAAGCTGCGACCGCGTCTCGAATTTCTGCAACACCACGCCGTTCATGGCGCGTTCGGCGGTCGCCTATGCCGCGCGCATCATGAGCGGGCGCGACATGAACCAGAACGCGGGCGCGCTGCGGCCGCTGACCATCATCACACGCCCGGGCTCGATCCTGGAGCCGGGGTGGAATGCCTCGGTTGCGGCCGGCAACCACGAGACCTCGATGCGCATCGTCGATGCGATCTTCCGCGCCATGCAGCACACCATTCCCGAACGTCTGTCGGCCGGCGGGGCGACCACGGCGGGTGTCCTGTTCTTCGCGGAGCCGCGACAGAACGGTTCATGGAAGATGCTCTACGAGGTCCACGGCGGTGGCGAGGGCGCGCGGCATGATCGGGCCGGCATCTCGGCGACGCGGGTGCATCTGTCCAACACCTCGAACACGCCGGTCGAGGTGATCGAGGCGAATTACGCGATCCAAATCGAGCAGCAGGCCATTCGCCGGCAGTCCGGCGGCGCCGGCGCCCATCGCGGCGGGGACGGCGTCATTCGTACCTATCGCATCCTGGCGCCGTCGATGCATCTGACCACCTGCATCGAGCGCATGGTGATCGCGCCGTTCGGCATGCAGGGCGGCGAACCCGGCAAGGCCTGCCGCATCTCGCTGATCCGGCAGGGTACGAGCGTCGCGATCGACGGCAAGTCGAACCTGGTGCTGCAGGAAGGCGATCTCGTCACGATCGAGACCTGCGGCGGCGGTGGCTACGGTGCCGAGGCTGCGGAATGAAGGGATTGCAATGAGCAGATTGTTGCGAACCGGGCTGAATGCCGGCGACAGCGCGCCCATGGCCGTGGTCGGCGGCGAGGGCGTCTATTTCCATCTGTCGGATGGTCGCAAGCTCATCGACGGCAGCAACACCGGCGGCGGCCTCGGACATCGTCATCCCGCGATGGTGGAGGCGATCCGCCGCGCCGCGGATACGCCCGTCGTGAACGAGGGCTGGACCTGGGACGGCCGCGAGCAGGCCGCTGACGATTTGATGGTCACCGCGTTCAAAGGCGAAGAGGATTGGGTCGGTGCGGTGCGCTTCTGCATCAGCGGCAGCGAGGCCAACGACATGGCGCTGTCGCTCTGTCAGGCCCTGACGCAGCGGTCCGCGCTGGCGACGCGCGAACGCGCCTATCACGGCATTACGGGCCTGTCGCGCAGCATGACGGTGCAGCCGCAATGGCATGGCGGCCTTGCGGTGCACTCAGGCGGCTCAAAGCTGCCGGCGCCGATGGCGCCTGTGCGGATATTGCCGGCGCCAGATGGCGCGATCTACGGCGCGCCGGCCAACAATGTTCCCCCCAGCGAATATCTGGCCCATGCCACGCGCCTGCTTTCGGATACCGCAGCGACGATCATCGACTACACGCAAGGCGGCATCTACTACGACGGCGCCTATCAGGACGAGGTGGCGCGGTGCGCGCGGCAGGTTGGCTCATACTGGATCGCCGACGAAGTGGTGACCGGAGCAGGCCGCGCCGGGCGCTGGTTCGCGTTCCAGGGCGCCGAGAGCCGTCCTGACATCGTGACGCTCGGAAAATCGCTCGGCGGCGGCGCGGCGGCGGTTGCCGCGGTCGTGGTGTCGAAGGACATCGTCGAGCGGCTCAAGGGCACGAGCTGGCAGAATTACGGCACGCTGCGCGGGCATCCCATCAGCATGGCTGCGGTCAGCGCATATCTGAAGGTCGTCAACGATGACAAGATTTTGGGGCACGTGAGGGGCCTCGAAAAACTGTTCACCCGGCGCCTGCTCGCCATCGCGCAGAAACATCCGAGCGTGCAGCGGGTGGCTGGGCAGGGGCTGCACTGGACCGTGGAGTTGCACGGGCCGGACTGGCGCTCCTGGCACGCCGACACCACCGAGGTGCCGATTGCCTCGCGCGTCGCGGAGCGGGCCTTGGAGGCAGGCGCCGTGATCGGAACCAGCGGCGAGCAGACCTCGCTGTTCCTCGCACCGCCGCTCGTGATCTCCGAGCATGAGGCCGGGCAACTTCTGGACGCGCTGGACCACGGTCTCGATGTTGCAGATGAGGAGCAGACATGAGGGTGGATCGTGCAACGCACACTATGCCGATCGGCAAGCGCCGGCTGGAAAGTCCGGGCGATGCTGCGTTATGCTGCCGCGCGCCGGCACATTATTGAAATTTAGCTTGGCCTAGGACATCACCAGGAAATCGCTGATGCGTATCGTCAATGTTGCCGCCGCCCAGATGGGTCCGATCCAGAAAGCAGACAGCCGCGAAGCCGTGGTCAAGCGCATGATTGCGCTGATGGACGAGGCCAAAAGCAGGGGCGCCGACCTGATCGTCTATCCGGAGCTGGCGCTCACCACCTTCTTCCCACGCTGGTACGTGGAGGATCGGGCCGAGTTCGACAATTGGTTCGAGCGCGAGATGCCGAACGTGGCGACGAAACCGCTGTTCGAGCGCGCGGCGCAGCACCAGATGGCGATGAATTTCGGCTATGCGGAGCTGACGCCCGACGGGCATCACTTCAACACCGCGATCCTGACCGACAAATCCGGCAAGATCGTCGGCAAATATCGCAAGATCCATTTGCCCGGCCATGTGGAATACGACACCAAGCGCTCGCATCAGCATCTGGAGAAACGCTATTTCGAGCCAGGCGATCTCGGCTTCAATGTCTGGCGCGAGCTCGGCGGCATCATCGGCATGGCCATCTGCAACGACCGGCGCTGGCCCGAGACCTATCGCGTGATGGGCTTGCAGGGCGTCGAGATGGTGCTGATCGGCTACAACACGCCGTCCGTGAATGCGGAGAGGAGCGATGAGGGCGTCGAGAAACGCCTGTTCCACAACCGCCTCTCGGCGCAGGCCGGCGCCTATCAGAACGCGACCTGGGTGGTCGCGGTGGCCAAGGCCGGCAACGAGGACGGACACCCGCTTTTCGGCGGCAGCCTGATCGTCGATCCCAATGGCGAAATCGCCGCCGAAGCGAAGACGGAGGAGGACGAACTGCTGGTCCACGCTTGCGACCTCGATGCCACCACCTTCGGCAAGACCACGATCTTCAATTTCGCGCAGCACCGCCGCATCGAGCATTACGGCCTGATCACCAGCCGTACCGGCGCTGTGCCGCCGCCGGAGACGTGACGTCGATGACTGGCCAGAGCACATCCGGCATATCCTTGCGCGAGCTCGATCCGCGCGACCGCTACAAGCTGCTTTGCGGCGTGGTGGTGCCGCGGCCGATTGCGCTGGTGACGACGCTCGATGCCAACGGGGCGGTCAACGCCGCGCCCTTCAGCTTCTTCAACGTGTTCTCGGAGAGCCCGGCGCTGATCGTGCTGGGGCTTCAGCACAAGCCGGATCACAGCCCGAAGGACACCACCCGCAACATCCATCGCGACGGCGAGTTCGTCGTTCACATGGTGGACGAGGCGTTGTCGGTGGCGATGAACGACTGCGCGGTCGATTTTCCGTCCGGTGACAGCGAGGTCGCTGCGGCAGGCCTCGCGACCCTTCCCTCAATCGACGTGAAGGTGCCGCGCCTCGCTGCGGCACCCTTTGCGCTCGAATGCCGGCGCCATGTCGCGCTGAACTTTTCGCCCGATCGCGAGCTGCTGGTCGGCGAAGTGCTCCGGATTCATGCCCGCGAGGGCCTCGTCGACGAAGCCAACATGTATGTCGATCTCGACGCCTACCGGCCGATCGGCCGCATGTTCGGCAATCTCTACACGACGCAGCGGGATACGTTTGCGCTTGTCCGCGAGAGCCACGCACAATGGCTCGCGCGGCAGGACGCCAAAGAGTTGAAGGACGCCTAGTGATTGGAGAACTGCACCGTACCCAGCGCCATGGTGACAGCCGCCTGTGTCGGGTCGATCACGGCGATGCCGAGCGCGTCTTCGAGGGGACGGCGATGGCGCGCCATGCCGGCGCAGCCCATCACGATGGCGCGGGCGCCGTCCTCGTCGCGCAACGCGCGGCCGATGTCGATCATCCTGGCCAGCGTGCCTTCGCCCGAGGCAGTTTCCGCGACGCTCATGTTGAGCGGCCGCTCGCCGGCAAGCCGTTCGGTCAGTCCCATCTGCCTGAGATAGCGCATGTGACGCGGGATCGAGCGCTGGGCGATCGCGATGACGCCAAAGGTCTCGGCGCGGGCCAGCGCTGTCAGCACGCCGCATTCGGCAATGCCGAACACGGGGCGGTCGGTGCCTTCGCGGCAGACCTGAAGCCCGGGATCGCTGTAGCAGGCGATGACAAAGGCAGCCGAGCTGTTGTCGCCCTCGACCAGCCGCCGCAGCGGCATCGCGACGCCATCGACATCGGCCTGGCTTTCAATGCCGAACGGACCCTCGGCCAGCGTCTGGCAGACCAGATCCGGCCCGCCTTCGAAGCCGAGCGGCTTCAGCGCGTCCTCCAACCCCTGCGTGACCGCAGGGTTGGAATTTGGATTGATGACGAGGATGCGCGGTCGGGACATGCTGGTCTTCCTGCAAAATTTCGATCACCTGGCTTGAGCCTATCATGGAGTGCCTCATGACTGAACCCGCTTACGACCTGATCATTCGCGGTGGGCGCGTCGCGACGACGACCGACGTCTTTGAAGCCGATGTCGCCATCTCCGGTGAGACCATCGCCGCGATCGGGCGCGGGCTTCCGTCCGCGAAGCGGGAAATCGATGCGCGCGGGAAACTCGTTCTGCCCGGCGGCGTCGATAGCCACGCCCATATCGAGCAATTGTCCGCTGCCGGCATCATGAACGCCGACACCTTCGAGAGCGCGACCGTCTCGGCCGCCTTTGGCGGCACGACCACGGTGATCCCGTTTGCCGCCCAGCATGTCGGCATGAAGCTGCCGCAGGTGGTCGAGGATTATCACGCCCTCGCCAAGAAGGGCGCCGTGATCGACTACGCCTTTCACATGATCATTGCGGATGCGACCAGGGAAACGGTCGAGGAGCACATTCCGGCGCTGGTGAAGCAGGGCCACGCGTCGATCAAGATCTTCATGACCTACGACCGGCTCAAGGTGGACGACGAGCCGCTGCTGGACATCCTTCTCGCCGCGCGCCAGTCCGGCGCGATGCTGTGCGCCCACGCCGAAAACCACGGCATCATCGCCTGGATGGTGAAGCGCCTGCTCGCGCGCGGCTATACGATGCCGAAATACCACGCCGTCAGCCACGCCCGCGTGTCGGAGGCGGAAGCCTTTACCCGGCTGATCGGCATGGCGGCGCTGATCGACCAGCCCATCATGATCTTCCACGTCTCGACCGCCGAGGGCGCCAAGGTGATCCGGGATTCGCGCGGGCAGGGGTTGAAGGTGTTTGCCGAGACCTGTCCGCAATATCTGTTCCTGACCGCTGCCGATCTCGACAAGCCGGGTGCCGAGGGCGCCAAGTGGATGTGCAGCCCGCCACCGCGGACGCATGCCGACCAGGAGGCGCTGTGGCAGGCGCTGTCGCTCGGCGATCTCCAGACCATCTCGTCGGATCACGCGCCTTATCGTTACGACGAGACCGGCAAGCTGCGCGCCGGTCCCAATCCCAACTTCAAGCAGGTCGCCAACGGCCTGCCGGGACTGGAGCTGCGCCTGCCGCTGCTGTTCGACGCCATGGTGTCGAAAGGACGGCTGGGCCTGGAAAAATTCGTCGAGCTGACCTCGACCGCGCCGGCCAAGATCTACAATCTGCATCCGCGCAAGGGCTCGATCGCGGTCGGCGCCGATGCCGATATCGCGATCTGGGATCCCGATCGCGAGACCGTGATCGCCGATGAGATGATGCACGACCTCGCCGGCTACACGCCGTTTGCGGGACGGAAGCTGAAGGGTTGGCCGGTGTCGGTGCTGTCGCGCGGCCGGGTGATCATCGACGGTAACAAGTGCCTCGCCAGCGCCGGCAGCGGCCAGTTCCTGGCACGCAGTGGCGGCGAGGCGGCCAAGCCGACCGGGCGGCTTGTCGCCGACATGGATCCGGAGCGGAATTTCGGGGCAAAACTGCTGTGACGGCGGATCGCGCGCGATGAAGATCGTCATCTTCGGCGGTGCCGGCTTTGTCGGCCTCAATGTTGCGGAGGCGCTGCTGGCGCGTGGGCACGAAGTGACGCTGTATGACCGTAAGCAATTGCCGGCGGGAGCGGAGCGATCGTTTGCCGACTATGGTGAGCGGTGCACGGTTGTTCAGGGTGAGATCACTGACGTCGAAAGGATCGACGCACTTCTAAAGCAGGGTTTTGACACGATCGTTCTCGGCGCCGCCATAACGGCCGGGGATCAGCTCGAACGAACCGCCACCTCGAGTATCCTCGAGATCAACGTGATGGCTCAGATCCCGATCTTGAGCGCGGCGGTCCGTCGTGGCACTCGGCGCGTGATTAATCTTTCATCCGCTTCCGCCTATGGCGCTGCGGGGCAGCGTCATGCAGTGCTGGACGAGGAGACGCCCTGCGATCCCGTCTCCTTCTACGCGATCAGCAAATTCACCTCGGAACGATCGGTGGCTCGGCTCGCCGAGTTGTGGGATGGTGACTTTCTCAGTGTGCGTTTGAGCGCCGTGTTCGGTCCGTGGGAGCGGATCGGCAAGGTGCGGGATACGCCAAGCCTTCAGTTTCAAATCCTGGCCGAGTTCGCCCGCTGCGGGCTGGCGCTCATGCCGGGCGCGGGCGTCAAGGACTGGATTTACGCCCTCGATGCCGCTGAAGCCGTGGCCGTCTTGATCGAAGCCGAGCGGCCGCGCCATCGGCTCTACAACATCTCCAGCGGCGGAACGTGGTCCGCGCTGCAATGGGGCGAGGCCTTTGCGGCGTTGCATCCCGGCCTGCAATGCCGGCTGGCGGCACCGGGAGAGAACACCTTCATCAAGCTCCATGGGCCGGATCGTGCGCCGCTCTCGGTCGCGCGGATGGCGGAGGAATTCGGCTGGCGCGCGCGGTTCGGGTGTACCGAGTCCGCCGCAGCCATGAGCGCCTGGTGGACGCAGCACAAGGAGAGTCTCTGATGCGGCTGCAGGGACGTACGGCCATCATCACGGGCGCAGGCTCCGGCATCGGCCGCGCCAGCGCGAAGCTGTTTGCCGACGAAGGCGCGCATCTCGCTCTGGTGGATCGCGATGTCGCAGGGCTTGAGGAGACGCTGATCCTGGTGGGCGAGGCAACGACCTATGTCGGTGACGTCGGCGATGCCGATTTCGCCGAGGCCGTGGCAAATGATGTGGTAGCACGGCACGGCCGGCTCGACATTCTCATGACCGCGGCTGGCTTCTCCTGTGGCGGCACGGTGCTGACCACCCATCCGGCAGACTGGGATGCGGTGTTCCGCACCAATGTCGGCGGCACCTGGCTGTGGGCGCGGGCGGCCGTGCCGCAGATGCAGCGGCAGAAGAAGGGCTCGATTATCACGCTGGCGTCGCAGCTTGCGATTGCCGGCGGCAAGGGCAACAGCGCCTATATCGCGGCCAAGGGCGCGATCGTCAGCCTGACGCGGACGATGGCGGTGGATTTCGCGACCGATGGCATTCGCGTCAACGCGATCGCGCCTGGTGCGATCGACACGCCGATGCTTCGCCGCAGTTTTGCCCGTCACGCCAATGCGGACGAGGTGCGGGAAACCTCCCGCAACCGCCATGCCATGAAGCGGTTCGGCCAGGCCGAGGAGATCGCGCAGACCGCGCTGCATCTCGCCAGCGATGCATCCTCGTTCACGACCGGCACCGTGATGGTGGTCGACGGAGGCTGGCTCGCGGCATGAGTGATGCGCTGACAGAGCTCGAAGTGAACGTTCGCGCCGATCTCGTACGGATCTCGCATCCCGGTGCCGCCTGGCTCGAACCGAAGCAGGGACCGGACGGCAAGCCGGCGCTGGATGTGCTCGTGATCGGCGCCGGCCAATCCGGCATCGCCATCGGCTTCGGCCTGATGCGGTCCCGCGTCAGCAATGTCCTGCTATTGGACAAGGCCGAGGAGGGGAAGGAGGGGCCATGGCTCACCTATGCCCGCATGCCGACGCTGCGCAGCCCGAAGGACTATACGGGACCTGACCTCGACATTCCGAGCTTGACCTATCAATCCTGGCACGAAGCCCGCTTCGGTAAGGAAAGCTGGCAGACGCTGAATCTGATCCTGAGGGAGCACTGGGCCGAGTATTTGCTCTGGCTGCGACGTACGATTGCATTGCCGGTGCGCAACGGCAGCGAGCTTCTGGAAATCCTTCCGGCGGCAGATGGTCTACTGGCTGCACGCGTGAAACGTGGCGAGGGCGTCGAGACGCTCTATGCGCGCAAGATCGTGCTGGCGACGGGGCAGGAGGGGATGGGGAACTGGATGATCCCCGAGCCGCTGCGCGAACTGCCGGCCGGCTCGGTCGCAACCGTCGCCGACGACATCGATTTCGAAAAGCTTCGCGGCAAGCGCGTCGCCGTGATCGGCGCCGGCGCATCCGCCTTCGATAATGCGGCAACCGCGCTGGAAGCGGGCGCAGCGGAGGTGCATCTGCTGTGTCGTCGGGCGCAGATCCAGCTGATCCAGCCCTATCGCTGGCTGACATTTCGCGGCTTCCTCCGCCATCTCAGCGATCTCGACGATGCCTGGCGCTGGCGCTTCATGCGCACCATCCTCCAGATGCGCGAAGGCTTTCCACAGCCGACCTATGATCGCTGCGCGCGCCATGCCAATTTCACATTGCACGAGGGCGCGCCGCTTGAGGCCGCGCGCGAGACCGGCAAGGCCATCGAATTGCGGACGCCGCGCGGCGTCGTCGCAGCGGATTTCGTCATCTGCGGCACCGGCGTCGACATGGATTTTTCCGGACGTGGCGAGCTGCGCACATTTGCCGGCAATATCGCAACCTGGGCCGACCGCTACCAGCCCCCGGAGAGCGAACGCAGCGCGCGGCTCGGCCGCTTTCCCTATCTCGCCGACGACTACGCCTTCACCGAGTGTGTCGCGGGCGAGACGCCGTGGATCGCAGACATCCATCTCTTCGCCATCGCCTCCACCATGAGTTTCGGTCCGTCGGGATCGTCGATCAACGCGATGACGACCGCGGTGCCGAAGCTGGTCAATGGCCTGACGCGCGGCCTGTTCCGCGCCGATGTCGAACGGCACTGGGCCTCGCTCCGCGCCTATGACGTGCCGCAGGCCGTGGTCACGCGGCCAGCGCGAAACATGGAGGAATCGCGATGATTGTCCATGCGCCGCCGCGACAAAGCGTCCGCAAGAGCGCATCATGAGACTGGCGCGCAACTTGCTTCTTTCTTAACCTGTCCTGCTGGCGTTCCTGTCGAGAATTTTGGGGAAAACAAATGCGTTTTGTGTCTTTCAGGTCGGCATCCTCCGTGCTCGCCACCACCGCGTTGTTGCTCATTGCCACCGCGCCCTCGCAAGCGCAGACCAGGGCCGAGACGTTGCGCTATGTCACCGGCGCGTCCGTCAACACGCTCGATCCCAACATCCCGGGCTCGACGCGCGAATCCTTCGCGCTGAGCATGAGTACCTATGATCGCCTTGTCGCGTTCGGCCGCAAGCAGCTCAACGGCAAATGGGTGTTCGATCTCGACAAGATCACCGGCGAACTCGCCGAATCCTACGACGTCAGCCCGGACGGACTGAAGCTGACGTTCCGTCTGCGCAAGGATGCCAAGTTCCAGGACGGCTCGCCCGTGACTGCCGAGGACGTCAAATGGTCGCTCGATCGCTGCGTCACCGCGCCCATCCTCGGCAAGGCGCAATTGCTGACGGGATCGCTGACGTCGGCTGACCAGTTCAAGGTGATCGATCCCCTCACGATCGAAGTGACGCTGCCGAAGCCCGACAAGCTCGCGCTGCCCAATCTCGCCACGGTCTATCCGCTGATCATCAACTCGAAGGTCGCCAAGGAGCACGCGACCCCGGAAGATCCTTGGGCCACCGCCTGGCTGAAGGAGCACACCGCCGGCAGCGGTGCCTATGTCATCGAGAGCTTCAAGCCGGGCGAGCAGGTGATCATCAAGCGCAACGAGGACTGGAACCGCGGCTCGCCCGACAAGCCGGCGTTTTTCAAGCGCGTGATTGTGCAGTCCGTACCGGAGCCCGCGACCCGCGCCAATCTGGTCGAGCGCGGCGACGCCGATCTCGTCGTCGATCTCCAGGCCAGCGACGTGCAGTCGCTCGAGGCCAAAGGCAAGCTCAAGGTGATCTCGACGCCGCAATACAATTCGATCACCTTCGTCTCGATGAACAACCAGATCCCGCCCTTCGACAACGTCAACGTGCGCCGTGCCGTCGCCTTCGCGCTGCCCTATGAGGACATGTTCAAGGCTGCCCTGTTCGGCCGCGGAGCCCCGCTGTTCGGTGCGACTTGGCCGGATGGCAAGCCGCTGAACGGCATCTATCCGTTCCAGGCGCCGGTGAAGACCGATCTCGACAAGGCGAGGGAATATTTGAAGGCCGCAGGACTCCCGGAGGGTTTTTCGACCACCTTCAGCTTCAACGTCGGCCAGGCCTCGACCGCGGAGCCGATGGCGGCTCTCGTGAAGGAATCGCTTGCCAAGATCGGGATCAAGGTCGACATCCAGAAGCTGCCGGACGCGCAGATGTCGACGCAGATCAACGAGAAGAAGCTGCCCTTGTTCACGGAGGGCATCGTTGCCTGGCTGCCCTCGACCGATTACTTCTACCGCAACTTCTACACCGGCAATCAGCGCTGGAATTACAGCTCGATCAACAATCCGGAGTTGGCGACGATCGCGCAGGAAGCGCGCTTCGAGCCCGACAAGGCCAAGTACGAGGACGATGGCCGCAAGCTCAATGCGATCCATTTCAGCGAGATGCCGCAGATCCCGCTGTGGCAGCCGAACCAGGACGCCGTGATGGCGTCGTCGATCGAGGGCTATACCTACGAGTTCCATCGTCAGGTCGACTATCGCGACGTCAGCCGCAAATGACATCCGCAAATTGGAGGAGCTCTGAAAGGTGATGACCGGACTTGGTGCGACCGTGACGCGGGCGGGGAGGCGGCTTATGTCGTCGCTGCCGGCGTTGTTCGGCGTGCTGGTCTTCACCTTTCTGCTGATGCGGGTCCTTCCCGGAGATCCCGCGGTGTTCTTCGCCTCGGGGCCCAATGCCGGCAAGGAGGAGATCGAGCAGATCCGCAAGCAGATGGGGCTCGACAAGTCGGTGCCGGAGCAGCTCGTGTTCTATCTGTCCGATATCGGCCGCGGCAATCTCGGCCGCTCCATGATGACGGGACAGCCGGTCCTGAAGGACCTCCGCGAACGGCTGCCGGCCTCGCTGGAGTTGACCTTCACGGCGCTCCTGATCGCGCTGATCGCGGCGGTGCCACTCGGCGTGGTCGCAGCCTTGAAACCAGGATCGCTGGTCGATCACGGCGTGCGGCTGTTCTGTGCGCTCGGCGTCTGCGTGCCGACCTTCGTATCGGGCCTGCTGCTGATCTATGTGTTCTACTATCTGCTCGGTCTTGCGCCTGATCCGACCGGGCGGATCGACGTCTTCACCTCGCTGCCGCCGCAGCGCACCGGATTCCTGTCGATCGATTTCCTGCTCGCGGGAGACATCGAGGGCTGGTGGGCGGCCTGCAAGCAATTGATCCTGCCGGCGGTGAGCATGGCCCTGTTCGTCATCGCGCCGCTGGCGCGGATCACGCGTGCGTCGATGCTGGTCTCGCTCGGCAGCGATTTCGTGCGCACCGCGCGCTCGGTCGGATTGTCCTGGCAGAAGGTCGTCGTCACCTATGCGCTGCGCAATGCGATCCTTCCCGTCATCACCATTGCCGGCATCGTGTTCTCGACCATGCTTGGCGCGAACGTCCTGGTGGAGAAGGTGTTCTCCTGGCCGGGCGTGGCCTCCTACGCGCTCGATGCGCTGCTGTCGTCCGACTATGCGCCGGTGCAGGGCTTTGTGCTGCTGATGGCTGGCATCTTCGTGCTGGTCAATCTCGTGGTCGACATCTGCTACGGCATCGCCGATCCCAGGGTGTCGATCGGATGACCAGCGCAACCCTCCGCCATTCGGTCTGGATTTTGCGCGGCAATCCGCTGACCGGTGTCGCCGCGGCAGGTGTCCTGCTGTTTGTCCTGGTCGCGATCTTCGGACCGTGGCTGGTGCCCTATGATCCCGTCGTCTCCAATGTCTCGGAAGCCCTGCAGCCGCCGAGCGCGGCACACCTCGCCGGCACCGACCAGCTCGGGCGCGACGTGTTCAGCCGCCTCGTCGTTGCGGCACGGCTCGACCTCGCCATCGCGGTCTCTGCGGTCGGCATCTCCTTCGTGATCGGCGCCGTCGTCGGCTCTTTCTGCGGCTATGCCGGCGGCAGGCTCGACCGCTCGGTCGGCCGCTTCGTCGACGTCATGATGGCCTTTCCGCTGTTCGTGCTGGCGATGGCGATGGTTGCGGCGCTCGGCAACCGGATCGAGAACATCGTGATCGCGACCGCGATCATCAATCTGCCGTTCTACATCCGCTTCGCGCGGGCCGAGGTCAACGTCCGCCGCAATGTCGGTTGGGTGGAGGCGGCGCGTTCCTGCGGCGAGAGTCATTTCTCGGTCGTGTTGCGCTTCCTGCTGCCGAACATCTTGCCGGCGATGGCGGTGCAGATCTCGCTCAACCTCGGCTGGGCCATTCTCAACGCGGCCGGCCTGTCCTTCATCGGCCTGGGCGTCAAGCCGCCGACGCCGGAGTGGGGCATCATGGTCGCGGAGGGTGCCCGCTTCATCTCGACCGGGCGGTGGTGGCTGGTGGCCTTTCCGGGCCTCGCGTTGATGATGGCCGTGCTGTGCTTCAATCTCCTCGGCGACGGGATGCGGGACATTCTCGATCCCCGCATGCGCACATGAGCGGGGACTTGCTCAGGATCGACGATCTCCACGTCGCTTTCTCGACGCGACGCGGGATGGTGGAGGCCGTGCGCGGCGTGACGCTCACGGTCGAAGCCGGCGAGATGCTCGGCCTCGTCGGCGAAAGCGGATCGGGCAAGTCGGTGACCGGTTTTGCCACGACGCGCCTGCTCGATGCAGCCGGGCGCGTCACCAGCGGAAAAATCCTGTTTCGCGGCCAGGATGTCACAAAACTCAGGGGCGACGATCTCCGGCAGCTCCAGGGCGCCGCGATGTCGATGATCTTCCAGAACCCACGGGCGGCGCTCAATCCGATCCGCGCGATCGGCTTGCAGATTGCGGACGCAATCCTCACGCACAAGCGGATATCGAAGGATGCTGCGCGCGCCGAGGCGCTGGAGCTGTTGCGGGCTGTCCAGATCCGAGACCCCGAGACGCGGATGAGCGCGTATCCGCACGAACTTTCCGGCGGCATGTGCCAGCGCGTCATGATCGCGATCGCGATCTCCTGCAATCCAGCGCTCTTGATCGCCGATGAGCCGACGACCGGACTCGACGTCACCACGCAGAAGGTGGTGATGGACCTCCTGGCGGAGATTGCCGCCGCACGCGGCATGGCGACGATCCTGATCACGCACGATCTCGGCCTCGCGGCGCGATATTGCCGCCGCATCGCCGTGATGGAGCGCGGCCGTATCGTCGAAGAGGCTAGCCCCAGGACGCTGTTCGGCGCGCCGCAGCATGCCTATACTCGGCGTCTGGTGGCGGCGTCGCCGACCGCGACCTCCGGGATCGCGGACCTCGTGACGGAAGAGGAGCGGGAAGGCTACGCGGCTGTCGTCAGCAGGCCCAGGCAGGAGCCCGTTCACGGGACTCCGCCGCTGCTGGAAGTGCGCAAGCTCGCAAAACGCTTCGACGAGGGCGCCGCGGCGGTGGCGGACTTCTCCATGACGATGGCCGGCGGCGAGAGCGTCGGCCTCGTCGGCGAATCCGGCTCCGGCAAGAGCACGACGTCGCGAATGATCTGCCGGCTGATCGACCCGAGCGAGGGCGAGATCGTGTTCGACGGGCAGTCGATCGGCCACGTGGCGTCGCGCGATTTTCACCGCTCGCAGTTCCGCAAAGACATCCAGATGGTGTTCCAGGACCCGAACGAGAGCCTCAATCCGCGCTTCACGGCCTTCGATTGCATCGCCCATCCCCTGATGCGGCTCGATGGCATGCGCGGGAGCGATGCGCTGCGCAAGCGGGTGGAAGACTGCGCGGAGCGTGTAGGGCTGCCGCTGGATCTGTTGCCGCGCTTTCCGCATCAGCTCTCCGGCGGCCAGAAGGCGCGCGTCGGCATCGCCCGCGCCATCGCCTGCCGGCCGCGGCTCCTGGTGCTGGACGAGCCGACCGCTGCGCTCGACGTCTCCGTGCAGGCGGTGGTGCTGCAACTGCTCGACCGCCTGCGGCGCGAGAACGACATCGCGCTGCTGTTCGTCAGCCACGATCTCAACGTGGTGCGTATGCTCTGCGACCGCACCATCGTGCTGCGCAATGGCGGCATCGTGGAGCAGGGCGAGAGCCGGGCGCTGTTCGACAATCCCAAGACCGACTACACGCGCAAGCTGGTCGAGGCGATCCCGCATATCGACACCGGGCCAGTGCTGGCGGCTGCGCTTTGAGGTCTCGACCGGTCCAAATGGTGCGGATATCCCGCTGGCGAAGGTGCGGCTAGTGGCATACCATTTGCACGCCAATGAGCTCTGGTTTCACCTGTTCTTGGCCAACGATGGCCGGCATCACGGCACTATTGGGAGGATTTCATGGATCGCAGGACCGTATTGAAGGGATTGGCCGGCGCAGGCGGTCTGGCATTGAGCGGCCTTTCGGCCCCGGCGATCGCACAAGGCGCCTCCGCGCGCACCCTGCGCTTCGTGCCGCAGGCAAACCTCGCCAATTTCGACCCGATCTGGGGCACGCAATATGTCGTGCGCAATGCCGCCGCGCTGGTCTGGGATACGCTCTACGGCGTCGATTCCGCGCTGCAGCCGCAGCGGCAGATGGTCGAGTCCGAGCAAGTGACCGACGATGGCACCACCTGGACGTTCAAATTGCGGCCGGGCCTCAAATTCCACGATGGCGAACCGGTGCTAAGCAAGGACGTCGTTGCGAGTCTCACCCGCTGGGCGGCACGCGACCCGATGGGGCTGATGCTCAAGGCGCTACAGCAGGAGCTCACCGCTGTCGACGACCGCACCTTCAAATGGGTGCTGAAGCAGCCGTTCCCGAAGATGCTCTATGCGCTTGGCAAGAACAACTCGCCTTGCGCCTTCATCATGCCGGAGCGCATTGCGCAGACCGACCCGTTCAAGCAGATCGGCGATTATGTCGGCTCGGGGCCGATGAAGTTCGCCAAGGGCGAATGGGTCCCCGGCGCGAAAGCCGTGTTCGAGAAGTTCGCCGACTATGTGCCGCGGCAGGAGAAAGCGTCGTGGCTCGCCGGCGGCAAGCAGATGCTGCTCGACCGCGTCGAATGGATCGTGATACCCGATCCGGCGACCGCCGCGGCCGCGTTGCAAAACGGCGAGATCGACTGGTGGGAGAACCCGATCGCGGACCTTGTCCCGATCCTGAAGAAGAACAAGAACATCAGCGTCGACATCGGCGATCCCCTCGGCAATGTCGGCTCGTTCCGCATGAACTTCCTGTATCCGCCCTTCAACGACGTGCGGGCGCGGCGCGCAGTGCTGATGGCGATGAGCCAGGAAGACTATATGCGTGCGCTCGTCGGCGACGACCATTCGCTGTGGAAGTCGCTGCCCGGCTTCTTCACGCCCGATACGCCGCTCTACACCGAAGCGGGCGGCGAGGTCCTGAAGGGCAAGCGCGATCTCGACGCTGCCAAGAAGCTGCTCGCCGAGAGCGGATATTCCGGCCAGCCGGTGACGTGCCTGGTGGCGCAGGACCAGCCGATCACCAAGGCGTTCGGCGATGTGACCGCCGATCTCTTGAAGAAGCTCGGCATGAATGTCGACTTCGTCGCGACCGATTGGGGCACGGTCGGCTCCCGCCGCGCACAGAAGACACCGCCCGGGCAGGGCGGCTGGAACATGTTCCACACCTGGCATGCGGGTTCGGACTGCATCAATCCGGCGCCCTACACCGCCATTCGCGCCAACGGCGACAAGGCCTGGTTCGGCTGGCCCAACAGCCCCGGCACCGAGAAGGAGGTCACGTCCTGGTTCGAAGCCAAGAACCTCGACGAGGAGAAGGCCGCGGTCGCCCGCCTCAACAAGGTCGCGCTCGAGGACGTCGTCTACGCCCCGACCGGGTTCTTCCTCAGCTACACGGCCTGGCGCAAGAACGTCTCCGGCATCACGAAGGGGCCGCTGCCGTTCTTCTGGGGCGTGTCGAAATCCGCATGACCCTGCGCTGAATCCAGATGCTCTCCTACATCCTCCGGCGTATCGCCTCGACCTTGCCCGTGATGGCGATCGTCGCGCTGTTCGTGTTCAGCCTGCTCTACATCGCGCCGGGTGATCCCGCCGTGGTGATCGCAGGCGATCAGGCAAGTCCGGAGGATGTGGAGCGCATCCGTCAGAGCCTCGGCCTCGATCGACCCTTCCTGATCCAGTTCGGCAGCTGGGTCTGGCGCATTCTGCACGGCGATCTCGGCACCTCGATCTTCACCAACCTGCCGGTCTCGACGATGATCGGGCAGCGTCTCGGGCCGACGCTGTCGCTGATGATGGTCACCCTCCTGCTCACGATCGTGGTCGCGGTGCCGCTCGGCGTGCTGGCGGCCTGGAAGGCGGGAAGCCTGATCGACCGGGCCATCATGGCCTTTGCCGTGTTCGGCTTCTCCCTGCCGGTCTTCGTCGTCGGCTATGTCCTCGCCTATATCTTCGCGCTGGAGCTCGAATGGCTTCCCGTGCAGGGCTATACGCCGCTCGCCCAGGGCGTCTGGCCCTGGCTGCAAAACCTGATCCTGCCGTCGATAGCACTCGGCTGTGTCTACATCGCACTGATCGCACGTATCACGCGCGCCACCATGCTCGAAGTGTTGCAGCAGGATTATATCCGCACCGCGCGCGCCAAGGGCCTCGGGCAGGGCGGCATCCTGTTCGTCCACGCGCTGAAAAACGCGGCGGTGCCGATCGTCACGGTGATCGGCATCGGCATCGCGCTGCTGATCGGCGGCGCGGTCGTCACGGAGAGCGTGTTCGCGATTCCCGGCCTCGGCCGGCTCACGATCGACGCGATCCTGCGCCGCGATTATCCCGTCATCCAGGGCATCGTGTTGCTGTTCAGCTTCGTCTACGTCCTCGTCAATCTGATGATCGACGTCGTCTATACCATCGTTGACCCGAGGATCCGCTATTGACCGACACGACCGTCAATCCGCAAGCGCTGCCGGCCGGCTTCGTCCTCGCGCCGCAACTGCCGGAGATTCTTCGGCCCGTCGTGATCCGGCGCGGCTTCATCGGCCTGCTGCGGGGGCATCCCACCGTTGCGATCGGCGGCACGTTGCTGCTGATCCTCGTGCTGATCGCAATCTTTGCGCCTTATCTTGGAACGGTGGATCCGACCGCACTTGCGCCGGCCAAGCGCACCCGCGCGCCGTCGGCGCTTTACTGGTTTGGCAGCGACGTCCTCGGCCGCGACATCTATTCGCGCGTGCTGTTCGGCGCGCGGGTCTCGCTCACGGTCGGGCTGTCAGTTGCGATATGCGCGTCCGCGGTCGGCCTTGCCATCGGCATCGTCTCCGGCTTCATCCGCTGGGCCGACGGCATCTTGATGCGCTTCATGGACGGCCTGATGTCGATCCCGCCGATCCTGCTGGCGATCGCGCTGATGGCACTGACACGCGGCAGCGTCGGCAACGTCATTCTCGCGATTACGGTCGCCGAGATTCCGCGGGTTTCCCGTCTTGTCCGTAGTGTCGTGCTGTCGCTGCGCGAGCAGCCTTACGTGGATGCGGCGGTGGCTTGCGGCACCCGCACGCCGATGATCATCCTGCGCCACATCCTGCCCAACACGCTGGCGCCGATGCTGATCCAGGCGACCTACATTTGCGCCAGTGCGATGATCACGGAGGCGATCCTGTCCTTCATCGGCGCGGGAACGCCGCCGACCATTCCGTCCTGGGGCAACATCATGGCCGAGGGGCGGGCGCTGTGGCAGGTCAAGCCCTACATCGTGTTCTTTCCGGCGGCCTTCCTGTCCGTCACCGTGCTCGCCGTGAATTTGCTCGGCGACGGCCTTCGCGATGCGCTCGATCCGCGCATGGCCAAGAGCCTCTGATGGCGAGGGGCTGATCGCGATGGCACTGCTCGAAGTCGAAAACCTCCAAACCCACTTCCGTACGCCCAGCGGCATCAACCGCGCGGTGGAAGGCGTGTCATTCCATGTCAATGAGGGCGAGACGCTCGCCATCGTCGGCGAGTCCGGCTGCGGCAAGTCGGTGACTTCGATGTCGCTGATGCGGCTGATTCCGGAACCGCCGGGCAGGATCGCCGGCAGCATCCGCTTTGCGGGCAAGGACCTGCTGCAAATGTCGGATCGCGAGATGCGCGCGATCCGCGGCAACGACATCTCGATGATTTTTCAGGAGCCGATGACCAGCCTCAACCCGGTCCTGACCGTCGGGCGTCAAATCCGTGAAACGCTGATGATCCACCAGGGCCTCGACAAGCAGGCCGCGGAGGCGCACGCGATCGAGATGTTGATTCTGGTCGGCATTCCCGAGCCGAAGCGCCGCGTGCGGGAATATCCGCATCAGCTCTCCGGCGGCATGCGCCAGCGCGTCATGATCGCCATTGCACTCGCCTGCAATCCCAAGCTTCTCATCGCCGACGAGCCGACCACGGCGCTCGACGTGACGATCCAGGCGCAGATCCTGAAATTGATGCTGGATCTCAAGCACCGGGTTGGCGCGGCCATCATCCTGATCACCCACGATCTCGGTGTCGTCGCCGAGATCGCCGAGCGCGTCATGGTCATGTATGCCGGCCGCAAGGTCGAGGAAGCGCCGGTGGCGGACCTGTTCCGATCGCCGCGTCATCCCTATACGCAAGGCCTGCTCGGTGCAGTGCCGCGGCTCGGCTCGTCGCTGACCGGCACCGCGAGACGGCTGGCGGAAATCCCCGGGCAGGTCCCTGATCTGCGCAAGCCCATCGTCGGCTGCGTCTTCGCCGGACGTTGCGCGCTCGCGACCGATCTCTGCCGGCAGTACGCGCCGGGGCTCGAAGAGAAGGGGCCACGTCACGTCGCGGCCTGCCACTATGCGGCCAAGGGAGCGGTCGCGGCATGAGTCCCCCGCTGCTCCAGGTCAACGACCTCAAGAAGCACTTCCCAGTCAAAAAGGGCCTGTTCAGCCGCAAGTCCGAATGGGTCTATGCGGTGGACGGCGTGTCGTTCGAGATCGCGCGCGGCGAGACGCTCTCGCTGGTCGGCGAGTCCGGCTGCGGCAAATCGACGGTCGGCCGCGCGATCCTGCGACTGTTCGACATCACGGCGGGGCAGGTCATCCTCGACGGCCAGCGTATCGACGACGCCCATCCGAGCACGATGCGCCAGATGCGCCGCCGCGTTCAGGTGGTGTTCCAGGATCCGTTCTCGAGCCTCAATCCGCGCATGCGCGTGCGCGACATCCTGGCCGAGCCGATCCGCAATTTTGGCCTCGCCAAATCCGCGATCGATCTCGAGACGCGCGTGACGGCGCTGATGGATACCGTGCGCCTGCCGCGCGAGGCGTTGAACCGCAGGCCGCACGAATTCTCCGGCGGCCAGCGCCAGCGCATCGGCATCGCGCGGGCGCTCGCCGCCGAGCCCGAGCTGATCGTCTGCGACGAGGCGGTCTCGGCGCTCGACGTCTCGGTCAAGGCGCAGATCGTCAATCTGCTGCAGGATCTGCAGCGCGAGTTCGGCCTGGCGCTGCTGTTCATCAGCCACGACCTCGCGATCGTCGAGCACATGACCCATCGCGTCGCGGTGATGTATCTCGGCAAGATCGTCGAGGTGGCGCCGCGCTACGAGATCTTCGCCGCGCCAAAGCATCCTTACACCAAGGCATTGCTCTCGGCGGTCCCGCTGCCCGAGCCGGGGGCGCAGCGCAATCCGATCATCCTCAAGGGAGACGTGCCGAGCCCGATCAACCCGCCGAGCGGGTGCCGCTTCCACACCCGTTGTCCATACGTGTTCGATCGCTGCCGGACCGAGGAGCCGACATTGCGCGCGGCCGGACCCGAGCAGTGGGTGGCCTGTCATCTCGAGGAAGGTGCGACTGCGACGAGCGGCTAGCCGTTGAGCCGGCGGCAAAGCTCTGGATCGAGGCGCAGGGGCGGCTGTTGGGCAGAATGACACTCTGCTCCTGTTTTGCCCGACGAGTCAAAGACGTTTGCGACGAAAATTCGTGTGTAAAAACAACGGCGTTCTACTGTGCATGGGGTTGTTTTCGCGTTTTTTGTTGAGCCGCCTTCAACCTTGGCGGCGCAGGAAGCCCGTGATCGTGACCTTTTCCCAGATATCGGCCGCCGCGAACGGATCGGCTTGATTGAAGGCCTCGACGTCGCCACGGCCCGGTGCCTCGATCAGGAACAGGCTGCCGATCATGGTCGCGCCGTCGTCGGAGACCAGCGGCCCCGACATCACGATCTCGACGCCGAAGCGCGAGGTGTCGCTCAGGAAAGCCTTGTGGGCGTCGTAATGGGAGAGCCGGGTCGGTAGCGCGCCGGCGCGGTCGAGGGCGTGAATGGCGAACAGCATGATGGTCTCCGTTTATGTCTCGTTTTCTTGGGACGGCCGCGGCTGCGGCCGTCCGGGCTTGTCGTGATGACTGCGCTTGGTTACTTGCCGCCGAGCTTGCTGGCTTCCTCGAAAGTCGGGCAGCTCCGTTGCTCCAGCGGCACGTCGAACGGCTGGTAATTGTCCTTGGTGATGACGGTCGGCTTCAGCACGATCTCGGCGATGACGGGCTGGTTGCGCAAGGAGCGGATCGCCATCATGGTGCCGAGGCAGCCCTGGAAAAATCCGTTGTAGTCACCGCTCGCGAGCAGCTTACCGGACTTGATCGCGTCGATCGCTTCCTTGGTGCCGTTGATGCCGATCACCTGCGCCTTGCGGTTGGCGCCGTCGAGCGCTTCGATCGCGCCGACCGCCATGGCGTCGTTGGCGGCGAGCACGCCGTCGATCTGCGCGTTCGACTGCATCAGATTCTCCATTACCTGGAGCGCCTGGAGCCGCTGGTAATTGCCGGGCTGCGAGGCCAGCAGTTTTGCACCGGCATTTTCCTTCAGCGCGTCGTTGAAGCCGCGGACGCGGTCGACATTGGTCAGCGAGCCCTTGACGCCCTCGATGATGACGATGTTGCCCTTGCCGCCCAGCGTCTTGAGCAGGAAGCGCGCGGTCTCGAGCCCGAGGCTGTAATCGTCGGCGCCGACGAAGGACAGGAACTTGCCACCGGCCGAGCGGTCGGTGATGTTGACGACGGGGATCTTGGCCTCGTTGATCTTCTCCACGCCTGGCACCATCGCCTTGTAGTCGACCGGCGTGAAGACGATGGCGCTCGGCTTCTTCACCACGACGTCCTCGATCTGGCTGAGCTGCTCGGGAATGCTGTCGGGCTTGGTCGGGATGTACTGCAGCGTCTTCGCGTTCAGCGTCTTGGCCATGTTGTCGGCGCCGACCCGCACCGTCTGGAAGAACGGGTTGGTCTGGTTCTTGGTGAAGACGGCGATGGTCTCGCCGTCGGCGCGCGCTTGCGTGGTGAGCGCGGCCGCCATCAGCAGCGGCAGCGCCAAATATCCCAGTGTCTGTTTCATGTTGCCACCATCCCTCGTTTTGCTTGTTGGTCGTTCAAGAACTCATTGCGCGCGGCGGCGGGTCTTCATGTCGAGCCAGACCGCGAGAATGACGATGATGCCGGTGACCAGCGGCTGCCAGTTGGCGCTGACCGACAAGAGGTTCATTCCGTTCAGCACCAGCGTCAGGATCAATGCGCCGATGAAGGTGCCAAAGACAGTACCGACGCCGCCGAACAGCGAGGTGCCGCCGATCAGCACGGCGGCGATCGCGGGCAGCGTCAGGCTTTCGCCGATGTCGGCCTCGGCCGAATTGAGCCGCGACAGGAAGATGATCGAGGCGAGCCCGGCCATGGTGCCCGAGACGGCATAGACCAGCAGCAGGCGGCGCGCGACCGGAATGCCGGACAGCCGTGCCGCGACCGGATTGGCGCCGATCGCATAGATCTCCTGGCCCCAGATCGTTCGCTGCGCAAACAGCGTTCCGATCCCGAGGAACACCAGCAGCAGATAGACCGGGATCGGCAGGCCGAACAGATAGCCGCTGCCGATCTGGCGAAAGCCGGCCGGGAAACCGTGAAGGGTTTCGCCCGCCATGTACCAATAGGTGAGGCCGTTCAGCACCCAGAGCATGCCGTAGGTGGCGATGAAGGAGGGGATGCGGAGCGCGGTGACCATCACGCCATTGAGGAGGCCAACGATGCCGCCGCAGGCAAGCCCGGTGAGGATGCCGAGCGCCGGTGAGCCGGTCTTGTGGATCACGGTCCCGGCGATGCAGGCGGACAGCGCGACATTGGCGCCGACGGAGAGATCGAGGCCCGCGGTCAGCACCACCAGCGTCAAGCCCGAAGCGATGAAGAAGGTCAGGCTCGCCTGCCTGAGCACATTGAGGATATTGCCGAGGCTCAGGAAGGAATCGCTGAGCACGGCGAGCACCGCACAGATCAGCAGCGCCGCAAGCAGGCGATAGAATACCTGGACCGCGTCCTGCGACAGGAACGAACGGGGCGGCGCGATGGCCTCTTTGCTGATGTCGGTCATGCGCGGCTCCGCAGGCCATCCAGGAACAGCGCCACGATGACGAGCACGCCGACGCTTGCGACCTGCACTGAGGACGGCAGCGAGATCAGGTTCAGCCCGTTGCGCAGCACACCCACCGAGAGCACGCCGAGCACAGTGCCGAGCAGCCAGCCATTGCCGCGCTCGAACGATGTGCCGCCGACGGCGACGGCCGCGATCGCATCGAATTCGAGACCGAGGCCGGCCGTCGGATGACCGGAATTCATCCGCGCCGTCATTAGCAGGCCGGCGATGCCGGCCATGGCGCCGCCGATCGCATAGACCGCGATCAGCAGCTTGTTCGGTGACAGGCCGGCATAGCGGAGCGCCTCCCGGTTGCCGCCGAGCGCGAAGATATAGGTGCCGAAGCGGGTGTGATAGAGCAGGCCATGAAAGGCGGCATAGGTGACGAGTGCCATCACGATCGGCACGGGCACGCCGAGCAGCGTCGCCGAATAGATGTCGCGCACGCTGTGGGGGATGCCGACCACGCTCTGGCCGTCGCTGACGATCAGCGACAGGCCTTGCGCCATGCCGAGCGTGCCGAGCGTCGCCACGAAGGGCGGGATGCCCACGATGGCGACCAGCCAGCCGTTGACGAAGCCGAAGGCTGTGCCGACGAGGAGTCCGGCACCTAAGCCCAGCAACATCGAGTGGGTCGCGAGCGAGACGATTGCGACGCAGAGAGAGGTCAGCGTCAGCACCGCGCCCATCGACAGGTCCAGCCCCTCGGTCATGATGATCAAGGTCATCGGCAGCGCGAGCATGGTCAGGATCGTCGACTGCACCAGCACGTTGGAGAGGTTGGCGACCGACAGGAAGCCGGGCGCGATCGTGCTGAACAGCGCGATCAGCAGCACCAGCACGATGGCAACGCCAGGAATGCGTTGCAGCGGATTCGGTTGAGAGACGACCGCGGCCTCACGCATGATGCATCCCCAGTCGCACGATGTTCTCCTCGGTCAGTTCGTTGCGCGCGAGGTGCCCGGCGATGCGCCCCTCGCGCATCACATAGGCGCGGTCGCAGACATGGCAGATCTCGACCTGTTCGGACGAAATCATCAGCGCCGCCGCGCCTTCCGCGACAAGGCGGTCGATGAGGGCGAAGATTTCGGCCTTGGCACCGATGTCGATGCCCCTGGTCGGCTCGTCGAAGATGAAGAGTTTTGAGCCGGCGGCGAGCCATTTGCCGATCACGACCTTCTGCTGATTGCCGCCCGAGAGCAGACCGACGGTCTGGCGCGCGCTGGGCGTCGCAATGCGTAGCTGACGGATCAGGCCGTCGGCAGTGCGCAGCGCGCTGCGTCGATCAAACAGACCGCTCGGGAACAGCTTTCGCAGCGCCGACACCACCAGATTATCCCCCACCGACCGCAACAGCGCGAGGCCCTCGCTCTTGCGGCTCTCCGGGATCAGCGCGATGCCGCGGCGGGCGGCGAGATCAGGCTCGCCGGAGATAGTCTTGCCGTCGAAGATGATCTCGCCTGATGTCACGGGATCGGCACCGAAGATCGCGCGCGCGACCTCGCTGCGACCGGAGCCGACCAGGCCACACAGGCCGACGATCTCGCCGCGGCGCACCTCGATGTTGATGTCGGAGATTCCGCTGGTGGCGCTCAGGCTCTTGACCTCCAGCAGCACTTCGCCGGGCTGGTCGGCAAAATTGCGCGGATAGGTCATGTCGACGTTGCGACCGACCATCATGCGGACGAGCTGGTCTGGGGTGACATCGGCCGGGCGAACGCCGTCGATGCGACGACCGTCGCGCAGAACGGTGATGCGGTCGCCGAGCGCGAATACTTCGGCCATGCGGTGCGAGATGTAGACGATAGAGACGCCGTCGGCCTTGAGCCGCGCGATCAGCGCGAACAGCAGCTCGGTTTCGCGATCGGACAACGCCGCGGTCGGCTCGTCCATCACCAGGATGCGCGCGTTCTGGCTGATCGCCTTGGCGATCTCGACCATCTGCTGCTGCGCCACTCCCAACTTGTCGACGATGGTGGAGGGATCGATGTCAAAGCCGATCGTGCCGAGCACGCGCGCGGCGTCGGCGAGAATCCTGCTGCGGTTGATCGTACCCGGAATGCGGCCCTTCGGCTCGCGGCCGAGAAAGATGTTCTGGGCGATATCGAGATGGGGGACGAGGGAGAATTCCTGGAAGATCACGGCAATGCCGAGCTTCTGCGCGTCCGCGGCCGAATTGATCGCGACCGGCTCGCCCTTGAAGTAGAACTCGCCGACATCGGCGCGGTAGGCCCCGCACAGCACCTTCATCAGGCTCGACTTGCCGGCGCCGTTCTCGCCCAGCAGCATATGGACTTCGCCGCGGAAGACGGCAAAGGACACGTCATCCAGCGCCTTGACGCCGGGAAACTCTTTGCTGATGCCGCGCAGCTCCAGCAGCGGGACAGGTGAGGTAGGTTCAATGGCCAATGCGGCGGTGCTCATGCGCGCGCTCCGCTTGCAAAGATCTTTCCGGGGTTCATCAGGCCATTGGGGTCGAGCGCGGTTTTGATCGACCGCATCACATCGACGGCCTCGCCGAGCTCATCGGTGAGATAGTCGATCTTGCCGAGCCCGATGCCGTGCTCGCCGGTGCAGGTGCCGTCCATGGTAATGGCGCGGGCGACCATGCGCGCCTGCAGCGCCTTGGCGCCTTCGGCTTCCTCGGGCCTTGCCGGGTCAATCAGGATCAGCATGTGGAAATTGCCGTCGCCGACATGGCCGACGATCGGCGCCGTAAAACCATGCTCGTCCGCGTCGCGCCGCGTCTCCGTGAGGCATTCCGCTAGCCGCGAGATCGGCACGCAGACGTCGGTGATCACGGCACGCGCGCCGGGGCGCAGGCCCAGGCCCGCATAGAGCGTGTTGTCGCGGGCGTGCCAGAGCCGGCTGCGGTCTTCCTGCGCCTTCGCCCAGGCAAAGCCATGACCGCCATGGTCGGCGGCAATGGCCTGTGCGGCTTCAGCCTGCTCGGCGACGGAGGTCTCGGACCCATGGAATTCGAAGAACAGGGTCGGGGCTTCGCGATAGCCGAGCTTTGCGTAGGCGTTGATGCCGCGCATCATGACGTCGTCGAGCAACTCGATGCGCGCCACCGGGATCGCGGACTGGATCATGGAGATCGCGGTGTCGACGGCATCCTGCAGGGTGTCGAAGCTGCAGACCGCGGCCGAGATCGCCTGCGGCACCGGATGCACCTTCAGCGTGATCTCGGTGATCACACCGAGCGTGCCCTCGGCGCCAACGAACATGCGCGTCAGGTCGTAGCCGGCGGCTGACTTGCGCGCGCGCCGGGCGGTCCGGATCACGCGGCCGTCCGCCAGCACTACTTCGAGCGCCATGACATTGTCCTTCATGGTGCCGTAGCGCACCGCCATGGTGCCGGACGCACGCGTGGACGTCATACCGCCGATCGAGGCGTCGGCGCCGGGATCGATCGGAAAGAAAAGTCCGGTGCCGCGCAGCTCCGCATTGAGCTGCTTTCGCGTGATGCCGGGCTGCACGACGACATCCATGTCGTTGTCGTGCACCGCCAGCACCTTGTTCATGCGTGCGAAGTCGAAGCAGACGCCGCCCGCGACCGCGGCCGCATTGCCTTCGAGCGAGGTCCCGGCGCCGAACGGCACGATGGGCATGTTCGCGCCCGCGCACAGCTTGACGATCTCCGCGACTTCCCGCGTGGTTTCAGGAAAGACGACGATGTCGGGCGGCAGGTTGCGATAATGCGACTCGCTCTGCCCATGCTGATCGAGCACGCCACGCGCGACGCTCGCGCGCGGGCCGATCATGCCTGTGAGGCGATCGGCCAATATGCCCGTGCTGACCCGCGGTCCCATCCTTGCTCCCTGTCTGGCCTTGTTGTCGGACTCTTGTCTGGTCCGCCCGTCGTTCAGCTTAAGCGGCTCTTGCGCTGCTCGCGACCTGCTTCAGGCCGAAATCATAGTTGAGATGAAAATACTCGTTGTCCACCATGCGACCATCGGGCGCACGACCGGGCGGGCACCGCACAAATTCGCGGATCAGGCTGTCCTTGACGCCGAATACCACGTCGGAGTCGAGATACTGGTCGCCGGCCACGAACACATGGGTCACGAGCTGCTCGAAGCCGGGCGCCGAGATCATGAAATGCACGTGTGCCGGGCGCCAGGGATGGCGGCCCTGGACCTCCAGCATGTCGCCGACCGTGCCGTCATGCGGGATCGGATAGGCAGCCGGCTTGATCGACCAGAAATTGAAGCGACCATTCTGGTCGGTGTGGAAGCGCGCCCGCATCGCGAGGTCGCCGATCTTGTCGAGCTGCTGCACGTCGTAATAGCCGTCATCGTCGGAATGCCAGACGTCCACGACGGCGCCGGCAAGCGGCCGTCCGTCGACGGTCGACACCGAGCCGGTGACGAGCATCGGATCGCCCTCCTTGGGACCGGAGATGTCCTCGCCGTTGCTTTTCTCGGGCGACGCCTGCACGAAGAACGGACCGAGCACCGTGGTCTCGGTCGCGCCTTCCGGCACCGGATGATTGATCGCGTCGACCAGCATGGAGACGCCGAGCGCGTCCGACAGCAGGATGAATTCCTGGCGCTTGTCGTCGCACATGTGGCCGGTGCGGGTCAGGAAGTCGATTCCATATTCCCATTCCTTCTGGGTGGGTCGCACGTCGCGGACGAAGGCATGAAGGTGGCGCACCAGCGCTTCGCTGACCTGCTTGATCCGCGGGTCGGTCGCGCCCGCGATCCGCTCCAGCACCGCGTCCGTGATCGTGTTCTCGTTGAAATTGCGCATGGGTGCCTCTGTGAATCAGAGTTTCGGTTCGCCAAGCCCGGACAGCCGTTCCAGATGCTTGACTGTCGCTATGAAGTCGGCGTCGCCGTCGCCCTGCGCGACCAGCGAGCCATAGGTCTCGCGCACTTGGGCCGCGAGCTGAAGCGGCACGCCGACGGCGTGGCCGGCGCCGAGGATCAGGTCGAGATCCTTGGCCATCTGCCTGCAGGAGAAGGTCGAGTCGAAATCGCGGCTGCGCAGCGGCGCGGTCTTGTATTTCACCATCGGTGAGGCCACCGCGCTGTCGTCGAGAACCTTCAGAATGTCCTGCCAGCCGATGCCGCCCTTGCGCGCCAGCGCCAGGCTCTCCGCCATCATGGCGGCCGACACCGCAATCATCAAATTGACCGCAAGCTTGGCATATCGCGCTTCTTCGCCGGGCCCGAGATAGGTCTGGGCGCGGGTAAAGGCGGCGAGCAACGGCTTTGCCTTTTCGTAGGCGTCCTTCGGGCCCGAGACGAAGCAGCTCAGCGCGCCGGTGTGGACGATGCTGGCATTGCCGGAGACCGGCGCACGCAGGTAGAGGACACCGCGCGCCTGGGCGGCGGCGTCGACCTCTGCGGAAGCCTCGACGCTCACGGTGCTGGTCTCGATCAGAACGGTTCCGGCAGCCATCGCGGCGATGAGGCCGGTGGGGCCGAGCAATGCGCCACGCAAGGCAGCGTCATCGGGCAAGGACGTGACGATCGCGGCCTTGCCGTCCACGGCCTCGGCCGCTGAAGCGGCAATCGAAATGCCTTGCGCGCGGGCCTCGTCGAGCCGTGCGGCGCTCCGGTCGAACGCGGTCACGGCATAACCAGCCTTAGCGACGAGCACCGACATCGGCAGGCCCATCTTGCCGATCCCGATGAAAGCGATGTTCTTTGGCATATCAGTCATTGTTGTTGTCCTTGGGACGCTCAAGCGGCGCTTCCTTGTCGTTCGATGTCCTGCACCAGCCGCCGGCCCGATTGCACGAGCAGTTCCTTCTTCGCCTCCAGGCCGTCGGCCAGCAGCCGACCATTCCGCTTCTTCCACACGCCGCCGATCATCACGGCCTCGATGTTGGCAAGGCTCGTCTGCATCACCACGGTGGCAACCGGATCGTGCACTGGGACGAGGTTGAGATCGCTGGCATCAATGACGACGAGGTCGGCGAGCTTGCCCGGTGTCAGCGAGCCAATCTGGTCCTCGCGGCCGAGCATGCGGGCGCCTTCCGTCGTAATCCAGCGCAGCGCCTCGCGGACGGGGATTGTGGTCGTTGCCGGAATGGCGCCGCTGGCCTTGCGCGACTCGGTGTTGTCGAGAGCTCGCTGCATCGAGAGCGCAACGCGCGCGGCGGAGAGGAGGTCGCCGCCCAGCACGGATTCCAGATCAATGCCGATGGTCGGCCGCACGCCGCGCTTGAGCAGCCGTCCGGTGATCGGAAAGCCGTGGCCCTGGATCATCTCATTCTCCGGCGTCACCGAGAAGGAGACGCCGAGATCGACCATCCGGTCCAGGAGATCGTCAGGCAAGTCGTTGCCATGGACGATGTTGATGCCGGTGCCGACGAGGCCGGCCCCGATCAGCTTCTCCCAGCCACCAGGCGTCTTGGCGGGACCGCCGCCCTGATGCATGGATGCGATCAGCTTGAGCTCGCGTGCCATGCCGAAATCGTGCATGGCGACGTCCAGCGTCGAATAATGCGGGCCGAGGATCGCGAGCCCAAGCGTGACGCGGCCGTCGCGGTCGGCGAGGGGCCCCGCCAGCAGGCGCTCGATCTCACGGCGTGGATGCGGGATCTCCGAGAAATGCGGCTCGCCCGATTTAGGCTCGGGCTTTGGCGAGCCGTGGAAGAAGGCTGCACGGATACCGCTCTCGATCAGGCCGCGCACGGCGGCGTCGGTATGGTCGGGCGTCGGATTGTTGTGGCACCAGTCGACCAGCGTGGTGGTGCCTTGGTTGATCTGGTTCAGCGCGCCCACCAAGGTCGCGATATAAATGTCCTCGGGCCTGAAGACCGTAGCGAGCCCGGCATGCATGCGACGGAAATATTCCAGCAGCGTCCAGTTGGCGGCATAGCCGCGCAAGCCCGTCTGCCAGGTGTGCATATGCGCGTTGATCAGGCCGGGAATGACGATGCGCCCGGTGCCATCGATGATCTCGGCTTCAGTCGCGCCGCTGCCGAGATCGATCGATGGACGCAAATCAACGATGCGGCTGCCCTCGATCAGCACGTCGCCGCTAGGTAAATCGCCGATCGCGTCATCCATGCTGATGATGACAGCGGATTTGATCAGCGTGCGCCGCATCGCTTCAAGCCACCGCTTTGCCGATGACAGGCGGCTCACCGGCCCAGGCGCGCGCGATCAGGTCGCGAATGGCGTCACGTTCGAGCGGGCGCGGGTTCCAGTAGGCGTTGGTGACCGCGAGATCCGCGGCCTTGTCGATGCCGCTTTCCGGCATGCCGATGTCGCGCAATGCGACCTTCGCACCCAGACGCTTTGCGAGCTCGAAAAGTCCTTGCGATGCATCGGCAGCACCGATCGCGCGCGAGATGCGTGCCATCGCATCGGGCACCGCCGGCGCGTTGTAGGCCAGCGCGTGCGGCAGCACGATGGTGTGGGTCTCGGCATGCGGCAGGTCGAAGGTGCCGCCGAGCGTGTGGCAGAGCTTGTGATGCAGCGCCATGCCGACGGTGCCGAGGCAGACGCCGCACAGCCAGGCGCCATACAGCGCTTCGGTGCGAGCCTCCCGATCGTCGCCCTTGGCGGCGATGGCGGGCAGGGCGCGTGCCAACGCGCGGATGCCTTCTTCCGCCATCAGCGACGTGACCGGATTGGTGTCGCGCGCGTAGAGCGCTTCGACCGCATGCGCGATCGCATTGATGCCCGATGTCGCGGCCAGCCTCGCCGGCAGCGTCAAAGTGAGATCGACATCGTAGATCACCGTCTCCGGCAGGATGGCGGCGTCGCGTACCGTGGTCTTGAGTCCGTTCTCGGTCTGGCCGACGATCGGCGTCATCTCCGAGCCGGCATAGGTGGTGGGAATGCACAGTTGGTTGATCCCGGTGCGCAGGGCGAGCGCCTTGCCGAGCCCGGTCGTGGATCCGCCGCCGAGCGAGACGACGCAGTCGGCATCGCACGCCTTCATCGCCGCGAGCGCCCGCTCCGTGACCTCGACCGGCGTGTGCATGGTCGCGCCCGGAAAGATGCCGGCGTAGAGCAGACCGAGCGCCGCGCCCAAGCTCTTGCCTTGCGCCTCCTGCTGCGGCGTTGTCAGCACCAGGGCGCGCTTGCCGCCGAGCCGCTCGACCTCGGCCTTGGCCGAGGCCAGCGTTCCGCTGCCGAACACGACGCGGCAGGGCAGGTTTTCAAAGGTGAACGTACCGATCATGTGCCGGTCTCTTTGATGGGATAATCGACCTGGAAGCGTCCGATCCGCAAGTCGCCCAGTGCCTCGCGTACGCGCAGATGTTCCGGGTGGGTGGCGTAGGCCTGGAGCGCAGCGTGGTCGGTGAATTCGGAGAACAGAACGACGTCGCAGGCGTAGTCGACATCGCTGACGTCGAGACCGACTTCGATATGGGTGAGGCCGTCGATCCGGCCGCGCAGCCCCTCGAACAGGGTCTTGACCTTGACCCGGGCGGCGGAACGCTCCCCGGGCGTCTCCCCGCGCAGCCGCCACATCACGATGTGCCTGATCGGGCCCGACATTTCCCTGTTTCCTCGCCTGCTATCTTGCTTGTGTTTGGGCCATTTTGACTTGCGGGATACGGAAATAAAGCTCAATAATCGTAAGTCTCTTTTCCTGTTTGCGAAAAAATGGACCGCCTGCTCCAGTTGGAAGTGTTCGCCAAGACGGCCGAACTCGGCAGCCTATCCAAAGCTGCCGAAGCGCTGCGCATGTCGAATGCTGCCGCCAGCCGCCATCTCAGCGCGCTCGAGGAGCGCCTTGCGGTCCGGCTGATCGAGCGCAACACCCGTCGGCTCTGGTTGACGGAGGCGGGGCAGGAGCTGCTGGAGCGCTCGAGCCGGGTTTTGAGCGAACTGGCGGAGGCCGAGGACATCGTCAGCGATCGCGCGCTGTCGCCGCAGGGCACGCTGCGGGTCACGAGCTCGCTGTCCTTTGCAGTGATCTATCTGGCGCCGATGCTGCCGGCCTTCCGCGCGCGCTATCCGAAGCTCAACATGCAGATCACCACCGCCAACCGGTACTCCGATTTCATCGAGGCCGGCATCGACGTGGCGATCAGGACGCGCGAGCAGGAGCCGGATTCAAACATCATCGTCCGCCGCATTGGCCAGATGCGGCGTGTGCTCGCGGCTGCGCCGTCCTATCTCGCAAGCTGCGGCGAGCCGGAACAGCCCGTCGATCTCGCGCGCCACAACATGCTGGTCTACAATCTCGCCAACGATCCCTATTCGCTGCGCCTGCGCAAAGGCAATGGCGCGCAGACTGTTCGCATCACGCCGACGCTCGACAGCAATGATGGCCAGGTCATCCGCGGCGCCGCGCTGGCGGGGCTCGGCATCCTCATCCAGCCGCTCTATATCGTGCAAAGCGACATCGCGGCGGGTCGTCTCGTCCCGGTTTTGATGGACTGGGAGCTGCCGCTGCTGACGATGAACATCGCCTACCAGAACCGTGCCGGACTGCCCGCCAAGATCAGGGTCTTTTCCGACTTCCTGGTCACCCACATCCGCGAGCATTCGCAGCCGGGGATCTGGATCGACGCGGCGAAGTGAGCGACATTTTCGAATTCAGGCGGCTTTGTAGAAGGCACATCCATTGAAAGCCAGGACATCCGGCACCGCATGGCGCCATGCCAACATCGGTCGGCTGCTCAACAACGCAGTGCGGCGCTTCGAAGGTCGTGTGCTCGAATTGATGAGCGAGAAGGGGCATGGCGAAACGCGGATCGCGCATGTCGGCCTCACACGCAATCTCGACGTGGAGGGGACCAGACTGACGGAACTCGCCCGCCGCGCCTCCATGAGCAAGCAGGCGATGGGCGAGCTGGTCGATCAATGCGCCGAGCTCGGCCTGGTCGATCGGATCGCCGATCCGACCGATCGGCGCGCGCGCATCGTCATGTTCACGCCGGCTGGGCGCAAATGGCTCGATGCCTTCCGCGATGCGGTCGACGTTGCCGAGCAGGAGATGCGCGCCGAACTCGGCAAGGCCACGATGGACACGATCCTGAAGGGATTGGCAGTCTACGGCGCGCAATTCGACACGCTCCACGAGCCCGATTAGTCAGGCGACTTGACGAAATCGTCAGGCAACCTTACCATGCAGGATAATGCTGGTAGGGAGAAGCGCCTTGGAAACACGTCTGACGGCCGCGGTGCTCATCGTGGGCGGGGGGCCCTGCGGGCTGATGCTGGCCAACGAACTCGGCCGGCGCGGCGTGTCCGCGATCCTGGTCGATGAAAAGCCGGGCACGGCCTTCAATCCGCAAGCCAATGCGACGCAAGCGCGCTCGATGGAGCACTATCGGCGGCTGGGTTTTGCCGACGAGATCCGACGCGAAGGTCTGCCTGCGGATTATCCGACCGACGTTGCGTATTTCACGCGCTACGCCGGTTACGAGCTGGCCCGATTTCAGTTGCCGTCATCGTCACGCGCGGGCGAGCTCGTCAAGGGCATGTCGGGCTCCTGGAGCGCGGCCGAGCTGCCGCATCGGGTCTCGCAAAAATATGTCGAGGCGGTGCTGCGCCGCCATGCCGAACGGCTTCCCGGAATACGGCTCAGCTACGGTCATCGTCTGATCAGCTACACCGAGAGCGATGACTGCGTCGTCGCCCAGATCGAACGTCTCGATGACAACAGCCGGTTTGAGGTCCGGGCCGACTTCCTGGTCGGGGCCGACGGGCCGCGCTCGCAAGTCCGGCAGTCGCTCGGCATTGTCTACGGCGGCCAAACCGGAACGCAGCGCGATTTCATGGGCGGCCGCATGCTGGCGGTCTATCTCCGTTCACCCGGCTTCTACGCGAGCATCCCGCACGCCAAGGCGTGGATGTACAATTGCTTCAACGGCGACCGCCGCGCCTTCATGGCATCGGTGAACGGTCGCGACGAGTTTGCGTTTCACACGCAGCTTCGGCCCGATGAGAACGCAAGTGCGATCACGATCGACGAAGCCAAAGCAGCGTTCCAGCGCGCCTGCGGCACGCCGATCGACTGCGAAGTGCTGTCGTTCCTGACCTGGACCGCCGGTCACGCGCTGGTCGCGAACGGAATGCAGCGGGGCAGGGTGTTCCTCGGCGGCGACGCGGCGCATCTGTTCACGCCGACCGGAGGCCTCGGCTACAACACCGCGATCGAGGATGCGGTCAATCTTGGCTGGAAGCTCGCAAGCGTCGTCAAAGGCGTGAGCCCGGCGGGGCTGCTCGACAGCTACGAGGTCGAGCGGCGTCCGGTGGCGCTGCGCAACACCGATTATGCGCGCCGCTTTGCCGACTCGCTCGGTCTGTTCGCTCCCGCGCCTGACATCGAGAACGCCACCGAGGCCGGCGACGAGGCGCGGCGGATCGCGGGCGTCTATCTCGAACAGCACGCCCGCGCCGAATTCAACATCCCCGGCGTCACCTTCGGCGGGCGCTACGACGGCTCGCCGATCATCGTCTCCGACGGCAGCCAGCCGCCGCCCGATGCCGCGAACGTCTACGTTCCGAGCGCCTGTCCCGGCGGCCGCGCCCCGCATGCGTGGCTGGACGACGGCGTCTCCCTGTACGACCTGTTCGGTTTCGAGTGGACGCTGCTCCAATTTGGCGAGGTCATGTCCGCGCATTCGTCATTCGCCGAGACCATCCGGGCGATCGGGGTCGATGTGAAACTCGTCACGCTGCCGAAATCCCTGCGCGATCTCTACGAGGCGGATCTGGCTTTGATACGCCCCGACCAGATCGTGGCCTGGCGCGGCAGCGCGTCACAGGCTGGCACGATCGGGCGCGCCCTTGCCCGAGCACTCGGACACAATGCAGGCGACGGCGCACGGCTCGCAAGCTGATCGACTCTCGCCGTCGCATCCGATCAGCGGCTGCGCGGCCAATAACAAGACAACAAATGACACCGGAGGAGGAAACCGTGACGACAAGAGCATTGGAGGACTACGACGGTCATGTTGCGACCGTCGCCACTGCCGAGCAGACGGCGAGCAGCCGCCGGCGTATCCTGATCGCCGGCACCATCGGCACCGCGATCGAATGGTACGACTTCTTCATCTACGGCCTGATCGCGCCGCTGGTGTTCGACCAGCTGTTCTTTCCGAAGTTCGACCAGCTCACGGCGACCATTGCGGTGTTCGCGACGTTTGCCGTCGGATTTCTGGCACGTCCGCTCGGCGGACTGGTGTTCGGTCATTTCGGCGACCGCCTCGGCCGAAAGTCCGTCTTGCTGTGTACGCTGCTCATGATGGGACTTGCGACCATGTCGATCGGATTGTTGCCGACCTACGCCAGCGTGGGCGTGGCCGCGACCGTCGCGCTCGTGGCGTTGCGCTTCGTCCAGGGGTTTGCGCTCGGCGGCGAGTCGACCGCGGCGATCCTTATGGCAATCGAGACGGCGCCCGGGCACCGGCGCGGCTTCTCGGCCGCGGTGATCCAGGCCGCAGGACCCGTCGGTGTCGTGCTCGCCTCGTTCGCGGCGCTCACGATTTCACGGCTGCCGGAAGCGGACCTGCTGTCATGGGGCTGGCGCGTGCCGTTCCTGATCAGTGCGGTGCTGGTCGCGCTCGGCGTCTACATGCGCCTGCGCATCGAGGAGAGCGCGACGTTCCGCGAAGCGAAGGTGACTGAAGTGGCGCCTGTGGTCGAGGCAGTGCGGGAGCACTGGCGGCCGATCCTCATCGTGTTCTTCGCCGAGATGGCGCAGACTTCCTATTTCTATCTGACCGCCATCTTCACCATCTCCTTCGCGACCCGTCAGCTCGGCGTCCAGAAGGACGTCATCACGCAGGCCGTGCTGTTTGCCAATCTCGTCGGGCTCGTTGCGATGCCCCTCATCGGCGCCTGGTCCGACCGCATCGGACGAAAGCGTCTGTTCCTGGCCGGCGTGGTGCTCGCAGCCATCTCGATGTTTGCATTCTACGGTGTGGTCGCGAGCCGTGACACGATGCTGGTGACGTGCGCGGTGATCCTCGCCGCGGGGGTGATCCATCCGCTGATGTTCGGCAGCGAAGGGAGCTATTTCCCGGAGCTGTTTCCGACCCGCATTCGCTTCACCGGCGTGTCGATCGGAAAGCAGCTCGGGACGGTGCTCGGCGGCGGCATCGCGCCGCTGGTCGCCACCAGCCTGTTTGCGCAGACGGGCTCCACCTACGCGATTACGGGATACTACGTCGCGCTCGCGCTCGCGGCGATGATCGCGCTCGGCTTCGCGCGTGAAACCGGCAAGTCGCGGCTGCTCGGCTGAGCTTGGCCACAACACCAGGGAGGTTTTCATGGACGTCAGTCTTCTCATCAACGGGCAGGATCAGGCCGCTTCCAGCGGCAAGGTGTTCGAGCGGCGCAATCCGCTGTCGCAGGAGGTCGCAAGCCGTGCGGCCGCCGCGACCGCTTCCGATGCCGACGCCGCAGTGGCGGCGGCTTCCGCCGCATTGCCAGGATGGTCGGCGCTTGGCCCAAATGCGAGGCGAGCCCTGTTGCTGAAGGCCGCAGATGCGCTCGAGGCCAAGCGCGACGCCTTCGTCCGGATGATGATGGCCGAGATCGGCACGACGGAGATCTGGTCCGCCTTCAACGTGAAGCTCGCGACCGGCATGCTGCGCGAGGCGGCGTCGCTCACCACGCAGATCGCGGGCGAGGTGATCCCGTCGGACAAGCCGGGATGTCTCGCAATGTCCGTTCGCCAGCCGGCCGGCGTTTGCCTCGGCATCGCACCGTGGAATGCGCCGATCATTCTCGGCGTTCGCGCCGTGGCGACGGCGCTTGCCTGCGGCAATTCGGTCGTGCTCAAGGCCTCCGAGATCTGCCCGGGAACGCACCGGCTGATCGGCGAGATCTTCAAGGACGCAGGCTTTCCGCCCGGCGTCGTGAATGTCCTGACCAACGCAGCGGCCGACGCGCCCGCTCTGGTCGAGCGCCTGATCGCCAATCCTGCGGTGCGGCGGATCAACTTCACCGGCTCGACCCGCGTCGGCCGCGTCATCGCCGAACTCGCCGGTCGCCACCTCAAGCCGGCGTTGCTCGAGCTTGGCGGCAAGGCGCCTCTGATCGTGCTCGATGACGCCGACCTCGACGCCGCCGTCGCGGCGGTCGCGTTCGGCGCCTTCATCAATCAGGGCCAGGTCTGCATGTCGACCGAGCGGGTGATCGTCGACGAGGCGGTGGCGGCCGCCTTTGTCGAGAAGCTTGCGAAGAAAACGGCTGCGCTTCCGGCGGGCGATCCGCGCTCCGGTCCGGTCGTCATCGGCTCGATGATCGACGAGGCGCCGGCCAAGCATGTCGTTGCACTGATCGACGATGCGATCGCCAAAGGCGCCGTCAAGCTCGTGGGCGGCGACCGGGTTGGCACGGTCGTCCCTGCCACCGTGCTCGATCGCGTGGTGCCCTGGATGCGTATCTACACCGAGGAGAGCTTTGGTCCCGTCGTCTCGGTGATCCGCGCGCGTGGCGTGGACGACGCCGTGCGGCTCGCCAACGACACCGAGTACGGCCTCTCGGCTGCCGTGTTCGGCCGCGACGTTGCGCGTGCATTGACGGTGGCGCAGCGGATCGAAAGCGGCATCTGCCACGTCAACGGCCCGACCGTGCATGACGAGGCGCAGATGCCGTTCGGCGGCGTGAAGGGATCGGGCTACGGCCGCTTCGGCGGCCAAGCTGGGATCGCCGAGTTCACCGATCTGCGCTGGATCACCATCGAGACCCAGCCGCAGCACTATCCATTCTGATCGCGCAGCAAGCGAAGCCCACCAGGACGCCATTCATGAATTCGAAAGTTCTCACGGTTCGGGAAGCGACCCTCGGTGTGCTTCGCTCGTTTGGCGTCGATCGTGTTTTCGGCAATCCCGGCTCGACCGAGCTTGCCTTCCTTGGCGACTGGCCCGACGACATCGACTACGTGCTCGGTCTGCAGGAAGCCTGCGTCGTCGGCATGGCGGACGGCTATGCGCAGGCGACGGGGCGTCCGGCTTTCGTCAATTTGCACTCGGCGGCCGGGCTCGGTCATGCGCTCGGCAATCTGTTCACCGCGTTCCGCAACAAGACGCCGATGGTCGTGACAGCCGGACAGCAGGCGCGCAGCCTGTTGCGGATGCGACCCTACCTCTTCGCCGAGGACGCCGCACAGTTTCCAAAGCCCTATGTGAAATGGAGCGCCGAACCGGCGCGCGCCGAAGATGTTCCAGCGGCGATTGCGCAGGCCTTCCTCACGGCCATGCAGCATCCGCGCGGTCCGACATTCGTGTCGGTCCCGTCGGATGATTGGGCGCGGCCTGCAATCGCTCCGCCGGTCCGCCACATCGCGACGGAGTTTGCGCCCGATCCGGCGGCGATCGTTCGGCTCGGCGCGGCGATCCGAGCCGCCAAGAGACCTATCTTCGTTGTCGGGCCGGAAATCGATCGCAGCGGCTGCGTCGACGCGATGGTCGCTGTGGCCGAGCAGGCGAGCGCGGCCGTTTGGGCAAGCCCGATGTCAAGCCGTTCGAGCTTTCCGGAACTGCATCCGCTGTTCGCCGGCTTCCTTCCGGCAGCGCCGGGAGGTCTCGCCCGCGCCCTGCGCGGCGCCGATCTGGTCGTCGTGGTCGGCGCGCCGGTGTTTACTTTCCACGTCGAAGGACAATGCGAATTGCTCGACGACGGAACGCCGGTCTGGCAGATCACGGATGATCCGACGGAAGCCGCATCCGCTTCTGTCGGTGACACCATCATCAGCACGCTCCCGAAGGCGCTGACTGGACTGCTGTCGGCGATGCCCGACATCGTGGAGCGCGAGGGGCCGGCCGCGCGGATGCGGCCTGCCGCTCCTGCCGCGCAAAATCCGATTCCGCCGGGCTATGCGCTCGCCCGGCTCTCGGCGTTGATGCCGGGTAATGCGATCGTGGTCGAGGAGGCGCCGTCGCACCGTCCCGCTATTCAACAATTCCTGCCGCGGCCGGGCGCGGACAGCTTCTACACGATGGCGAGCGGCGGACTCGGTTACAGCCTGCCGGCCTCCGTCGGCGTGGCGTTGGCGCGGCCGGGTCGCCGCATCGTCGCCCTGATCGGTGACGGATCGGCGATGTATTGCATCCAGGCGATCTGGACCGCGGTGCAACGCCGCCTGCCGATCACCTTCGTGATCATGAACAATTCAGGCTATGGCGCGATGCGCGCCTTCAGCCAGCTGATGCAGGCGCATCGCCCGCCCGGGATCGACCTGCCCGGGCTCGACTTCGTGGCGCTCGCAAGGGGAATGGGTTGTCCGGGGCAGCGCGTGACCGATGCCGGTGACGTCGATCCCATCTTGACCGAAGCATTGGCATCGAGCGGTCCCGCGCTGGTCGATATCGCCGTCGACGACGCCACGACCGACCTGTTCAACCATCCGCGCTAGCTGGCGGTAGAGGGACTGGTTCGCGGCGACAGAACTGCCGATGGAAATTTGCTGGTGAAGGCGCGGGTCTTGGGTTGGACACGCGATCCGTCGATCACTTCGAGCTGTCCGCAGCGGTTCAAGGTATGCAACTTCCTGCCGGGCCATGCTGGCCCTGGCCGCAGAGAGTGGCGGACAATCTGCTTGAACGTCGTCGGCGACAGTTCGACGATTTCCGCCAGCGCGAGCGCTGCGCCGTATCCGCCGGCACAATCCTGGACCGGGCGCCACAATTTGTCATTGATGGTGACGAAATTCCCCGCAGGCCGCGCGCTCGCGCGATCGATCAGGACCGGGTTGCTGGCATGCGGCAACCACGGGCCCATGAGATGCTCGGCGTAGTAGATCGCCAGCGAATCCGAATAGCCGCCGGTGCCGTCGCGCCAGGCCCCGAACAGATAGTTCAGGCCGTTGTGCCGCGTGATCGTGGCATCGGCCAGCTCGACGCCCGAAAGCAGCGTCGCGTGCCGCTCCCATTTATCCGGAAACCGAACGCATTTATAGATGGCGACGTCCCCATTGGTCGAGCTCTCCGGGATCATCCACAACGCGCCATCGTCCTCGATCAGGAAGGGATAGGAGAGGTGCCAGGGCTCGTTCAGCACGGGCACAACTTCTCCGACGGGGCCGGCATCATCGAACTCGATTGCCGAAATGATTCCTTTTCCAACCCGGTGATCGAGATCCTCAAAGAAGACGAATGTTCTTCCTCGCCACGTGATGGGAAAAGGATCGGCGTAGAAGTGGTTTCCGGGATCGGCAAGGACGTTCCAGCGAGGGCCTGACAGATCTCCGGTCTGCCAGACACCTACGTCCTTGTTGATACGCCATCCGACATGCCAGTGCGGGGCATAGCAGCAGAGGCGATAGATCTCCTTGGCGATCGATGTCGCTAGGCCGCGCGCGACGTACGCCGCCGGCGGGCCGCCGTTACCAATTCGGGCGGGTCGTGCCATCAGCGGCACGATGCGCGGCCGTCCCGACAGGATGGCCGCCACCATGGTCAGGGTTCGCGCCATGACGGTTTCCAGTCCGCCGCTCAGACCGGCCGCGATTTCGGCGGAGGGGTGGCCGCGATCGAGGATGGCACCGTCGACCTCGTCGACGATTTCGATCACCGGCAGATCGCCGGCGAGAATGGCGGCAAGAGCTGCGTTTTCGCCTGCGACTCCGTTGAACAGCGGACGGAGATACTGCCGGGCGGAGCAGTTCGGATCCCGCGCGGCACCGGTGAAATCGACGATCACGTCTGCCGTGCCGGCGCGAGCCTGCATCCGGTCGGGACTGATCTTCAGCCTGTCGGTGCCGCTGTGCTTGCCCTTGTGCAACACCAAACGTTCGAGCTCGAACAGCACGTCGAGACCGGTCGGCCGCGGCTCCGCCGTTGCCGTCCATGCGATCTGGATCGGTACATCCCGGCCGTCAACCGACAGCGTGTCGCGGCCCATCCAGCGCCGCGCATGCTCAATTTCACAGCGAAACTCGATGGTCATGTCGAGCCAACCCGTTTCAATGCGCCCCGATCAAATGACCTGGCCGAGAATTCGAACGTATTCCTCCACCATGGCGTCCACTGAATAGCGCAGCTTCAGGCCTTTGGCGTTTTGCCGCAGTTCGTCGCTCAGTCGTTGGTCCGTCAGGAGCCTGCAGACAGCCGCCGACAGCTTGGTATGATCGGAGGCATCGACGAAAAGCGCTGTCGGCTTGCCTTCGACGGACAACACCTCTCGTAAGACCGGGAGATCGGTGACGACCGAGGGAACGCCGGCGTTTGCGGCCTCCACAGCGGCGAGGCCGAAGGTCTCCGCCTGCGTCGGAAATACGAATACGTCGAGAGCGGCGAGAAACTCCGCCATCTGACTCGGGGTGATTTCACCGAGCAGATGCAGCCTGTCCGAGACTCTCAACTCATCCGCCAATTGCCGCAGCCGGGCCTCGTCGGCTCCCTGGCCGGCCAGCGCGAGGTGCCAGGATGGTTGATCCGGCAGCAGGCGGATCGCCGCGTCGAGCCGCTTGTGCGGGTGCAATCTTGCTGCGCAGCCGAGCAGGGTGCGATCCAGCGGCAAATTGAAGTTCTGTCGCGCAGCTTGCTTCGTCAGGGTGAGGGCCTTGTCGTCGAAGCCGTGCGGGACATGCACCATCCGCGCGCGATAGGCCCTCGGGTAGCGCGAATACTCGCGCTGCATGTCCAGCGAGTTGAGAGTGATGCGGTCGAAGAAGCCGAGGCTGCCCATGACGATGTCGGCCGTACGGACCGGCCAGCTCATCGACAGCGCGGACGAAACCTGATTGGCGATGACAGGCGCGCGGCAGATCAGGCGCGCCACGCCGGCGCCGATGACGTTGCCGAAATGTTGAAACGTCAGAACGGCGTCGGGCCTGGTGGCCCCGATATGGCGGCCGAGCGTCCACAGCATTTGCAGCAGCGCCAGCGGATTTCCGGGCCGGCTCGACGCGCAATAGATCGTGTCGGGCGGCTCATCGAACGAATCCGACTTGCGGAAGAAGAACAGATTGGTGACCCGATAGCCGCGAGCAGTCAGTCCGGCGCCAAGCAGGCGCGAGATCTCCTGCGCACCGGCGTTCTCGGCCTGGGTCTGTACGAGAAGCACGTGCAGCTTTTGTCCGCCACCGTTGGGCGGCGGGAGTGCTGTCGCAGTCGTCTCGCCCAACGCCTTGTTTGGCTGGTAATGGAGCACGGATCCCGACCCACTAGAGAAACGAATTTTTCGCATTCTTAACCCCGTACTTACCATGAGGGCCTCGCGTGGACACCGACTAGCAATAAACGGAGTTAATGCGCGCCCTGCCGCAAGGGCATCGTTCGCGAGGGAATTCCGCTGGTTCCCGACAAAACGAAGCGAGCGCGTTAACCAATTGGTCATGACCGCGCCAAGCGCGGGTAACCGCGGATTAACCATAGATATTTACGTTGGAGCAGGCACTGAACAGTGTTCGCCAGTTGAATCCGAGTAAAATCCATGACGTTCGGTCGCCGCGCAGACCCGACAAGCTCCGGATCGACCGGTGTTGCCGCGTCGTGGCAGACGCGACATGCGTCGAACGGCGAGTCACGCGAGTCCGCCGCGCGCTTGGGCGGTGCGCTCACGGCCGCGGGTGCGCTCTCCTTCATGCGGGACGATGCTCGCCGCATCCTGACGCTCGCTCTCGCGATTTTTGCCCTTGGCGTCGTCGTTCTCTTGGTGATCCCGGTGCGATTTGCGGCGACCGCGCTGGTCGTGGTCGATCCTCGCGAGCAACGCGTAACCTCGGAGCAGGACGTTCTGCCGGGCATCGGGCAGGATAGCGCCGCGCTGCAAAGCCTGGTCGAAGTGGCGAAGTCCGACGGCTTTCTCGAGCCGCTGATCGAGCAGCTCAAGATTCGGGATGACCAGGACATTTCCGGGGGACATACCGACCCCGCGCGCCTGCTCGAGAGATTCCGCAACCGCCTCGACATTTCCCGTCGCGGGCTGACCTATGTCATCGCCATCCGCTTCACCTCCAACCGGCCGGAGCGGGCGGCCTACTACGCCAACGCCATCGCCGAGGCGTTCGTCGCCAGCCAGGGCCGCAGCCGCACCGATGCAACCGACGAAGCCGCCGACTGGCTCAGTGGCCGGCTCAAATCATTGAACGAACGGTTGAAGGCGTCAGAGGACGCCGTGGCCACGTTCAAGCTCGAGCACAGGATCGTCAACGCGGGCAAGGATTCCACCACCCAGCAATTGCGGGTCACCGAACTGTCGCAGCAGGTTGCCGCTGCGCGGGCCCGGACCGAAGAGGCGAAGGCCCGCTACGAGCAGGCACAGCGCGACGTGAAGGCGAATGTCGATAGCCCCGTCAAACAGGATCTGCTGAGCGCCCTGCGCGCACAGCGATCGGCGCTCAATGACCAGATTGCGCAGAAGCGGGCGGTGTTCGGCGATCGCCATCCCGACCTCGTCATGTCGTACAGCCAGTTGACCGATCTCAACAGGCAGATCGAAGTCGAGCGGACGAAGGGCATCGATACCGCAAAATCGGAATACGAGGCCCAGCGCGAACAGCAGAAGGCGCTGGAAGGCCAGATGAAGGCGGCGGAATCGCAGCTTCTGGTCGATGGTCAAGCTCTGGTCCGGCTCCAGGAGCTGCAGCGCGACGCCGAGGCCAACAGAAACATCTACGAGCAGTTCCTCTCGCGCTCCAAGACGACGAACGAGCAGCGCCTCTTGCAGAGCTCCCAGACCAAGATTGCGTCGTCCGCCATTCCGCCGCTGCGCTCGACCCTTCCACCACTGTCTTTGCTGCTCGCCGCTCTCGCAATCGGTTCGCTGCTGACATCGACGGCTGTCGTTGCCGCCACGGGACGCGGATCGGACAAATCCGCTCCTGACATCCGCGACCCCGAACCGACTCCGCGCCAGTCCGCGACGTGGTCACGTCCACCGGTGTGGGCCCGCATTCCCGACCTGACGCCTGGCGAAGTCCCCAGAAACATCTGGCAAGGTCCGGTGTCCGCGACGACCGAACTCGATCTCGGTCCCCATCTGCGCCCGCTGTTGGAGCGGCTGGAGAAGGTGCCGGGACCTCGTGGCAAGGTCGTCCTCGTGATGTCGGTCGGGAAGCGCGCTGGCGGCAACACCGTTGCGCGGTCGCTGAATCGATGGGCGTTGAACACCGGGAAGCTGAGCGTGTTGATCCGGGTCGAGCCGGACCTCGGCGGTGCCGGAGCTGGCCTTGCCAAGGGCCAGGCCGACGGCATGACCACTGCAGATTTCCGCAGCGTCGATGAGCTTCTGGGCGCCAGCAAGAGGCCGGCGCCGCTGCCCGCGGACGATATTCGTTCGGAGTTCGATCTGATCGTCGTCCACGCCACCTCCCTGGCGTTGCAGCCGGAGGCGGCGGCGCTGGCTGCTCACGCTGATCTTGTCATGCTGGTCGCGCGCGAAGACGCAGTCGACTCGGCCGCAATGCGCAGGGCAATCGCTGCGCTCTCCCGGTTTGCCGGCGTGCCGACCGGCATCGTCGTCAATCGTGTGCCGGCCGGCCCCTCAGCGTCGCGGCGCGGCGAAGTGCTGGGGCTGGCTGGTTGACGCCACCGGCACCGGATTGCCAAACCGTGCAATCGTCTCGCTGAACAGACGCCTATTCGCCGGAGTCCGCGCCACGGACCGCGTAGGCGCTAGGCTTCGATGCCGAGAAGCGCAGGAGCCCCAGAATCGAGGGATCGACCCCGGTTCGCCGTCGACAGAGGATGTTGAGAGCGATGGTCGCGAGCGCCAGCGACACAGTGGCCGAGATCGCTGCGCCAAGAACGCCAAGCCAGGGAATGAGGACGAGAAATCCGACCAGCCGCAGCGCGACGTTTCCGGCGATCACGGGGACATACTCGCGCTCATAGCCGGTCAGCTGCAAGATCGCCGCAGAAGGACCGCCCGCCGCCTGGAACGCCGTTCCGATCGCGAGCACGATCAGGACCCAGTGCTGCGCAGCGAAATGTGGCCCGAACAGGTTGAGCAGATGGGGACCTCCAACCCAGATCAGGAGAAGTCCGCTGACCACGCACACCGCGGTCACTTCCGCCATGAGCCGCAACGTTCGCTCGAATTCCTGGTGGTTCTTGCTGAAGTACAGCGAGGGGAGCCGACGTGCGCCAAAACTGTACAGTGCGGCCGAGAGCATGGCGAAGATGTTGGCCAGGCGCGAAGCGGCAAAGTAAATTCCGGCGGTTGTCGGGTCCAGCATCCAGTAGACCAGGATGACGTCGAAATACTGGTTCGCGGCTTCGAGGATGGACGCGACCCAGAAATGAAGCGCGCTCGATCTCCAGCGCGACGTCTCGGACCCCACCGCCGTGCCGCGGAAATCCGGCAGGGTTCGCGCAATCGCGATGATCTGTGCGATGAGTCCGACCGACATGGCAATCGTCATCACGGCGATCAATTCGGCGGGATCGAGCTGGCGATGGCCGAACATGATTGCGAGCAGGAACAACACGACGCTGACGCGCCAGAAGAACTCCCTGTTTCCTTCTCCCATGAGAATGCTGACCAGCGAGCGTGCGATCTGGCTGCCAAGCATCAGCCCCGCATTCACGGCCGTGTAGGCCGACACCGCGATGACCAGCAGCCACGAGGCGCCTTTGATGTTCGCGCCGATCGCCATTGCGCCGATCGCGATCAGCATCGCGACGGAGGAAATCTTCAGGCTCGATAGCAGCACGCCTTTGGTGAGATCGGGCTGATTTCCCACCCGATACTCGTTCAGAAATCGCACCAGCAGCGATTCCTGGCCCACCAGACCGACGACCGCGGCCATCTGGGCCACCGAAAGCCAGGTCGCAAAGATGCCGAACCCATCGGGCGACATCGTTCGTGCCGCAAGCGAGAACAACGCGAACGCAAGCGCGCCGCTACCAACCTTGAGAAGGATGGTTCCGGCAACACCGCGCGTCACGTCGCGCCGCATAAATTGGACGATGGATTCGATCATGGAAATTTAAGAGGCAACTTCCCCTGAAGAGACATTTTTCCGATTACCTGCAAAAGCCTAGCATGGCGAAAAACCGCGAGTGTTAATGGCGGCCTCCATGATCCCGCCGACCGCGGCGACGTCGCGGCCATGCCTGTTGCTTCACTATGGAACATTGCTGATCCCATTGTCCCAGATAGAGCATAGTGCGGCCCGATCGCGTGGCGGCATAGCGCCGCATCGACGGCCAATGAGGCGAGATGAGCCGCTGGAATGCGGACCGGCTCGCCGGGAATGGCCATCCCGAGCAAGGCGCGTGCCGGATCTCATCGGGCCGGCAGGTCTCCGCTGCATTAACCGAGATATCGAGAAATGATCGCGTTTGGTCCTGCGATGCGACATCAGGCGAGAGAATTGCACGGGCAACCATCGTTGACCGTGGGAGCCTGGACAATGACGGCGGATAGCAACGTGACCGAGCCGAACGCCGCGGTGGGCACTTCGACGATCGTCGCCGACATCGCGATCGTTGGCGGCGGCCTTGCGGGCTCGCTCGCGGCGGCCGTGCTCGCGCGGGCAGGGCATCGAGTCGCTCTCGTCGACAAGCGCGCCGTCCATCCGGACGAGTTCCGGGTCGAGAAAATCGGTGGCCATCAGCTAGAGATGTTGCGCAAGCTGGGCTTCCTCGACGCGCTCGACAAGGTGGCCTGCCGATATGATCAGGTGCTCAATATCAGGGACGGCAAGGTGGTCGATGTCAGCGTCGGCCGGGCTTACGGACTAGCCTATGCCGATCTCGTCGCCATGGCGCGCAGTCAACTGCCTGATCCGTCCAGCCTGATCGTCGACGAGGTCACGGCCGTCAACTGCAGCGACGATATCCAGCATATCGAGCTCGCGTCCGGGCGGCGCATGACAGCGCGCCTTGTCGTGCTGGCCACGGGCATGGCGGGCGTTCTCGGCTACAAGCTCGGTATCAAGCGGCGGGTGCTGGCCGAGCGCCATTCGGTCACGTTTGGATTCACGATCGCGCGCCGGGACGATGTGCCGTTCGATTTCGAGGCGCTGACCTGTTACGGCGAGCGCACGGCGGACGGCATCGATTATCTCAGCCTGTTTCCCGTGCGTGCCGGCATGCGGGCAAACCTCTTCATGTTCCGCGACGCGGCAGATCCTGTTATGCGCGAGCTGCGCCGCGAACCGGAAGCGACGGTGTTGCGCCTGCTGCCCGGATTGCGGCCTTACCTTGGCGATTTTCACGTGATCGACCGGGTGCAGAATTGGGTGATGGACCTGTCCGTCGTGGAAAGGCATCTCCAGCCCGGCGTCGTGCTCATCGGCGATGCGTTCCAGACCAATTGCCCGGCCGCCGGCACCGGCGTTGCCCGCCTGCTGGTCGACGTCGACCGCCTCTGCACCGAATATGCGCCACGTTGGCTCGTGACCGAAGGCATGAGCCAGGACAAGATTTCGGAATTCTATTCCGACCCCGACAAGGTCGCGGCTGACCAGCAGTCACTGAAGATGGCGCGCTTCCGGCAGGCCCTGACGTCCCGCAACGATATCGGCTGGGACGTGCGGCGGCGGCTGCACTTCCTGCGACGCAGGATCACCCACCGCGTCGATCAGATGCGGCCAGGCTGGCTCGCGCATGTTCGAAGCGCGCTACGCGCCTGAGAACCGTCGTATCGTCGGGGGCCTCGTCCGGTCAGCGCGTGGGCGTCGACGTCCGCGTCGGCAGAAGCTTGAACTCCGACATTCGCTTCGCGGCCAGTTTGAGCCAGGGAGCCTGTTTCAGTGCGAACAAGGAAATGGCGCCCACGGTGCTGCCGGCCTGCGCAACCGCCCACATCGGCGAAGGCTGCGCGCCGAACAGTTTCTTGTAGGGCTCGTCACCGATGGTGAAATCGAGCATCTGATCCCCGCGCTCGATGCAATCCTTCGCCACCTGCTCGAACATCAGCGCGCCCAGGGACTGGCTCTTGTATCCGGCAATGTCGAAGGCGCTCATGATGACGAGGAAGCTGCCTTGATGGCAGAGCCCGAGCACGGCGGCGATCACCTCGCCATCCATCTTCATCGCGTAGAGCCGGACAAAGGAGCCGAGGCCGCGCTGCGCCATCTCGGAATAGAAGCCGTAATATTCGGGGCGCTGGAGCAGATCTCCGTCGCCTTGCGCCTGAAAGCGCGGACCGCGGAATTTGCGCATCACGTCCAGCGCCTCGATCACGGAGGCGCTGTCGCTGCAGCATGAAAAACTCAGATCGCCCTTCTTCTGGAGCTGCCGGGATTTCTTTGCGAGCTCCTTCTGGTAGGAACGGTCCATCGCACTGGCGCGCCATTGCTCGAACGGCGCGACGAGAACGGTTGCGTAAGCGTTGGAGTCCATCGCGACGCGGCGGGGCGTAGCCAGGAGGTTCTCGATCGGAAGCCGTCCGTCCGGCAGCTTGGTCATTCGGAGCAGATCGAACGGGCGGACGAGGTACCTGATTTCTGCGCACGCACTCTCGTCCTTGAGCAGCTCGGAAAATAGTTGCGGGCTGCACACCGGCGCCAGATAGTCGGAGACGCGGAGGTCGGCGAATTCGACGGTCCGTATCGGGCCGCGCCGGATCCGCAGCAAGGGCAGCACCATCGCAAGGGCGCCCGTCGCGCGGTGGCGGACCACGACAACCAGAGGCGTTGCGCCTGCATGAGACGCGAGCCGGGTGTAGAGGGTGTCCAGCCAAAGTGGATGCTGGAACGCGGTGGCAGCCGAGTTGTCAAACAGCTCCGCGTAATCCGGCGACAGGAAGTCGAATCCCTGCTCGATGGCGATGTCGAACGTGTTGCTAGCTTTGTTCATGCACAACCAGGGAAACCGGATAGCTCGGGACGGGTCGATCGAGCCGGACCTGCGCTTTATAGCAGGGTCGTTACGGGCGAGACACCGGCGGCGTGCAGTTTGCATTAACGCCTCGCGCAAGGCTCATATCGTTACCAAAACGTTAATTTCGCAACGGCGTCGCGTCGCAGCGATGGAGATCGGCCTGCGCTAGCAAATTATTAACCGCGCTTAAGGAAGGTCATCTCATGGCCAGCCTGCAGACCGAGGTGGATTCCGGGGCACCCGGGAGCGCGATCTGGACGACGCGCAGCGTTGGCGTCGAGAAGATAGCCAGGGTCGCGATCAGCTGTTCGATCACCATCAACGTGGTCGCATCGATGGGCATCTTCAACGCCGCGCTGCTGCCGGCGGAGCTGAGCTTTCTGCAACAGGCCATAGCCCTTCTGATGTGGGGCGTCCTGATCTACGCAAGTGCATTCGTGCAGCCACGCCTGCGGTTGCAGGTCAACCCCGATCTGGTGGCGCTGGTCGCATTCTACGCCTTCGCAATTGTCTCGGTGTTCTGGTCCAGCCTGAGCGTCGCGGCGATCATGAAGAGCGCGGCGCTTGCGATGACGACGTTCGGCGCATTCTGCCTCGTCACGCGCGTCGACCTGGACGAGATCGTGAAAGCCACGGCCCTTGGGCTCTTCATATTGGTCGCCGCGTCGGCTGTCTGTGCGTTGGCCGTGCCCGACATCGGGATCGACCACAGCTGGATGCATAACGGTCAATGGCAGGGCGTCTACGAATCCAAGCAGACGCTCGGCTTCGTCGGCGCGTATCTGATGTTCTTGGCCTGCTATCGAAAGATGACGGGGCAGGGGTGGCTGGCTTTCCTCGCCGTGTTCCTGCTGGCGTCAACCTGTGTCTTCGCGTCGGAATCGCGCGGCGCCGGCGCTGTCGCTCTGGCCGCCTGCGCCATGCTCGTGACCTCGATGTGGTCGGTCGGCTGCATGAGGCTCTATGCGCTCCTGCCGTTCGTCATGTGCATTCTGGCCGGACTTCTGATCCTGTATTTTTACGCGACGGGATATGATGCCATCCATATCGGCGATGCCAGTATCGATTTCACCGAACGGACCTTCATCTGGCACTACGCGATAAGTCATTTCAACGATGCGCCGCTGCTCGGCTTCGGCATCAACGGCTTCTGGACAATCCCCTCGATCTACGATTATTTCGAACAGAATCACGGCTGGGTGCTCGACAATTATCACAGCGGCTACATCGCGATCCTGATGGAAACCGGATTTCTGGGATATACGCTCTTTACCGCGAGCGTCCTCCTGTTCTCGCACAAGATCCTCCATCTGATTTCCGCTCGCACGATCGACCGCTCGCATTGTGCCCTCATCATCGGATTCGTCGTCCTCAGTTTTCAGACCAATTTTACGGAGACGACGTTCCTTCGCTCGACGATGTTTACGTCGGTGCTCCTGGTGGGGCTGTTCTTCGCGACGTGCAGGCCGGTGCGATCGACGGAATTCCAGGCTTTAGGAATGGAAGCAGTATGACCGCCAAGCACGCTAGTTGGCCGAGAAGCTTCAATCTTGCGGCCGCGGCGTTCTTCCTTGCATCGCTGTTCTCCCACGCCCACGGGGCCGAGCAGGCCGCCTCTCGTGACTCACAAAAACTGGGTCGCGGTATCAACATTCTCGGCTACGATGGAATCTGGGAAGGCGGCCATAACGCGCCATTTCGCCTGGACAATCTGACCGCGATCAAGAGGGCCGGGTTCGCGCATGTCAGGATCAATTTCTTCGGCTTCAAGTTCATGGGCCCGGGGAATGTCCTGGACGAGATCGTCCTGAGGCGGCTTGACGCCGTCATCGAGGAGGTTCTCGCGAGAAAGCTCGTCCCCATCGTCGACGAGCACGATACCCACCTTTGCCAACGCGACGTTTCCGAATGCGCCGAGAAGCTCAAGGCGTTCTGGCGGCAGATCGCCGAGCGCTATGCCGGCAAATATCCGGCACTCGTCTTCGAAGTGTTGAACGAGCCTGGTGGAGAAATGAGCTCCGCCAGCTGGAATTCGCTTCTCAATGAATGTCTCGGCATCATCCGCCGCACCAATCCCGAACGGCCGGTCATCGCCGCCGTTCTCAACACCGATGAGATCCCTGTGGACGAGCTGGTTCTCCCGGCCGATGACAGGCATCTCATCGTCACGTTTCATTATTACGCGCCGATACGGTTCACCCATCAGGGCGCGCCGTGGTCTCCGACGTTTTCGCGGATCGGGCCCCTGGACTGGGGCAGCCCGGAGGATGAAGCCAAGGCTGCCGCCGACTTCAGGAAGATGAGCCTCTGGGCGGAGAAAGAGCAGCGCCCGGTTTATGTCGGCGAGTTCGGAGTGTACGAGCGTGCGCCATCCGACAGCCGGCAGCGGTATTTGTCGTTCGTGGCGAGAAGCGCCGACCGGCTCGGCTGGTCATGGGCCTACTGGCAGTTTGATCACGACTTCGCGGCGTTCGACAGTGCGCGCCAGGCCTGGAAGCCGGGTATCCTGCGTGCGCTGATGCCGCCGGCGCGTTGAAATCGCGCCCCGAGTCCGTTCATTCCGCGGAAGGGGTGCCGGGTCACGACCCGTCGGGCAAAACACCCGCCACCCCGTCAACCCCTTCCTACAAAAATATTCCACTTTACCGAAATTCGGAAACGGCGTATGTGTGGCCCATCTCGGCTCATCCTTGAGGGGCGATCTTGTGGTCGTCACGTTCGCGAGCCGGGCTTGCGGTGGACGCGGCAGCGTTCGGG